>NZ_JBEXPK010000085.1:0-33037 GCF_040612015.1 Streptomyces sp. NPDC006476 | reverse complement strand
CGTCGCAATCCACACCGAACGGGAAGGCCCTCACCCGTTCAAGATCCCTCAGCTGAGACCTGGCTCACCCGTCCACAACCTCCCGAGACAGAACACCTAGCCCCCGGCGGCCGGCCGCACCTTCACCCTGTCGACGACCGCCCAGCTGTCCAGGTACGACAGCTGGATGTACGTCTTCTTGTCCTTGCCGTCACCGGAGGTGCGCGTGTTCCGGAAGCCCAGGAACGCGTACGTGTCCGGGTCGAAGATCATCGTGCCGAGACTCGGGCGGCCCTTGTCGCTGTAGGTGATCCCGATGCCCACGCGCCCACGGGCGTCCCTCACCCCGGGTGTCGCCCTGACCCCCGGGATCTTCCCCAGCGCCTCGTACGCGGCGGCCCGGAGTCCCGCCGGCATGACCGGCACCCGGTACAGCAGGCCCTCGAGACTGAAGTCGATCATCCACCAGTCGTCGGCCTTGATCGGCTGAGAGTAGTCCGGCGTCCTGTCGAACGGATCGCGCATGGCCCTGAGCAGTTTGTCGGGGTCCGTCGGCAGCTTCGACAGCCGCGTCCAGTCCTGCGTCGGCCACACCCCCTCGTTCTTCTTCAGCGGGGGCGACCACCACCCCTTGCCGATCTCCATCACCCAGGACGACTTCGAGTTGTCGACCGACCGCCAGTCCTCGTCGACGTACGTCTTCGTGGTTCCCGTGCCCTGCTCGGTCTCCTTGATGATCTCCTTGGAGTAGATGTACTGGTCGTCGCGCGGAGCGACCTGCTTCTCGTGCGACCGCTGATAGGCAGCCGCCTTCGCCAGCACGGTCCGCGCGCTGGCGTTCTGCAGCGTCGGCGTGCCGGCGACCGGCGGTCTGGCCGTGGGGTGCGTACGGGTGCCGCCGTCGTCCCGTACGGCGACCAGCACACCGGCGCTCACCGCGGCGGCGAGAGAGGCGGTCAGGGCGATGCGCAGCATGGGGCGGCGGGGCCGTACACGCGCGACGGGTCGGTCCATCGCCGCCAGCAGACGGGCCCGGGCGCGGTGCCTGGTCGCGTCGTCCAGCGGGGCGGTTCCCGGGTCGAAGTCCCTCAGTTCGCGCAGTTCGTCGATGTCATGCATGGGCGTCCGCCTCCCGGAAAGCCGTCGGATCGGTTCCGCCCAGTGCTTCGCGCAGTCTGCCGCGGGCCCGGTGCAGCCGCGATCTGACGGTGCCGACCGGCACGTCGAGCGCCTCGGCGGCCTCCTCGTAGTCGAGGCCGGCCCACGCCACCAGCAGGACCACATCGCGATGCCGGGCGGACAGCCCGCCCAGCGCGGCCGCCAGTTCCCGGCGCACCCCCGTGGCACCGGCCCTGGCGACCGCGCGCTCCGCGACCGGCTCCTCGTGCTCCACCGGCTCCGGCAGGCGGGCGATCGCCCGGAACCGGCGCGCCTCGGACCGGCGGTGCCGGCCCACGAGGTTGGTCGCGATGCCGAACAGCCACGGGCGGGCGTCGGCACGCGTGAGGTCGTAGGTCCCGCGTCTCTGGAAGGCGGTGACGAAGGTCTCCGCCATCACGTCCTCCGCCGCCTCCGTGCCGAGTCGCCGGGCCGCGTAACGGTGCACGGCGTCGGCGTACCGGTCGAAGAGGACGGCGAAGAGTTCGGGCTCGTCCCGGGACCGCTCGATCACACGGGCGTCACTCTCCCCGCGATCCTCCGCGCGGGTGCCGACGCCCGGTCCGACGGTCATCGGGGCTCCTTTCTGTGGTGTCAACGCCTCGAAGGCTTGGGCTGCTTCGTGTTGTCACCTCTCCTTCGCCGCAGCGGCGGATCGAGTTCCATCACGCACACGAGGGCCCGCCCGGATGCGTCCGGGCGGGCCCTCGATCGTGCGTGGGTGGGGAGTCAGACCACCGCGCCGCGGCCCGGGTCCTCGGGCTCGTCGTCGTCCGTGCGCATGCGCATCACCAGCGTGGCGAAGCCGCCCAGGAAGCCGCCGATGCCAAGTGTGGTGAGCCACCAGGTCATGTCCCAGCCGAACAGCACGGCCAGCAGGATCAGCACGGGGCCGCCGATGACGCCCAGCCAGGCGAACTTGGCGGTCACGTCGGCGTCGGGCAGCGGTGGCGGCTCCGGCGGGACGAAGTGCCCCTCGTCGTCCTCGTCGAAGTCGTCCTCGGACGGTTCCCGGGCTGAATAGTCCCGCGGTCCGACGCCCGGCGCGAAGGAGATGGAGCTGCCCAGCGGACCCGCGGGTCTGCTCTGCTTCTCCTCCTTGTCGCCCTTCTCTCCCTGGTCCGCCTTGTCGTCAGCCGGCTTCTCGTCGTTCGTCTCCGGCTCCAGCAGGGCCAGGTCCTCGACCGACTTGAACGGCTTCGTGCCCGGCGGGTCCTTCGGCTCCTCGCCGTAACCGGCGACGATCGCGGCCCACGCGGCGTCCTCGTCGAACGGGACGCCCTGCTCCTCCGGCTCGCGGTCCTCGCGATCCGAGTCGTGCTCAGCCACCAGCGGCCGTCCCTTCCTTGCCGACACTGGGTGCGAGCCGGCCGATGAACGCGAGGCTCTCCTCGAAGATCCGGTCCGCGTCATGGTCCAACGTCGCGACGTGGTAGCTCTGTTCCAGCAGGATCTCCGTGACGTCCCGCGAGGAGACCCGGCTCAGCACGCGCGCGGAGTCGGCCGGCGGCACCACATGGTCCTGCGGGCTGCGCAACAGCAACAGCGGCTGGGTGACCTGCGGCAGCTCGCGGTCGACCAGCCGGAAGAAGTTCCTCAGGGAGTGCGCCGCGTGCAGCGGCACCCGGTCGTACCCCAGCTCGGCGCTGCCCGGCAGGGCGATGTCGCTGGCGATCCCCTTCGTCGTACGGACGAGATGACGGGCCACCGGAAGGGCGTACGCGGACAGGCCGTGCACCTTGTTCGCCGGGTTGACGACCACGACGCCACTGACCGCGTCACCGTGCCGGGCCGCCAGCCGCAGCGCCAGGGCGCCGCCCATGGACAGACCGGCCACGAAGACCCGCTCGCAGCGCTCGCCCAGGGCGCGCAGCTCGCGGTCCACCTCCGCGTACCAGTCCTGCCAGCCGGTGAGCTGCATGTCCTCCCAGCGGGTGCCGTGCCCGGGCAGCAGCGGCAGCGACACCGTGAGGCCGTGCTCGGCGAGGTACTCCGCCCACGGGCGCAGCGACTGGGGCGAGCCCGTGAACCCGTGGCAGAGCAGGACGCCGACCTCCCCGCCCTCGTGGCGGAACGGCTCGGCTCCAGGAAGGACCGGCACCATCGGTCTCCTGTTCATGAGAGGGACGGTTCATGAGAGTGACGTGAAGTCCAGATGTGCTTCACCGTACGCGACGGCACTGACACCGACCAGGGCCGTCGGCTCCTTTGCGCGCGGGGCGGGTTAAGGTCTGATCGACGACAAACAGGAGGCACTCGGTTGTTGTACGGCGCGATGAAGGTCGCTATCGGGGGACCGCTGAAGGTCACCTTCAGGCCCTGGGTGGAGGGCCTGGAGAACGTGCCCGCCGAGGGCGCGGCGATCCTGGCGAGCAACCACCTGTCCTTCTCGGACTCGTTCTTCCTGCCCGCGGTCCTCGACCGCAAGGTGACCTTCATCGCGAAGGCCGAGTACTTCACCACGCCCGGTGTGAAGGGCCGTCTGACGGCCGCCTTCTTCAAGGGCGTCGGCCAGCTCCCGGTGGACCGCTCCGGCGCGCGCGGCGCGGGCGAGGCCGCCATCAAGAGCGGCCTGGAGGTCCTGGAGCGCGGTGAGCTGTTCGGGATCTACCCGGAGGGCACCCGCTCGCCCGACGGCCGCCTCTACCGGGGCAAGCCCGGCGGCCTCGCGCGCGTGGCGCTGGCCTCCGGCGCCCCGGTCGTCCCCGTCGCGATGATCGACACGGAGAAGATCCAGCCGCCGGGCAAGGTCATGCCCAAGATCATGCGTCCCGGCATCCGCATCGGCAAGGCCCTCGACTTCAGCCGCTACCAGGGGATGGAGCACGACCGTTTCGTGCTGCGCGCGGTGACCGACGAGGTCATGTACGAGATCATGAAGCTCTCCGGCCAGGAGTACGTCGACATATACGCCACCGCCGCAAAGCGGCAGATCGCGGAGGCGGCGAAGGCCGAGAAGGAACAGGCCAAGGAACAGGCGAGGGAACAGGCCAAGAAGGACAAGTCCGGGGCTTAGGCTCCCGGCTGTGGGGGTGGGGGAGTTGGCCAAGCGCGAGCGCGTGCTGAAGATGTCGGTCGAGCAGCCGCTGTGGCGGGCGCTCACCGCGTACCGGGTGCTCACCATGCTGTACGCGGTCGGGCTGTTCGCCACCGCCTACGACGAGTACGACCGACCCGGCGTCGCCATCGTCTACTACTGCGTCCTGTTCGTGTGGACCCTCGCCACCCTGCCCCGCGTGCAGAACGCGGCCGCCTGCACCAAGCGCTTCCTCGCCGTCGACCTCGCCATCGCCCTCACCGGCATCCTGCTGACCCCGCTGGCCGCCGACGACGCGCACATCCACAGCGGCGGTCCCACCCTGCCGTCGATATGGACCGCCGGATCGGTCCTCGCCTACGCCATCAAGGGCGGCTGGCGCTGGGCCGCGTTCGCCTCCACCCCGGTCGCCGCCGCCAACCTCATCGAGCGCGGCGCCCCGGCCCGCGACACCGTCCACAACGTCATCCTGGTCTGGGTCGCCTCCATCGCCATCGGCTACGTCGTCGAGGTGGCTCGCGCCTCCGAGCGCACCCTCGCCCGCGCCCTGGAGATCGAGGCCGCGACGAGGGAGCGGGAGCGGCTCGCCCGGGACATCCACGACGGGGTCCTGCAGGTGCTGGCCATGGTGCAGCGCCGGGGCCTGGTCATCGGCGGCGAGGCGGCCGAACTGGGCCGGATGGCGGGCGAGCAGGAGGTCGCCCTGCGCACCCTGGTCTCCGGCGGGCTGCTCCCGGTCTCCCGGGCCTCTCAGGACGCGGCCGAGGGCGCGGTCGTACGCGTCGTGGACGAGCCCGACGAGGACGGTCCCGTCGATCTGCGGACCCTCCTCGCCCCGTACGCGGCCGCCAAGGTCAGCTTCGCCGAGCCCGGCGCGCCGGTGCCGCTGCCGCCGGCCGCCGCGAAGGAACTGGCCGCCGCCGTCGGCGCCTGTCTGGACAACGTCCGCCGGCACGCGGGCGAGCACGCGCGCGCGTGGATCCTCGTCGAGGACGAACCCGGCGAGGTCGTGGTGACCGTACGGGACGACGGACCCGGCATCCCCGAGGGGCGGCTCGCCCAGGCCGAGGGGGAGGGGCGGCTCGGGGTCGCCCTGTCGATCCGCGGCCGACTGCGCGACCTCGGCGGCAGCGCCGAGCTGATCTCGGTGCCCGGACAGGGCACGGAGGTCGAACTGAAGGTACCCAAGAGCGTGAAGGCGGAGCGGTGATGAGTGAGCGGCAGGACCCGATCAAGGTCATGGTGGTCGACGACCACCCCATGTGGCGCGACGCCGTCGCCCGCGACCTGACCGAGTCCGGCTTCGACGTCGTCGCCACCGCCGGGGACGGCGACCAGGCCGTGCGCCGCGCCAAGGCAGCCGGCCCCGACGTCCTCGTCCTGGACCTGAACCTGCCCGCGAAGCCCGGCGTCCAGGTCTGCAAGGAGCTCGTCGGGCACAACCCGGCCCTGCGGGTCCTCGTGCTGTCCGCGAGCGGCGAGCACGCCGACGTCCTGGAGGCCGTGAAGTCCGGCGCGACCGGCTATCTGCTGAAGTCGGCGTCCACGGAGGAACTGCTGGACGCGGTGCGCCGTACCGCCGTCGGCGACCCGGTGTTCACGCCGGGCCTGGCCGGACTGGTCCTCGGCGAGTACCGCCGCCTGGCCTCCGAACCGGCGCCCGCCCCCGGCACCGACGAGCCGGGGGCGCCGCAGCTCACCGACCGCGAGACCGAGGTGCTGCGCCTGGTGGCCAAGGGCCTGAGCTACAAGCAGATCGCCGAACGCCTGGTCATCTCCCACCGCACGGTCCAGAACCACGTCCAGAACACCCTCGGCAAGCTCCAGCTGCACAACCGGGTGGAACTCGTTCGGTACGCCATAGAGCGCGGACTTGACGACGAGTAAACCAACCGCCCGCTGATTCACCGGAATTGCCGGTCCCGCCCATCCCTCTGTGACGTGGATCACCATTAGCGTGGCTGTCACCAGGCAACCGCGGCGAAGGGACATTTCCATGCGGGTCGGAGTACTGACCGGAGGCGGCGACTGCCCCGGGCTCAACGCCGTCATCCGGGGCGTCGTCCGCAAGGGCGTGCAGGAGTACGGCTACGACTTCGTCGGCTTCCGGGACGGCTGGCGAGGACCCATGGAGGGCGACACCGTCCGCCTCGACATCCCCGCCGTGCGCGGCATCCTGCCCCGCGGCGGCACCATCCTCGGCTCCTCGCGCACCAATCCCCTCAAGCAGGAGAACGGCATCCGGCGCATCAAGGAGAACCTCGCCAAGCTGGAGGTCGAGGCGCTCATCGCGATCGGCGGCGAGGACACCCTCGGCGTCGCCGCCCGCCTCACCGACGAGTACGGCGTCCCGGTCGTCGGCGTGCCGAAGACCATCGACAACGACCTGTCCGCCACCGACTACACCTTCGGCTTCGACACCGCCGTCGGCATCGCCACCGAGGCCATCGATCGGCTGCACACCACCGCCGAGTCCCATATGCGCGTGCTGGTCTGCGAGGTGATGGGCCGTCACGCCGGCTGGATCGCCCTGCACTCCGGTCTCGCGGGCGGCGCCAACGTCATCCTCATCCCGGAGCAGCGCTTCGACCTGGACCAGGTGTGCGCCTGGATCACCTCCCGCTTCAAGGCCTCCTACGCACCGATCGTGGTCGTCGCCGAGGGCGCCATGCCCAAGGACGGCGACATGGTCCTCAAGGACGAGTCGCTGGACTCCTTCGGGCATGTGCGCCTGTCCGGCGTCGGCGAGTGGCTGGCCAAGGAGATCGAGAAGCGCACCGGCAAGGAGGCCCGCACCACCGTGCTCGGGCACATCCAGCGCGGCGGCACCCCGAGCGCCTTCGACCGCTGGCTCGCCACCCGCTTCGGCCTGCACGCCATCGACGCCGTCCGCGACGGCGACTTCGGCAAGATGGTCGCCCTGCGCGGCACGGACATCGTCCGCGTCCCGATCGGGGAGGCCACGGCCAAACTGAAGACCGTGGACCCGAAGCTGTACGAGGAGGTCGGCGTCTTCTTCGGCTGACGTCCGCCGGGTCAGGACAACGTGCTCGTGCCGCGCAGCCGGCCGACGAGGTCCCGCACGAGCACCGCCCCGTTCAGCGTCAGTACCGACTCCGGGTGGAACTGCACTCCCGCGAACCCCGGGCCGCGCACGGCGTGCACCTCGCCGTTGCCGGCCCGGCTCACCTCGATGCCGTGCGCGGCCAGTTCCTCCGCCACCTCGACCTCGCAGCGCGCCACGAAGCTGTTGTAGAAGCCGACGGTCTCCTCCCGTCCGAACAGGTCGATCGTGGTCTGCGCGCCCTGGTACGGCACTTCCTTCCGTACGATCTCCAGGCCCAGCTCGGCCGCGATCAGTTCGTGCCCGAGGCAGACGCCGAGGACGCCGTGCCGGTGGCCCCGGATCACCTCGGCGGTCAGCTTCCGCAGGAAGCGCATCTTGGGGTCCTCCAGGTCGGCGGGATCACCGGGCCCCGGGCCCAGCACGACCGGTCCCTCGTGCGCGAGAACGGCTGACTCGAGGCCCGGCTCGTCGTAGCGCCGGACGGTCACCTCCAGCCCACCCGAGCGCAGCACGTGCGCGAGCATCGCCGTGAAGGTGTCCTCGCCGTCGACGACCAGGGCATGACCGGTCAGCTCCTCGGCCCGCTCCTGCATCCGCAGCCAGAAGGGTGCGAGCGAGGCCCGGCGTCCGTCGAGCGCGGCACGCACGCGTGGGTCGTCGGCGAGACGTACGGGCGCGTGCTCCGCACGCGGCCGTGACGGACGTACGCCCAGGGCCGCCAGCACTCCCGCCGCCTTGGCGTGGGTCTCGGCGACCTCGCTCGCCGGGTCCGAGCCGCGGACCAGGGTGGCGCCGACCGGCACGCGCAGGCGGCCGTCGGCGTCGATGTCGGCGGTCCGGATCAGGATGGGGGAGTCGAGGGTCTGGGCGCCGCCGGAGTCGTGGCCGAGCAGCGCGAGCGCGCCCGCGTAGTAGCCGCGCCCGCCGACCTCGTGGCGCTCGATGACCCGGCAGGCGTTCTGCACGGGGGAGCCGGTGACGGTCGCCGCGAACATGGTCTCGCGCAGGACGTCCCGGACGTCCAGCGAGGACTTCCCGCGCAACTCGTACTCGGTGTGCGCGAGATGGGCCATCTCCTTCAGCCGCGGGCCGACCACCACCCCGCCCATGTCGCCGACGGTGCACATCATCTTGAGCTCCTCGTCGACGACCATCGACAGCTCCTCGATCTCCTTGCCGTCGGCGAGGAAGCCGAGCAGATGCTCCGGCGTCGGGCCCTCGGCGGGATAGCGGTAGGTCCCGCTGATCGGGTTCATGACGACCGTGCCGCCGGACATCCGCACATGCACCTCCGGGCTGGCGCCGACCAGCGTGCGCTCCCCGGTGTGCACCACGAACGTCCAGTACGCGCCCCGCTCGCCCTCCAGCAGCCGGCGGAACAGCGCGAGCGCGTCGGCGCGGGAGAACCCCGGGATCCGACCCTCGTACGTCCGCCGGATCACGAAGTTCGCGCCCTCCCCCCGGCCGATCTCCTCCCGCAGCACCCGACCGACGATCTCGCCGTACGCGGCGTCCTCGACGTCGAACCCGCCGCGCTCGACACGGACGTCATGGGTGGGGAGCTGGGCCAATGCGTCCCGCAGCGGCAGCGTGTGCGTCTCCTCGGGCGTCAGCACCGCGAGCGGCGTCCCGTCGTCGCGGACGTCGAAGCCCCGCTCACGGATCTGGCGGAAGGGCACCAGGGCGAGCCCCTCGTCGGGAAGGTCGGCGAGGCGGTCGTACGACGTGACCGGGCCGAGGAACAGCTCCACGGTGTTCTCGTCGTGGCCCGGCGTGCGGCGGCGCAGCAGGGCGAAGGGGCGGGGATCGTCGAGCAGGTCGAGCAGCTGCATGGGTCCGGTTCCTTCTCGCTGGAGGATTCACTGGGAATCGCTGGGAGGAACGGACCCCGGAAACACCGAAGGCCGCCCCTCGGGCGGCCTTCGCGAAGTCTTGCGTACGCGCAGTCAGTGGGCCGCCGGATGAGCGGTCCACCACCAGTTCTGGGTCGAGTGCGCGAACATGCGGCGGACTTTACACCATCGACCCGCGAGTTGACCTTCACAGGAACACCTCAGGAATGCCTCAGACTCTTTCTTGACGTGCCCATGCCCCTCTCGTGACGCTTGTGGCCTTACGGGTGGAGGGGGACTCATGAAACGCTTCCGGTCATCCTGCGTCGCCGCGGTGGTCCTGGCCCTGGGCCTGTCCGGCTTACAGCCGGCGGTCGCCGAGGCCGCACCGGGAGGGGCCGCCTCGGTGGCCGACGCGGAACGATCCGTGACCACGATCGACCGCACCGAGATCCGGGCCGGCGCCCGGCTCGACACCAGACCCACCGACCCGAAGGGCAGACCGCTCGCCGTCGCCCGGGCCGCGAAGGTCACCTGGCCCAAGTCCGGCGAGGACAACGTTGCCGTCGGCGCCGAGCCGGCCCGCGTGGCGGACACCGCCGTCTCGGTCACCGCGCCCCGCAGCCGGGCCGCCGCTCCCGACACCGTCGACGTGCGGACGTACGACAATGCCAAGGCCCGCCAACTCGGCGGTCACGCAACGGCGTTCACCCTGAAGGCGGCCGATGCCGCCGACCGCGTCGGCGTCCGCGTGGACACCTCCGGCTTCCGGCAGGCCTTCGGCGCCGACTTCGAGACCCGGCTGCGGCTGATCGCCAAGCCCGCGTGCGCACTCACCACGCCCCGGGCGGCGAAGTGCGAGCGGAGCGCCCCGGTCAAGAGCCGTGTCGACCTCACCACGCACATCCTCTCCGCCGAGCTGGCCGCCGACCCGGACACCGTCTTCGTGCTCGCCGCCGCGCCGAACGGCGAGACGGGCTCAGCGACTGCCACCAAGCTCGCCTCGTCCAGCAAGTGGCAGGTCGGCCTCAGCTCCGGCGACTTCTCCTGGTCACTGCCGCTGCCGCAGGTCCCCGCGATCGCGGGCGACGCCCCCGACATCAATCTCGGCTACTCCTCGCAGGCCGTCGACGGCATGGTCGCCGCCGAGAACAACCAGCCGTCCTGGGTCGGCCAGGGCTGGGACCTCGCCCTCCCCTACATCGAGCGCCGCTACGACGGCTGTGCCGACGACGGCGGCGACACCGGCGACCTGTGCTGGGCCGGCGACGAGTACCGCATCTCCCTCCAGGGCACCTCGTCCTCGCTGGTGAAGGACACGGCCGCGGGCGGCGACACCTGGCGGGCGCAGGACGACCCGGGCTGGCGTATCCAGCACAGGACCGGCGCCGAGAACGGCGACAACGACGGCGAGTACTGGGTCGTGACCACGCCCCAGGGCACCCGGTACACCTTCGGCCGTGGCAAGCAGGCCACCACCGGCACGGCCACCGACTCCGTCTACACCGTGCCCGTCTTCGGTGACGACGAGGGCGAGCCCTGCCACAAGGGCAGTGTCGAGGACTCGTACTGCACCCAGGCCTGGCGTTGGAACCTCGACGGTGTCGTGGACGCGCACGGCAACTCCAACACGTACTTCTACGACCAGGAGACCAACCGCTACGCCCGCAACGGCGACCCGGACAAGTCGACCTCGTACGTCCGCGGCGGCCACCTCAAGGACATCGTCTACTCGCAGCGCTCGGGCGCCGAGGATCAACAAGCCCCGGCCCGGCTGCACTTCACGACCGGTCTGCGCTGCGTCGAGGCCGCGGGCGGCTCCGGCGACTGCCCGGTCTTCGACGCCGACCACGCGAGCTCGTACCCCGACGCGCCCCTCGACTCCCTGTGCGCGAGCGGCGACTGCACGGGCGAGGAGCAGAAGTCGCCGACGTTCTTCACGAACGCGCTGTTGCGCTCGGTGACGGCCCAGCGGTCCGACGCCGACGGCGGCTGGACGGACGTCGACCGGATGGACTTCACGTACGACTACCCGAAGCCCTCCGACGGCACCGACGCCATGCTGTGGCTCACCAAGGTCCAGCAGACGGGGCTGGCCGGGGACGGTGAACTGGCGCTTCCGGCCGTGGAGTTCACCGGCAAGGAATACGCCAACCGGGCCGACGCCGACCCGGCCGCCGGCGCCCCCGAGATGCGCAAGCTGCGCATCACCTCGTTCGTCGACGAACTGGGCCGGCGGGTCGACGTGACGTACGGCCAGCCCGACGCGTGCCCGATCGACGACCTGCCCGAGGGCCGCTACGACTCCAACGCCCAGGACTGCTTCCCGGGCTGGCGCACCAACGGCACCTCCTCCGGCTTCGGCGTCTGGCACAAGTACCTCACCACCAAGGTCACCGTCCGCGACAGCGGCGGCGGTTCGCCCCCGCAGACCACCGAATACCGCTACCGGGGCACTCCCGCCTGGCACCACGACGACGACCCGGTCACCAAGGCCGAGCGCCGCTCCTGGAGCGACTGGCGCGGCTACGGCAGCGTCGACGTCGCCAAGATGACCGACCCGTCCTACCGGGGCGAGTCCGCGAGCCGCGCCGTCCAGATCACCCGCTCCCTCAACTTCCGCGGCATGGACGGCGACGCGAAGGCCGACGGCTCCCACAAGTCGGTCGAGGTCACGGACTCGCAGGGCAACTCGGTCAAGGACCTGCCGTACCTGAAGGGCAAGGAGCGGGAGAGCATCCAGTTCCAGGTGAACGCCGACGGGACCATCGCCCACGAACTCGGCGGCACCCTGCACGGCTACACCTCCGCGCACACCACCCCGGCGAGGGAGGGGCAGAGCGACGCCGACAACGACGCACACCTCGTCGTCGAGAACGAGTCGACAACCCGCGAGACGGTCACCGCGGACGCGGGCGAGCGCAGCACCCGTACCACCAGTCTGAAGACCACCTACGACAGCTACGGCCAGGCCACCGAGGTCCTCGACACGGCCGGCGACGACGTGCGCTGCACCAGGACGTCGTACGACCGCTCGACCACCACCCTCGACAACTGGATGCTCGCCTTCCCCTACCGTGTCCGCGCCTACTCCGGCAGCTGCGCGGACCCGAAGGCGCTGATCAACGGCAAGGACCAGTACTACGACGGCTCCGGCGACCTCGGCGGCGCGATCACCAGGGGCGACATCACGCGCTCGGTCGCGGCGGTCACCGCGAGCGGCCCGGACACCGTGTCCGGCACGGTCACCACGTCGGCGACCTTCGACGCCTACGGCCGCACGATCACCGAGACCGACGGCCCCGGCAACACCGACCGCACCGCCTACGACCCGCCCACCGGCCGCCCGGCCACGGTCACCGAGACCGACGCGCTGGGCCGGGCCGAGGTCACCACCCTCGACCCCGACCGCCAGCTACCGGTCGCGGTGAAGGACGCCAACGGCAACACCAAGCGCAACGGCTACGACCAGCTCGGCCGGCTGATCTCCGTGCACGAGGCGGACCAGGCCGCGGATGCCCCGCCGGCCCAGACCTACGCGTACTTCCTCGACCGGGAACACCGGCTGCCACCACTGGTGACGACCCGTCAGCTGCAGTCCGGTGACACCTACCTGACCAACTGGAAGTACCTCGACTCGCTCGGCCGCGACCGGCAGAGCCAGGAGGTCTCCCCGGCCTCGACCGGCGACACGAGGAAGACGGTCGTCATCGACACCCGCTACGACGACGTCGGCAACGTGGCCGCCGAGTCGCTGCCCGTGGTCGTGGCGGGCGAGTCCGGCAGCGCCCTGCTGTCGATCCCCGCCGACCAGGTGGACGAGACCCGGCGCACCTACGACTCCATGAGCCGTGTCGTGCGCTCGGCCCGCTACGGCGACGGCAAGGAGCTGTGGGCCACCGCCATCGCCTACTACGGCGACCACGTGCGCTCCACCCCGCCGCCCGGCGGCACCGTCACCACCGTGTGGACCGACGCCCGCAGCCGCCAGATCCGCCAGCAGGAGGGCACCGACCCCAAACAGGCCACCGTCTACACCTACACCCCGGCCGACCAGGTCGCCTCCGTCACCGACCCCGGCGGACACACCTCCACCAGCGTCTACGACCTGCTCGGCCGCCGGGTCTCCGGCGACGACGCCGACGCAGGCAAGTCCCGCACCAGGTACGACGCCAACGGCAACACCACCGCGGTCTGGGACGCCAAGGCGATCGCGGCGGGCTCGGACACCCCGACCCTGTCCACCGAGTACGACGCCCTGGACCGCCCGGTCGCCCGCTGGGCCGGTGCGGCCGGCACCGGCGAGAAGACCGCCACCTGGACCTACGACTCCACCGACATCCCCAACGGCATCGGCCAGCCGGCCTCGATGACCACCCACCGCGACGGCAAGGACTACACCATCGCCGTCGACGGCTACGACCCGCGGGGCCGTGCCACAGGCCGCACCTGGACCTTCCCGGCCGGCCTCGGCGGCGCCCTGCACAAGACGTCGTACAGCGTCGGGTACGGCTACGACGACGCCGACCACACGACGAGCGTCGCGTACGAGGACGCGGTGATCGGCGCCCCGCGCGAGAAGATCACCACCTCCTACGACGCCCAGGGCAACCCGGACACCCTCACCGGCGTCCAGACCGACCCGCTGACCGGCAAGGACGTCACCGTCCCGTATGTCTCGGCCACCGGCTTCGCCGCCGACGGCAAACTCGCCTCCCGGGACTACGCCAACCCGCACCACGACCTGCGCCGGGTGTACGGCTACGAGAGCGACACCCAGCGCCTGTCCCGCGTCCAGACCCTGACGACCGGCCTCACCGGCGACTGGGAGGCCAAGCAGGACGACACCTACTCCTGGGACCAGGCCGGCAACCTCACCGCCATCACCGACAGGAGCGACCACAAGGACGTCGCCACCTGCTTCGCCTACGACGGCCTGGCCCGCCTCGCGCACGCCTGGACGACGTACGAGACCGGCTGCACGGACGGCGACTCGAAGCTGACCCACGACGGCCCGGCCGGCTTCAACCAGTCCTGGACGTACACCGCGGACGGCAACATCGCCTCGCGGCGCAGCCTCCTGGACACCGACACCTACACCTACGACGACGCCGACCATCCGCACGCGGTCACCGGACAGGGCGCGAGCCACTATGCGTACGACGCGAACGGCGCCCTGAAGAAGAAGACCGAGGGCCTGGTCGCCACCGAGTACGACTGGAACGCCGACCAGGAGCTGGCCGGGGCCACCAAGGCGCTCCTGGAGAAGACCGGCTTCGTCTACGCGCCCGACGGCACCCGAATGGCGCGGATCAACCCCGGTGGCATCGCCACCCTCTACATCGAGGGCCAGGAGATCACCGTCGCTCTCGGCATCGCCAAGGGCACCCGCTACTACACCGAGGACGGCGTCACCGTCGCGGTACGGCAGCCCACCGGCCTGCTGACCTGGCAACTCGGCGACATCCAGGGCTCGGCCCAGGTCGCCGTCCCCGAGGGCACCTCGCTGGTCGCCCGGACGTACTACAACCCGTACGGGAACATCCGGGCCGGCTCCGCGCCACCGCCGACGGAACACGGCTTCCTCGGCAAGGTCCAGGACCCCACCACCGGGCTCGACGCCCTCGGCGCCCGCTACTACGACTCGGGCCTCGGCCGCTTCATCTCCCCCGACCCGGCCGTGGACAGCTCCTCCACGCAGTCCCTCAACCCCTACGCGTACGGCAGCAACAACCCGGTCGTCTACATCGACCCGACCGGCCTGTGGTCCCTGTCCGGCGTCTGGAACTCCGTCAAGGAAGGCGCCTCGGCCGCCTGGGACTGGGCCAAGGACAACAAGGGGCTGATCGCGGACGTCGCCGTCGGCATCGGCGTCGGCATCGCGGTCGGCGCGCTCTGCTCCACCGGCGTGGGCTGCCTGATCGTGGCCGGCGCGGTCGCCGGGGCCGCGGGTGCCGCCGCCGGATACGGGGTCGACGTCGCCGAGGGCAAGACCGACTTCTCGATCGGCGGCCTGGCGACCAGGGTGGGCGTCGGCGCAGCGGCGGGCGCCCTCGGCGGAGTCGTCGGAAAGGGCATCTCGGCCCTCGCCCCCAAGGTCGCGGGCGCCGTGGCCAAGACGGCCGTCGGCAAGGCCGTCGCCTCCGGCAGCTCCAAGGCCGCCTCCGCCATCACCGGCAAGGCCGCCACCGCGGGCCGGGCGATCGCCAACTCGCGGGCCGGCGCCAAGATCGCCGAGTTGGGCAAGGCGGCCGCCGACGGGATCAAGTCGCTCGCCGGTCGCGGCGCACCCAAGGGCGAACTGGTCGACATCCCGCTCACCAAGGCGACCACCCAGGCCGAGATCGACGCCATCCACGAGTACGCCAAGCTCAGCAACGAGTGGCTGGCCAAGAACGGGCCCAAGGTCATCCAGCCGACCAAGGGCACCCCATTGGGCGCCGCATCCCAGGCCGCCCGCCGTGCCGAGCGCCTGCGCGCGGCCCGGGCCGGAACGCCGTACTCCGGCCAGGCCGGACACGTGCCCGACTCGGCCGTGTCCGGCACCGGACAACCGCCCGCGGGCTGGCTCGACATGCCGGGCAAGTCCAACAGCATCGCGGGTGGTGTACTGGGCTCCCGGGTCGGGGTACTGATCCGGGGATACACGGTCAACGGAGGACCGCCACTGTGACGCCGTACGCCGAGGAACTCCCGTCGCTCGCCGACCATGTCGGGCCCACGCCCGGCCCGTCGGCGGCGGCGGGCACGCCCGCCGAGCACTTTCCCGACGCCCACCTCCAACTCCTGCACCGGCTCAACGGATTCACCGTCCACCACGGGGCCTTCCGACTCCTCGGCCTCGGGCATCCCGAGCCGGCGCTCGACCTCGCCGCCTGGAACGCGTACGACACCTGGCGGTTCGCCTGGGACGACCGGATCGAGCCCTTCGTGATCTTCGGCGGGACCGCCTTCGGTGACTCCTATGCCTACCGCCGTCTGCCCGGCGGCGGTCTGGCGCCGGAGGTCCACTTCCTGGAGGGCGTGCTGCTGCGTCCCGAGGTCATCGCCCCCGACTTCGAGGCGTTCCTCGCCGACGAGCTGCTGCGCAACGCCAAGGAACCCTACGACCGCTTCGTCGTCGAGGCGGTCCGTCGGCACGGCCCGATCGCGCCGGACCGGCAGTGGGCCTACGCCCCCTCGGTCGCCCTCGGCGGCGAGGAGGACGTGGAGCACATCACCGTGCTCCCGGCGGCCGTCGCGATGACCTTTGCCGGCGACATCGCGAGCGCGATGAACGGCGCCGACCGGGAAGCGACGGGCGTGCAGCCCTACACGGACGAGCAGGGCCGGCCGCGGCTGCGGGTGCTGTTCGACGGGTGACGGGGGCGGTCGCTCAGCGTGAACCGGCGAGAGCGGAAAGCGTCTCACTTGATGAGCAGATGCAGGGACCCATGACACGACCCCGTAATGTTGAGGTCGTGACCGTGAACGCTAAGTCCAGCGCGAGTGCTGGCAACACCTGGCGAGATCTGCCCGCGGCGCAGCAGCCCGAGTACCCCGACCTTGAGGCTCTGCGCGCAGTCGTTGCGGACCTCGAGTCGTATCCGCCGCTCGTCTTCGCGGGCGAGTGCGACCAGCTGCGCGCCCGGATGGCGGCCGTCGCCAAGGGAGAGGCGTTCCTCCTCCAGGGCGGCGACTGCGCCGAGGCCTTCGACGCGGTGTCCGCCGACCACATCCGCAACAAGCTCAAGACGCTGCTGCAGATGGGTGCCGTACTGACGTACGCAGCCTCGGTGCCGGTGGTGAAGGTCGGCCGGATCGCCGGCCAGTACTCCAAGCCCCGCTCCAAGCCCACCGAGACCCGCGACGGCGTGACGCTGCCGACCTACCGCGGCGACTCCGTCAACGGCTTCGACTTCACCGAGGCCGCCCGGATCCCGGACCCGGAGCGGCTGAAGCGGATGTACCACGCGTCGGCCTCGACGCTGAACCTGGTGCGCGCCTTCACCACCGGCGGCTACGCCGACCTGCGCCAGGTGCACGCCTGGAACCAGGACTTCGTGAAGTCGTCCCCCTCCGGCCAGCGCTACGAGCAGCTCGCCCGGGAGATCGACAACGCGCTGAACTTCATGCGGGCCTGCGGCACCGACCCGGAGGAGTTCAAGACGGTCGAGTTCTACTCCTCGCACGAGGCGCTGCTGCTGGACTACGAGTCGGCGCTCACCCGCGTCGACTCCCGCACCGGGCACCTGTACGACGTCTCCGCGCACATGGTGTGGATCGGTGAGCGCACCCGGCAGCTGGACCACGCCCACATCGAGTTCGCCTCGAGGATCCGCAACCCGATCGGCGTCAAGCTCGGCCCGACGACGACGGCCGAGGACGCGCTGCAGTACATCGAGCGCCTCGACCCCGACCGTGAGCCCGGCCGGCTGACCTTCATCGTCCGCATGGGCGCCGACAAGGTCCGCGACAAGCTGCCCGAGCTGGTCGAGAAGGTCACCGCCTCCGGTGCCACCGTGGCCTGGGTGACCGACCCGATGCACGGCAACACCTTCGAGGCGGCCTCCGGGCACAAGACCCGCCGCTTCGACGACGTGCTGGACGAGGTCAAGGGCTTCTTCGAGGTCCACAAGGGCCTCGGCACCCACCCGGGCGGCATCCACGTGGAGCTCACCGGCGACGACGTCACCGAGTGCGTGGGCGGCGGCGACGAGATCTTCGTCGACGACCTGCACCAGCGCTACGAGACGGCCTGCGACCCCCGGCTGAACCGCAGCCAGTCGCTGGACCTGGCGTTCCTCGTGGCCGAGATGTACAGGGACCAGTGACGGGAGCGCCTGTTACCGGGACATGAAGTGGGGCGCGGATCACATACGATCCGCGCCCCACCCCACTTTTGGGGCACTCGGACGGCGGGTAAGGTTAGGTTCACCTAATCGTTCTTGGTGGGAGGTGAGTCCGCGTGTACGTGTGCAGCTGCTTCGGCGTGACCGAGGCGCAGGTCAAGCAGCACGCGGACGACGGCGCCTGTACGCCCCGCCAGATAGCCTCCGCCTGCAAGGCCGGCACGGACTGCGGTTCGTGCGTCCGCCGTATCCAGGCGATCCTCGGCCGTGGCGCCTGTCCGCGACAGGAGGCGGCGGACCAGAGCCGGCCGGTGCTCACGGCCGTCGCGGACCTCGACGTCCTCGACGAAGCGGCCTAGCTCAGCTCTCCGGCTGCTCGATCAGCTGCGCGATGTAAAGGGCCTCGCCGAGCTTTTCCACCAGTTCCAGCTGGGTGTCGAGGTAGTCGATGTGGTGCTCCTCGTCCTCGAGGATCGACTCGAAGATGTTCGCGGACGTGATGTCGCCCTTGTCGCGCATCACCTTGATGCCGCGCCGCAGGCGGTCGATCGCCTCGACCTCGATCTGCCGGTCCGCCTCGAACATCTCCTTGACGGTCTGTCCCACGCGCACATGGAAGAGCCGCTGGTAGTTCGGGAGTCCCTCCAGGAAGAGGATCCGGTCGGTGAGCACTTCGGCGTGCTTCATCTCGTCGAACGACTCGTGGCGGGTGTACTTCGCGAGCTTCGTCCAGCCGAAGTTCTCCTGCATCTTCGCGTGCAGGAAGTACTGGTTGATCGCGGTCAGCTCGCCGGTGAGCTGCTCGTTGAGGAATTCGATGACCTCGGGGTCGCCCTGCATCGCAGAGGCTCCTTCCAGCCGGGGGGAACAGGCAGGCTGGGCCGCATGATTGCACCGGCAACGATGATCGTCCAGTAAGTCTTCACTTAGTGAGTAAGTGCACGCTTGGTCGCACTTGCCCGTTTTTGGGCGGGGCCGGTCGGGTGCACCCTTCGCGGTCTGTCAGGATGGAGTCATGGGTCAGCCGGTGGAGCGTGAATCGGGAGCGCGCGAGTCAGGAGCAGCAGGTCAGCCCGAGCTTCCGCCGGGACAGCGGCTGCAGCGCGGCTGGCCGGTCACGCATTACGGCCCCGTCCCCAAGTTCCGCCCGGAGCGCTGGGAGTTCCGGGTCTTCGGCGCCACCGCGGACGGCGAGAAGCGCTGCTGGACCCACGAGGAGTTCACGGCGCTGCCGCACACCAGCGTCGTCGCCGATCTGCACTGCGTCACGAAGTTCAGCATGCTCGGTGCCGAATGGGGCGGGATCCCGGCCCGTACGGTCCTCGAACTGGCCCCGCCCGCGCCGACCGTCACCCATGTGATGGTGTGGGCGGAGTACGGCTTCAGCTCCAACCTCCGCCTCGCGGACTTCGCCTCGGACCGCACCCTCTTCGCCACCCACAAGGACGGCGAACTCCTCACCGCCGAACACGGCTTCCCGCTGCGTCTGGTGGTTCCGCACCTCTACGCCTGGAAGGGCCCCAAATGGGTGCGCGGCGTGGAGTACATGACCGCCGACCGCCGGGGCTTCTGGGAGGAGCGCGGCTACCACAACATCGGCGACCCCTGGAAGGAACAGCGCTACTCCTACCAGGAGGAGCCCGGGGAGGGCCCCGAGCTCTGACTCCGGTACCCCTCAGTGGTACTGGTGCACCACCGCGTGTCCCTTGCCGCGGCCGATCATCCACTTGTTGACCGGCGTGGTCACCACGAAGGCGATCACCAGTGAGATCGCCAGCGAGCCCCAGAACAGCAGATCGCCGAGTTCGGCGTCCATCGCGTCCGGCCACAGCACGATCACGCCGTTGTCGATCAGCTCCATCACGGCGATCGACAGGGTGTCCGCGGCCAGCGCCACCCGGAAGGCGGCACGGAGACCGAGACCGGCCTTCAGCACCCCGCGCAGGGTGAGCGAGTAGCCGAAGAAGAAGGCCAGGACGATCGCCAGCAGCGTCGTCGGGAGATTGCCCCAGCCGAACGCGGTGCCGATGACCATGCCCAGCACCTCGCCGATGGCGCAGCCGGTGAGGCAGTGCAGGGTGGCCTGCGCGGCCATGGCCCAGGTGGCGGCCGGCTGGTGGTGCGCGTGGATATCGTCCTGGTGCTGCGCGTGGGTCTCGTGGTGGTGCGTCTCGGGCTCGTGGTGGTGCGCGTGCGCCTCGTGCTGCATGACTGCCCCCAATGTCAGGTAACGGTTCCTGCACCGAGCAGGAACCGTATACCCCCCAGGGGTATTCCTCAACGGTTCAGGAATCGCGGAGTTTCTTCAGCCGCTCCACGTCCGCCGCGTGCCCCTCCTTGCCGCCGGGGGTCTCGATGACGAGCGGGACGCCATCGGTCGCGGGGTGGGTCATCAGGGCGCGGAAGGGGTCCTCGCCGATGTGACCGGCGCCGATGTTCTCGTGGCGGTCCTTGTGCGCGCCGACGACGTCCTTGGAGTCATTGGCGTGGATCAGCTTCAGACGGCCCTCGCCGACCGTGTCCACCAGCAGGTCGAGCGTCTGGTGCATGCCGCTCGGCCCGGTCAGGTCGTGCCCGGCCGCGAAGATGTGACAGGTGTCCAGGCAGACCCCGAGCTTCGGGTGGGCGTTCAGCGCCTCGAAGTACGGCCCGAAGTCCCAGGTGCGGGAGCAGAGCGAGGCGCCCTGCCCGGCCGTCGACTCCAGCAGCAGGAAGGGGTCGTCGTCGTGCGTCAGCTCGTCCAGCAGCGGCAGCATGTGCTCGCGCACCTGCTTCAGGGCCACGGCACGCTCCCGCCCGCCGGTCGCGCTGCCGGTGTGCACGACCACACCGAGCGCCCCGATCTCCCGTCCCCGCCGCAGTGAGTGCCGCAGCGACTCCACCGACTTCTCCACCGTCGCCTCGGTGTGCGAACCGAAGTTGATCAGATACGGCGCGTGCACGTACGCCGGGATCGACTCGGCCGCACACACCGCCCTGAACTCCTCGTCCTGCCGAGGGTTGCCGGCGGGCGTGGCCCAGCCGCGCGGGTTGGCGACGAAGACCTGCACGGTCTCGGCCTTCAGGTCGTGCGCGTAGGACAGGCCGACGGAGTGGAGTCCGCCGGCCACCGGGACATGGCCGCCGACGGGGTTGCGGGAGGGGAAGGGGGACTGGCTCTTCACCCGTTCAGGGTGTCATGCGCGTGCCCGTGCTCCGTCACCGGATCTTGATGGTGATCGTCGACCCCTTCGGCGCCGTCCGGCCGCCCTCCACCGACTGGTCCTTGACCGTGTCGCCGAACAGACCGAGCAGGCCGCGGTCCTCCTCCACCTTGAAGCCCTTGTCCTGAAGCGCCTTCTTCGCGTCGTCCACGCTGTCGCCCGTGACGTCCGGGACCTCGACCATCTCCGGGCCCTTGGACAGCGTCAGCGTCACCGTGTCGCCGTCGGCGGCCTGGCTGTCGCCCTGCGGTGTCTGCGCGGCCACCTGGCCCTTGTCGAACTCCGAGTTGACCTGCTGGTCGGCGACCTGGACCTTCAGACCCGCCCCCTGCAGATCGGACCGGGCCTCCTCCAGGCTCTCGCCGGTGACGTCCGGGACGTCGACCGGGCTGCCCTTGCTGACGGTCAGTGCGATCGCCGCGCCCGCGTGCCGCTTCGTGCCCGCGCCCGGATCCGTGGAGACCACGAAGCCCTTCGGGACGTCGTCGCTGAACGTCCGGTTGACCATGCCCGGCTCCAGCCCGTCCCGCTTCAGCAACGACTGGGCCTTGTCCAGCCGGTAGCCCGCGAGATCGGGCACCTTCACGGTCTCCGGGCCGTCCGAGACGGTGATGGACACGACCCCGTTGTCACGGATCCTGGTGCCGGGCTCCGGGTCCGAGCTGATGACCGTGCCCCGCTTCACCGTGTCGCTGTAGGCGTGCTCGACCTTCCCCAGGTCCAGCCCGGCGTGGCTCAGCTGCCGCTCCGCCTGCGCCCGGGTCTTGGCCAGCACCGGCGGGACCTTCGTGAACTGGCCGGAGTTGATGTACCACACGCCCGTGCCGACCCCGAGGATCAGCAGCACGGCCACGACGATGGCCAGCGGCCCGCGCCGGCCCCGCGCGCCCCTGCGGGGCGGCAGCGGCGGAGGGCTCTCCAGCCGGCTGGTGCGGTGCAGCTCGGGCCCCGTGCCGTCGCCGCCGGCGGGCATCGGGTGCGGCGTCGTCAGCGCGCGCGGGATGACGCTCGTACGGTCCTCGGAGATGTCCCGGTGCTCCGCCGCCAGCGCCCGCGGCGGCATCGCGTCCAGTTGGTCGTCGCCGAGCCCGGCACGCGCCTCACGGGCCAGCGCGAGCAGCGCCACCGCGTCGTACGGACGCAGGCCGGCCGTGCGCGCGGTGGCCGCCGCGACCAGCTCGTCCAGCTCGTACGGCAGCCCCGGGACGGCCGCCGACGGGGGCGGGACGTCCTCGTGGAGGTGCTTGTAGAGGACCGTGGCGGGGGAGTCCCCGTCGTGCGGGCGGTCGCCGGTCAGCATCTCGTACAGCACGACACCGCAGGCGTACACGTCGACACGCGGGTCGGCCGTGCCGTGCTCGATCTGCTCCGGCGCCAGGTAGGAGACGGTGCCGAGGACGGTGCCGGTGGTGTTGGTGACCGTGTCCACGGACCGCACCAGCCCGAAGTCGGCGACCTTGACCCGGCCGTCGTCCCCGATGAGCACGTTCTCCGGCTTCATGTCCCGGTGCACGAACCCGGCCCGGTGCGCGGCGCCGAGCGCGGCCAGCACCGGCTCCAGGATGTCCAGAGCGGCGCGCGGCTGCAGCGCCCCGCGCTCGCGCAGCACGTCACGCAGGGTGCACCCGGCGACGTACTCCATGGCGAGATAGACGTACGACCCGTCGGTGCCCTGATCGAAGACCTGCACCACGTTCGGGTGGGCCAGACGGGCGACCGACTTCGCCTCCCGGATGAACCGCTCGACGAAGGAGCCGTCGGCCGCGAGCGCGGGGTGCATCACCTTCAGCGCGAGCACGCGGTCCAGGCGGGTGTCCAGGGCCCGGTAGACCGTGGCCATCCCGCCGACCGCGATCCGCGCGTCCACGCGGTAGCGCCCGTCGAGCACCTGCCCGACCAGAGGGTCCTGAAGGGTCGTATCCACGCAGGTGAGTGTACGAGCCGTGACGGACAGGGCCTCTGGTTCGGGTTCCATCGGGGCGTTACTGCAGCCGAGCTGTGACGGACCTCGCACCGGCGTCCGGATTCGTTCGAACGTCTGTTCAGAAGGCGGGGCGCTCGGGATCCAGTCGGGCGAGGCCCTGGGCCGGGGAGGACGCCTCGGCGAAGTGGCGGCGCGGAATCCGCCCCGCGAGCCGCGCCAGCCGGCCCGCCTCCACGGCGTGCTTCATCGCCTCGGCCATCAGCTGCGGCTCCTGCGCCCGTGTCACCGCCGAGGCGAGCATCACGCCCGCGCACCCCAGCTCCATCGCGAGCGCCGCGTCCGAGGCCGTACCGGCGCCCGCGTCCAGAATCACCGGCACACGCGCGTGCTCGACGATCAGCTGGAAGTTGTGCGGATTGCGGATGCCGAGCCCGGAGCCGATGGGCGAACCGAGCGGCATGACCGCAGCGCAGCCGACGTCCTCCAGACGGCGGGCGAGCACGGGGTCGTCGTTGGTGTACGGCAGCACGGTGAAGCCGTCGTCGACGAGGGTCTCGGCGGCGTCCAACAGCTCGATCGGGTCCGGCAGCAGGGTGCGCTCGTCGGCGATCACCTCGAGCTTGACCAGGTCGGTGCCGAGTGCCTCACGCGCGAGGCGGGCGGTCAGCACGGCCTCTCCGGCGGTGAAGCAGCCCGCCGTGTTCGGCAGCACGCGGATGCCGAGCCTCTCCAGGACGGACAGCACGGAACCGTGCACCGAGGGGTCCACCCGGCGCATCGCGACCGTCGTCAGCTCCGTGCCGGACGCCACCAGGGCCCGCTCGAGCACCTCCAGGCTGGGGGCGCCGCCGGTGCCCATGATCAGGCGGGACGAGAAGGACGTACCGCCGATGACAAGAGGGTCGTCGGCCATGGGGGTCAGCCTCCTTGGACGGCGGTGAGGACCTCGACGCGGTCCCCCTCGGAGAGGGACGTCGACGGCCACTGCGCGCGCGGGACGACGGTTTCGTTGAGGGCGGCGGCCACGCCGGAGGGCGCCGGGGTGAGGGTCTTCACGACGGTGTCAAGAGCCGTGCCGGGGGCGAACTCGCGCGGCTCCCCGTTGACGGAGACGTTCATACCGGCTGCTCCACGCGCGCGAAGCGCCTCGGGGTGAACGGACGTGCCTCGTCGGGGAGTTCACCTGTGGTCAGGACGTGCGCCATCGCGTCGCCGGTGACCGGCGTGAGCAGCACGCCGTTGCGGTAGTGGCCGGTCGCCAGGAGCAGGCCCGGCAGCTGTGTGGGCCCGAGCAGCGGCGCGTTGTCGGGGGAGCCGGGGCGCAGGCCCGCGCGGGTCTCCGTCAGCGGCAGTTCGGTGATGCCGGGGACCAGCTCGTGCGCGTCGCGCAGCAGTTCGTACACGCCGCCCGCGGTGACCGTGGTGTCCCAGCCCAGCTCCTCGCTGGTCGCGCCGACGACCAGCTCGCCGTTCTCGCGCGGCACCAGGTAGACGCTGCTGCCGCGCACCATGGCGCGCACGGTGCGGCTCAGGAACGGCGCGTACCGCTTCGGCACGGCCAGCCGCAGCACCTGTCCCTTCACGGGCCGTACGGGCGGCAGGACGTCGTCCGGGACGCCCGGGAGCCGTCCGCTGAGGCTGCCGGCGGCCAGCACGACCTGGCCCGCGCCCAGCTCGGTGCCGTCGGCCGTGGTGACGCCGGCGGCCCGCTCGCCCGCGACCCTCAGCCGCTCGGCCCAGCTGCGGTGGAAGACCACGCCCGCGTGCTCGCACGCGGCCACCAGCGCGCGTGCCAGGCGCCGGGGGTCGATCTGATGGTCGCCGTCGACCCGGAGCCCCCCGCGCACGCCCGGTGCGAGCATCGGCTCCAGGCGCCGGCACTCGCGCCCGGACAACCACTCGGACTCCAGTCCCGACTGCCGCTGCAGGGCGTGCAGTTCGCGCAAGTGGGCGCGGTCGTCGGCGTCCAGGGCGACGGCGAGGGTGCCGCACCGGCGGTAACCGAGGTCGTCCCCGGTGAGCTCGCCGAGCTCGGCCGCGAAGTCCGGGTAACGCCGCGCCGACTCCAGGTTGAGGCCGAGCAGGGTCTGCTCGCCGTAGTGCAGTTCGGTGACGGCGGCCAGCATCCCGGCGGCCACCTGGGCCGCCCCGCCGCCCGGCTCCGGGTCCACCACGGCGGTCGCGAACCCGCGCTGTGCGGCCCGCCAGGCCGTGACCAGGCCGATGATCCCGCCCCCGACGACGAGGACGTCTGACGTACGTGACGGCATGGGCGTCCAGCCCCTCCCTTCGCCGGCATGACCCGGATCAGGTTCGTACGGTCGGAGGCCGCCAGCCTCCCTCTCAGCCCGGTGCGTCCGGGCTCCCGCGAGTGCTTGTACGGTGGCCACCCTAGCCCGACCCCCGACGCCTCTGTAAGGGAGCCTCCCGCCGTGCCCCGCTCGCTGGACGGCCTCGTCCTCGCCCCCGTCGCCGACCAGGCCCCAGGTCAGGTGGGTACCGGCACCCGCTTCACCTACCACGAGCGGGACGGGGAGATCTGGGCCGAGTACGCCGGCGGCGACGTCGTACGCGGGCATCTGGTGGGTACCCGGTCGGGGGACCGGCTCGACTTCCGGTACGTGCAGCTCAGGAACGACGGGACGACGGCCTCGGGGCACTGCGTGTCCACGGTCGTCGGACTGCCGGACGGCCGGCTGCGGCTGGAGGAGACCTGGGAGTGGGAGTCGCAGCCGGGCCGCGGGACCAGTGTTGTGGAGCAGGTCACTCAACACGACCGCTGACTGACGGATAGTCAGTGTCTATGGTGATCAGGTGAGCGAGCAGACGACGCAGTCACAGCGACGGGTGGTCGTGGTCGGCGCGGGCATGGCCGGTGTGCAGACCGCCGTCGCCCTGCGCGAACAGGGCTTTGGGGGCACCGTCACCCTGATCGGTGCCGAGCCCCACCAGCCCTACGACCGCCCGCCGCTGTCGAAGGCCGTCCTGCTCGGCAAGTCGGAGGGCTCCGCCTTCGACGTCGACTTCGAGGCGCTCGGCATCGAACTCCAGCTGGGACGTGAGGCGCTCGGCGTGCGCCCGGACGACCACGAACTGGACACCGAGGCCGGGCCCGTCCCGTACGACGTCCTGGTCCTCGCCACCGGCGCCGAACCCGTCCGGCTGCCGGGCGCGGAGGGCGTGCCCGGCGTGCACCTGCTGCGCACCCTGGACGACGCCGAGCGGCTGCGGCCGGTGCTCGCCCGGCAGCACGACATCGTGGTCGTCGGCGCGGGCTGGATCGGCGCCGAGTTCGCCACCGCCGCGCGCGAGGCCGGCTGCTCGGTGACCGTCGTGGAGGCTGCCGACCGGCCGCTGGCGGGCGCACTGCCCGCCGAGGTGGCCGCGCCGATGGCCGCCTGGTACGAGGACGCCGGCGCCGTGCTGCGCACCCACGCGCGCGTGGAGCGCGTCGAACCCGGCGAGGTCGTCCTCGACGACGGCTCGCGGCTGCCCGCGGGCGCGGTGGTGGTCGGCATCGGCGCCCGCCCCGCCACCGGCTGGCTCACCGGCTCCGGCATCGAACTCGGCGCCCACCGCGAGGTCGTGGCCGACGCCTACCTGCGCACCTCGGCACCGGACGTGCACGCCGTCGGCGACTGCGCCTCGTTCCCCTCGGGCCGGTACGGCGAGCGCCTGCTCGTCCACCACTGGGACAACGCCCTCCAGGGCCCGCGCACGGTCGCCGCGAACATCATCGCCGCGGCCACCGGGGCGCCGCCCGCCGTCTACGACCCGGTGCCGTACTTCTGGTCCGAACAGTTCGGCCGCTTCGTCCAGTACGCCGGCCACCACACCTCCGCGGACGCCACCCTGTGGCGCGGCGACCCCTCGGGCCCGTCCTGGTCCGTCTGCTGGCTGCGCGAGACCCGTCTGATCGCCCTGCTGGCCGTGGGCAGGCCCCGGGACCTGGCCCAGGGCCGACGCCTGATCGAGGCGGCCACGCCGATGGACCCCCAGCTCCTCGCCGACCCGACGCGCCCGCTCAAGGCTGCCACGGCCTGATCCGCCGCCCTGGTCGGACGGCCCCGACTTCCGACTGTCAGTCCTGGATGGCACGCTTAATCCCGTGACCGAGATTGACGCAAAGATCGATGCTCTCGTCCCCGCCTGGCTCACCCTGCCCGACATCGCCGAGATGCTCGGCGTCGAGGTGACGCGTGTCCGGCAGCTGGTCAAGGAGGGCCAGCTCATCGCCGTACGCCGAGGTGAGAACCGCGCGCTGCACGTCCCCGCCGCCTTCATCGACGGGGCCGAGCAGAAGGTCGTCAAGGGCCTGTCCGGGACCCTGACGCTCCTGCGGGACGACGGCTTCTCCGACGAGGAGATGCTCGAGTGGCTCTTCACCCCCGACGAGAGCCTGCCCGGCACCCCCGCTCAGGCCCTGAGCGAGAATCGCGGCACGGAGGTGAAGCGCCGGGCCCAGGCGCTCGCCGTCTGATCCGAACACGCTGATCATCCGAACACCGTCCGGCGTACGGGCCGGGCCCGCCCGGGCCACGGCCGTGGCACCGCGCGGCCCGCGGCAGCCACCGCGGGCGCCCGGCCCCGGCCCGTACGCCGCCGACCAGGAACGACACGGGGGACCCTCGCATGTCCATCGCCGCCACCACCGCCCGCGCCCGGCTCGCCGACGCCCGTGTCTACCTGTGCACGGACGCACGCAGGCGCCAGGGCGACCTCCCCGAGTTCCTGGACGCCGTGCTGGCCGGCGGGGTCGACATCGTCCAGCTGCGCGACAAGGGCACGGAGGCGGCCGAGGAGCTGGAGCACCTGGAGGTCTTCGCCGAGGCCTGCGCCCGGCACGGTCGGCTGCTGGCGGTCAACGACCGCGCGGACGTCGCCCACGCCACCGCGGCGGACGTCCTCCACCTGGGCCAGGGCGACCTCCCGGTGCCCGCCGCCCGCGCGATTCTCGGCGACGACGTCCTCATCGGCCGTTCCACCCACGCGGAGACGGAGGCCGAGGCGGCCGCCGTCCAGGACGGCGTCGACTACTTCTGCACCGGCCCCTGCTGGCCCACCCCCACCAAACCCGGCCGTCACGCCCCCGGACTCGGTCTGGTCCGGCACACCGCCGCCCTCGGCACCGACCGCCCCTGGTTCGCCATCGGCGGGATCGACCTCGGCAACCTCGACGAGGTGCTGGAGGCCGGCGCCCGCCGGGTCGTGGTGGTCCGCGCGATCACCGAGGCGGACGATCCGGGCGCCGCGGCGGCGGAGTTCGCCAAGCGGCTGCGGCAGCAGTAACGGGGGCGGCCCGGCCCGGTGTCCAAGGGGTGGACAGCAGGGTGGCAATTCGGGCAAATTCCCGGGACTCGGTTGGGGGACCGCGCCCCCCTGGTTAACCTGCGGGTATGGCCCTCGGAACCGCATCCACCAGGACGGACCGCGCACGCACTGTGCGTGACATGCTCGCCACGGGCAGGACGACGTACTCCTTCGAGTTCTCGGCACCCAAGACGCCCAAGGGCGAGCGCAACCTGTGGAGTGCGCTCCGAAGGGTCGAAGCGGTCGCCCCGGACTTCGTCTCCGTGACGTACGGCGCCGGCGGCTCCACCCGCGCGGGCACCGTCAAGGAGACCCAGCAGATCGTCGCGGACACCACCCTCACCCCGGTCGCCCACCTCACCGCGGTCAACCACTCCATCGCCGAACTGCGCAACATCATCGGCCAGTACGCCGACGCCGGGATCCGCAACATCCTCGCCGTGCGCGGCGACCCGCCCGGCGACCCCATGGCCGAGTGGGTGCCCCACCCGCACGGTCTGACCTACGCCGCCGAACTCGTCCAGCTCATCAAGGAGTCGGGCGACTTCTGCGTCGGCGTGGCGGCCTTCCCTGAGATGCACCCGCGCTCCGCCGACTGGGACGCCGACGTGACCCGCTTCGTCGACAAGTGCCGGGCCGGCGCCGACTACGCCATCACCCAGATGTTCTTCCAGCCCGAGTCGTATCTGCGGCTGCGCGACCGGGTCGCGACGGCGGGCTGCGAGACCCCGGTCATCCCCGAGGTGATGCCGGTGACGAGTGTGAAGATGCTGGAGCGTTTGCCACAGCTCAGCAACGCTCACATCCCGTCCGCCCTGAAAGAGCGGATCCTCACAGCAAAAGACGATCCGGCCGCTGTACGCTCCATTGGGATCGAATTCGCCACGGAGTTCTGCGCGCGGCTGCTCGCCGAGGGAGTGCCCGGACTGCACTTCATCACGCTCAACAACTCCACGGCATCGCTGGAAATCTACGAGAACCTGGGCCTGCACCACCCCCCGCAGGCCTAGACCGGCCGCACGGGTATACGACACACTGCGTAGCGGTCACTGGGAGAGGGGCGTACATGGGCTGGACGGTCCTCTACATCGCGTTCGGCATCGTCGCGCTGTGGCTGCTGGGTGAGGTGCTGCTGCAGTACAAGGCGCGCCTGCGCTGGCGGCTGCTCGCGTTCGTCGGCTTCCTCGGCGTGGTCGCCGGGGTGCTGATGGGCTCGGTGGTCGTCATCGGCCTGGGCGCGGCCGCGTTCGCGGTCGGCCAGACGTACGTCACCCTGTCCTTCCGCCGCGGCTTCTCGGCCGGCTGGGCGGTCAAGCGCCCCGAGGGCGAGGGCGATCCGCTCGGCGTCCCCAGCAAGCGCCGCCGC
The DNA here is from genome assembly GCF_040612015.1 of Streptomyces sp. NPDC006476. NCBI lineage: Bacteria > Bacillati > Actinomycetota > Actinomycetes > Kitasatosporales > Streptomycetaceae > Streptomyces > Streptomyces sp. NPDC006476. The sequence goes on along the minus strand of NZ_JBEXPK010000085.1, from coordinate 3,330 downwards.
GGCAAGGCGGACCGCGAGGACCCGGCCCTGGAGGTCTCCGACCTCGAGTCGGCCTCCGCGGACGCCGGGTACGGCGAGGAGCGTCCCTACGCCCAGGACGGCGCGTCCTTCGGCGGGGACGACGACTACGACCGCGACGACGTCTTCACCCCCGCGCGTTCCTCCCAGCCCACGGCCGCCGAGTCCACCATGGTGTACGAGCCGCAGCCCCTGGAGGAGGACACCGGCTCCTACGGCATATACGGCGGCGACTCCTCCGGCTACCCCGCGGGCGACCCGTCCTACGCGAACGCCGCCCAGTCCCAGGAGCAGTACGCGACGGCCGCCCAGGGCGCCGACCAGACCTACGGGTACGACTACTCCGGGTACACCCAGCAGCAGTACGGCTACGACGCGGGTGGCCAGCAGCAGTACGCGGCCTACTCCGACCCGTACATCGGCACCCAGACCTACGGCGGCGGCTACGACGCCTCGTACGGCCAGTACGGCCAGCAGGGGTACACGCAGGACCAGTACGGCACCGGCACGTACGGCACCGAGACCCCCTCCGGCGGGGTGTGGGTCCCGCAGCAGCGCACGGACGAGACGTACGGCGGCGAGCTCCCGCAGGAGCAGCAGTATCCCTACCAGGGTGACGGCCAGGGCCAGAACCAGGGTCACGGTAACGGCAATGGCTACGACGAGCAGCAGTACCGTTACTGAGCTTTCCTCAGCCCTGGACCGGACCGCTCACTGAGACCCCCGGAACTCCGGCCCCTCCACGATCAGCCCGGCCACGAGCGCACCCGACATCCCGGCATGGGCAAGCCCACCACCGGGGTGCGACCAGCCGCCGGCGCGGTACAGACCGGGCAGACACGTGGTGTTCGCCGGGTGCAGGAACCGGCCCTGGCCGGCGGCGAGCGACGGAGCGGCGATGCCCCCGCCGGTGCCGGCCGCCCGGTCGTCCGGTGTCCGCACCTCGCGCCACAGAACGCGTTCGCGCAGCCCGGGTATGACGGTCGCAGCCGCTTCGACCAGCAGGTCGGCCCACGCGGTGTGCGGTTGGGCGGGAAGCACCGCGGAGACAACCACCGACTCGTGCTCCCCGTCCGGGCGCAGGGCGGGGTCGTCGGGTCGCAGCACGGTCACCGTGGGGGTCACCCCTTCAGGGGAGGCGGAGTCCAGGGCGTCCAACTCGGCGCCGCGGTCGGGTGCGTGCACCACCGTGCGATGCGCCGCACCGGAGTCCCGCGCACCGCGCAGCGCCAGCAGGACGGTGAAGCGTCCGACCCGTGCGGGAGCGCCCTCGGGACGCACGTCGCCCTCCGCGTCCAGCGGATGCCCCGTCAGCCCACGCAGGGTTTCCGGGTGCACGCCCGCGACGACGAAGTCCGCATCCTCCACCGTCCCGTCGGCCAGCTCCACTCCCGCCGCGCGGCCGTCCTTCTCCGCGATCCGGACGATCTCGGCGTCGAAGACGAACTCCACCCGTCGTCGCACGCACCGCTCGTACACCGCGCGCGCCAACTCCCGTACGCCACCGCGCACATACCAGGTTCCGAACGCGTGCTCCATGTACGGCAGCACGGCCGCGCTCGCCGGAGCCGTCCGCGGATCGAGCCCGTACGCGAGGGCGTGAGCGTCCAGCAGGGCCGCCAGCCGCTCGTCCCGCAGCTCCCACGCCCCGATCTCCGCCAGGGTGGACGCGCGCCGGGTCCGCAGCAGCTTCTTGTGCGGTAGCGCCGGATACGGCTCGCGCTCCGCCAGCACCTGCCAGTTCGGCCAGAGGGGCTCCTCCAGCAGGGGTCTGCGGGTGCGGTCCCACGCCTCCCGGGCCCGCACCAGGAAGTCGCCCCAGCGCTGTCCGGTCCCGGCGCCCAGCGCCTCGTCCAGAGCCGCGACCACGCCCGCGCGCGAGGCGTTCGGCAGGGACACCTCCGTGCCGTCCGCGAACACATGCCGTGACGAAGGATCGACCTGGACCAGCTCGACGCAGTCCTCCAGCGGCTCCTTGCCCGTCTTGAGGAACAGGTCGCGGTACACGGCGGGCAGCGTCAGCAGCCCGGGCCCGGTGTCGAAACCGAACCCGTCCCGCTCGAACCGGCGCACCGCACCGCCGTACGTCTCCGCACGCTCGTACACCGTCACCCGGTGGCCCGCCACGGCCAGCCGGGCGGCGGCCGCCATCGCGCCCATCCCGGCGCCGATCACCGCAATCCGTCCCATGCCCGCGACTTTAGCGACCGCCAATGACAGTCACCGAACCGGAGGCGCCCCCGGCTGGGAGGCGAGCCGGCGCTCCGTCCGCCGCTCGGCCCTGCGGCGCAGGAAACGGCGGATCCGGGAGACCAGGAAGACCAGCACCACGAGGCCGGTCAGCAGCAGGACGCCCGCGATGACGGCCGCCGCGACCGGGTGGAACATCGCGAACGAGACGATCCCGGCGACGCCGAGGTCCTCGGCCAGGCTGAGGACGATGTTGCTGAACGGCTCCGGCGAGGTGTTGACCGCCATCCTGGTCCCCGCCTTGACGGTGTGGCTGGCCAGCGCCGTCGAACCGCCGATCAGCCCGGCCACCACGTCGTTGAGGGAACCGCTGTGCCCGGCGAGCAGTGCCCCGACCCAGGCGCCCGCGACCGGCCGGACCACCGTGTGCACGGAGTCCCACACCGAGTCGACGTACGGGATCTTGTCGGCGACCGCCTCGCACAGGAACAGCAGGCCCGCCGCGACGAGGACCTCGGGGCGCTGCAGGGCCGCGGGGACGTCGTCGCTCACTCCGGTGGCGCCGAACACGCCGAGCAGCAGGACCACGGCGTAGGCGTTGATGCCGCTGGCCCAGCCGCTGGTGAAGACCAAAGGGAGTACGGACACGGGGGCGATCGTAGCCAGTGGGTGACCCGGCGTCGTAGGGGTGAGCGCGCAGGGCTGAGTATCCGTACCTAGTGGGTGAGTTGAGTACGCGCGCGGATGGGGCCCGACCTGCGCGAACGAGAAAGTGGTGACACGGAAAAGGGGCGCGGCTCCGGCACCGGCGACACGGGGCGCCGGAACGGAGCGGCCCACGATCCGCTCCTTCCGCCGGCGGTGGTCGGCGGGAGCGAGGCACGGGGGAACCCGGGGGAACGACCACAAGGGGGTCCCAACGGGGGGAACGGGGGAGAAGAGAAAACGGGGGAGCACGAGGAGGCGCCGGTTCGAGGTGGCCCGCGGGGGACGCGGCCACAGCGGACCGGCGCCTTCGTGTGTGCTGGGGGTGATGCGGGTCAGCGGCCGCTGACCCGCCCCTGCAGCAGCCGGGACAGCGCCGCGTGGACGTCGTCCAGGGAGCGCTCCGGCTGGAAGGAC
>NZ_JBEXPK010000084.1:0-33280 GCF_040612015.1 Streptomyces sp. NPDC006476 | reverse complement strand
CCGAAGGAGATCACCGGCAGGAGCAGGTCGAGGGTGTAGAACACCGGGTTGAAGTGCGGGGCCTCCCCCACAGCCCAGACCATGAGTTTCGTGTCCTCATCGTGACCGTGGTCGGGGGTTCGTGGTCTGTGGTCGGGTCGGGGCTGCCGGGTCTTCTCAAGGGCAGCAACCTTCCCTGTGACCTTGGAGTTTGACCATGTCTCCTGGCAAGCGGGCCTCGCAGAGCGAGGCTGCCGCCCCGGTGGCGGCCGGTGTGGCGCTGGAGGCGATGCGGCGCCGCGTCCGCCTCTCGCGCCTGGCGGTCTGGGCAGTCATTGCGGCCGGCCCCGTTGCCCTGGCCGTCACCGTCGCGTCCACCCCGACCACGGTCGAGGCGGCTCCCTCGGACAAGCCCACCGCGGCGCGCACCGAGGTGGCTCCGGTCGACCCGGGCGGCTATGCGCAATTGTTCGTCAGCGCATGGCTGCGCAGTAGCGCGGACGAGGCGACGAGTGCGCAGGCGCGACTTGCGCAGTCGATGGCGCCGGGCGTGGAGTTGCCGCAACCGACCGCCGATGCGCCACCGGCGCCGCGGTCCGTGTCGGTGCTGCGCACTGCGCAGCGTGCCGGCGGTGCGTGGTCGGTGACGGTGGCTGCGCAGTACGCCGATGGGTCTATCCGCTACTACGTGGTGCCGGTGGTCGCCAACGGAACGGGCACCTCGTTCGCGGTGACTGGTGCGCCGGGCGTGGTGGCGGGTCCGGTTCGGGCCGCCGTACCGAAGTCGCGGTACGACGTGACTGTTGCGGAGGGTGATCTTCCCTCTGCCGTGGGGGAGTTCCTTGCCGTCTATCTGACTGGGGCCGGTGACGTTGATCGCTATCTCGCCCCCGGCGTAAAGCTGGCGCCGGTCTCCCCCGCCCCGTACTCTGCGATCTCCGTTCAGCAGGTGTCGGCCGTTGAGGAGACCGCGGCCGCGGCGCGGGTTCCCGCCGACGGCACGCAGGTTCATGTTCTGGCTCTGGTGGAGGCCCGGGATGCGGTCGGCCGGTGGCCGCTGGCCTACGAGCTCACGCTGACAGCCCGCTCGGGCCGGTGGGACATCGCGGCGCTGGACTCGGGGGCGGCTCAGGGCGGGGATGCCCGATGAACACCGTGCACAGCCTGATGCTGGCCGGGCAGCTGGACGATCTCGGCAACAGCTGGATCGACATGTTCAAGAACTGGGCGGCCAAAGGGCTGGAGGCCGGTCTGCTCGTTCTCGTCGTCCTCACCATGATCCAGAAGTTCTCACTGAAGGCGGGTATCGGCGCCCTGCTGCTGATGATCGCCGCGCTTGGGCTGTACCACTCGCGCGACAGCCTCGCGAGCATGTTCGAGGATGAGGTGAAGCATCCTTCCCAGGGCGCACCCGCGGTCCCCGGCGTCCACCCCGCCGAGCTCCCAGCCTCTCGTGACCACTCGCCGACCGCCGGGGGTGGGCTGTGACCGCGGCCGCGGCGCGGGTGGGCCGCTTCTACACCGCCGCCCGCCGCCATCCCTGGGTGCTGGGCAAGGTCGCCGACTGGAGGATCCCTCTCGGTCCCTACACCCCTGCCCAGATCGCACTCGCGGTCGGCGGCGGCTTCCTGCTGATCAAGACGATCGGCTGGTGGTCGTGGATGGGGCCCGTCCCCATCGTCGCGTGGATCCTGGCCATTTGGGTCGTGCGTCGGCCCAAGATCCGTGGCCGTGCGCCGATGCAGGCCGCTTTGGGCTGGGTGCTGCTCGGCTGTCAGCCGAGAGCAGGGCGGATCGGCGCTCGTGCCGCCCGCGACCGCGCTGCGCACCCGCTGCTCGGCGGCTTCACCATCGAGGACCCACGCCCGGCTGCCGATGCAGGCAAAGCCGCAGCGTCCCGCGCGGCAAGTCGGCATGCCTCTCAGGCGCCACTCTCGCGGCTGGCCACCAGCCGTTCGTCCGCCCACCGGTCCGTGGATCCAGTCGCTCCCGCAGTGCAGGTGGCGCCCGTGTCGGGTGTGCAGCAACTGCTCATGCGCGCCCAACAGAGCGGGAGTGCGCGATGAGAGTGCCGATCCGTCACATCGCCGGACACCTGGTGTGGTCCACGCAGGGCCACGTGTGGGCCCTCTACCGCCTGCACCCCGGTCCGGACGCTCACGGCCAGCGCGAGGAAACCGTCCAGGGCACCTACCTGCCGCCTGCCGTCCGCGAAGAACAGCTCGCCAAGATCACCCATCTGGTGCGCTCGCTGTCCGGGGCCCCGCGCCTGTTCGGGCTGTGTGCGCAGATCGACCCGGGTGAGATCGCCCTCAGGATGATCGAGGGCATCGAGCCGGCCGAGGAAGAACCCGGCGCAGGCAGACATCCCTGGGTGGAGAACGTCGAGGCCACCCTGGATCTGCTGGACGAGCAGGAGATGCACCGCCGCACTCTGTGGTTGGCCGTGCCCCTGCAGGGCGAGACTGCCGGCCTGCAGGGATCTGCTTCTCTCCGTGCCGCGTGGAGCGAGGTTGCGCCGATGCTGGGCATGCGGCCCGCGCCTGTGGCACGCCGGGAAGTGACCGCGTACCAAGAACAAGCCTCACGGGTGGAGGCCTCCCTTGGCGGCGGCATCACGTTCCGCCCCGCCCGCCCGGCGGAGATCGTGTGGATGATCCAGCACGCCCTGCACCGCGGCCTCGCCGAGCCGCTGCTGGCCGAGGCCGAGACCAGCGACATGTATGGCGGGCAGCTCCGCGACGGGGTGCTGCGCTCCCCCAGTTACGCCGACCTCGGTCAGGTGCGTCTGCAGGAAGGCGGCATCGACCCCGAGCTCGACGACGTCGACGAGCTCAAGAGCGCGGGCCGGATCACACGGTCGGGCCGCACCGCCTGGTGGCGGCTGAGCACCGGTTCGCCGCTGGGGCGGCGCTGGCTGCAGGTGGAGTCCGATCAAGGGGTGGGCTACCAGGCGCAGTTGGCGCTGGCCGAGTGCCCGCCCGCCGTCAGCCAGGATGCCGCGGACCTGTTCGCCCAGCTGGAGATGCTCGACTTTCCCGTCGACTACACCATCGATCTCACGCTGGTGCCCGCGGAGAAGGCCCGCGATCAGGTGCGGCGCAAGAAGAACGAACTGATCGACCAGGCTGACCAGTACGACGCCCGCCCCACCGGCATGCCCGCCTCCTTGACCGAGGCCGCCCGCGACCTGGGCGAGCTCGATGCCCGCCTGTCGCGCACGTCGGTCGAGGTGGAGGTGCAGTCCGTGACGGTGCTGACGGTCTGGGGGCCGACCGCCGCCGTCTGCGACGCCAGGGCGCGCGCCCTGGCCGCACTGCTCGGTGGAGCCGACTATCGCGCAGTGCGGCCGGCCGGCTTGCAGGAGGCCCTGTTCAGCCTGGGCCTGCCCGGCATGGTGCGGCCGGGTGTCGTACGGGAGTTCACCCAGCACCAGGTCTCTGAGGACTGGGCGCTTTCCGGGGCCTTCACCGCCGCGGAGGTCGGCGACCCGAACGGCATGTTCCTCGGCATCGACCTGGACTCGGGCACCACCCGCCCCGTGATGATCAACGTGGCGGACGCGCCCAAGGTCGACGCCTCCGCCTCCATGGGCATCGTCGGGGATCTCGGCGCGGGCAAGAGCGTGCTGCAGAAACTGATCGCGGAAGCGGTGTGGGCGCGCGGCGGCTGCGCCATCTGCATCGACCGCACCCCGGTCCGCGAGTGGGCCACCTTCGCCCGCACCGCCGCCCAGGGCCGCGTCCAGATCATCGACGCCGCCCAGGCCGAGGTGTCCATCGACCCGCTGCGCACGTTCGACGGGCCCGAGGGCCGCCACTACGCCCTGTCTTACCTGACCCTGCAGCTCGGCATCGGCCCGATGAGCACCAACGGCGAAGTCCTCCACCATGCCGTCGAACAGGCCGCCGCCAGTCCCGAACCGTCCATGCACCGCGTTCTTGAGGTCCTCGAGGAGATGGCCGCGCGCGAGGCGGGCAAGCGGCAGGACGCGGCCGCCACCCTCGCCGGCCTCATCCGCATCGTCGCCACCAACTCCCTGGCGGCGATGGTCTTCGACCCGACGCTGCCGCCGGTCAGGCTGGACGCCTCCAGTACCTCCGACATGATCGTGATCACCACCACCGGGCTGAAGCTGCCCCCGAAGACCGCGTTCGCCAACCCCGAGATCCTCCACCAGCAGCCGCTGGAGGCGCTGATCGGCCGGGCGGTCCTTTATCTGATTGCCGCGATCGCCCGGCAGACGGCGTTCGAGGACCCCGAGCGGTTCACGGCGGTGGTCCTGGACGAGCTGTATTGGCTGACCTCGTCCGCCGAGGGCACGGCCCTGGTCCACGAGATCCTCCACGACGGCCGCAAGCACGGCGCCGGCCTGCTGGCGGGCTCGCACGATGCCGAGGAACTTGGCCCCGACCGCGGCCTGATGGCCTACCGGGCCCTGGCCCGCACCGCAGACCGCGAACGGGCCCGCCGCGGCCTGGAGTTCGTCGGGCTGGACCCAGGTGATCCGGACCTTGTGCGGCTGGTGACCACCGGGTTGTCCCCAGTGGGCCAAAAGGGCCGGGAGGGCGAGTTCCTGCTCACCTGCCCGCGGCAGAACACCGGCCGCGTCAAGGTCTGCGTTCCCCGCATCCCGCGCATTGCCACGTCCATCACCACCACGCCAGGGCGCCGTCCCAGTGCTGCCCCACCGTCCGCACCCGGTGTCCGGCCGGATGACGACGCCTTCTCAAGGGAGTACGCGTGATGGCCGCCGCATCCTGGGACCGTTCCCGTCGCATCGCCGCGGCCGCGAGCGTCCTCGCCGTGATCGTCGCCTTGGTCTGCGCGGTCGTCCTCGTGCTGGGGGCGGGCGTGCCGGAGGCGTGGTGGCCGCACACCGGGCAGGCGTTCGCCGCCGGCACCCGCACCGTGCACCAGGATCCCTGCGCACTGATCGTGGGGCCGGCCAAGGGCTACTGCGAGCGCGGCGCCACGACCACGGCCACGGCGCGCGAAAAGCAGGACGTTGCCAGTGCAGCGTGGATGCTGTGGACCGCTGGGTCGGGTGTGGCTGCCCTGATGGTGTGGCGGCTGCGCGGCGCCCGTGGCCAAAGGCGGCGCTGACGTGTTCCGACCAGACCGCGCGAGGCTGCGTTCAGCCGGCTTCGTCGTCCTGCTCACCAGTGTGTTCCTCCTGGTCAACACCCAGGTCGTGTACGCGGCGGGCAACACCAGCGACACCGGAGACCTGCTGGCCCCGCTGAACATCTACTCGTCCGAGGGCGTGCCGATCGACGGCTACGACCTGAACGCCTCCGGTGGCTCCATCGTCGCCTTCAAAACGCAGGCCCTCGCGTTCGCTCTGTCCGGGCTGTTCACCCTGATCCGGCTGCTGGTCGGGCTGGCCGGGTGGGCGATCGAGGTTGCCTTCCGCTTTCCACTGCTCAAGCTCCTCACCCACCCGGCACAGAAAGCCGCCGACGCCTACGACCACGTGGTCGTCGACACGCTTGGGATCAAAGGGCTCTTGCTGGCCTGGGCGTTCGTCTTCGCCGGTTTCATGATCGTGCGCGGACGGGTCGGCCGCGGTCTGGGCGAAATCTTCCTCACCCTGCTCATCGGGGCGATCGCCGCCTCGGCTCTCATCCGCCCCGACACCCTGCTCGGCCCGGACGGTCCACTGGGGCAGTCCCAGCAGGTGGCCACCGAGGTCGCCCAGCGATCCGTCAACTCCTACGACTGGGGCGGCAAACTCGCCAGCAAGAGCCCCTGTGACGGCATGGCCGGCCACGCCGAGCTCACCTGCGAAGAGCAGGAAGGCGAAGGCCCGGTCTCCTCGACAGAGGTGGCCCGGCCCATCCAGGACGCGATCACCAACGCTTTGATCGTGAAGCCGTACATGCTGCTTCAGTACGGGCGGATCCTGGACCCGGCCAAGACTGCGGACCGCAAGGCCTACGCCGTCCATCTGAAGTGGGTCACCGGCGGATACCTGCCCAGCTCGACCGCGTCGGACAGGGCGAAGGATCCCTGTCACCTGATCCACGGGCCGGGCAGGAAGTACTGCGAGCGCGACGTCGACGCCAAGGCCGCCGGTGACGATCTCCCCTCGCTCACGCCCGGCGGCGAGCTCCTGGACGCCTCCCAGGCGATCGTCAGCGACGAGGACCAGGCGTTCGCCGCATTTCTCGCCGACATGAAGAAGGCCGGCCCGGTCGGCACGTCGTGCGCCGCCTACGCGGAGAAACCCACCTGGTGGCGGGTGGGTGGCGCCTTCCTGCTGCTGATCGCCGCGCTGTTCATCTGCGGCATGCTGCTGTCCAGCGCGATCGTCCTGCTCGGCATCCAGGGCATCTGTGCCGCGGCAGCGGCTGGCGGGGGCGTCACGTTCGTCGCGGCCATGCTGCCCGGCCCGCCACGGCAGGCGGTGTGGAAGTGGTTGTCGATCTGGGGCATCGCCCTGATCGCCACGGTCGGGATCTGCGCGTTCATCCCCTTCTTCGGCATCGCGATCGACGCCGTCCTCACCAACGGCCCCAACCTGATGGTCGAGCGGATCCTGCTCATCGATGTGCTTGCGATCGTCGGCGCGGCCGGACATCGCCGCCTGCTGGCGGGGATCGCCTCCTTCGGACGGCGCATGGCCCTACGGATGCGCTATGCCAAGGTCGGCGGCACCCACCTGCCGGGCGACACCTCCGAGCTCGGCGCCGCCCTCGCCCTGAACTCCCCCGCCGCACTGGGTGGATACGGCGCAAGTCTGCGCGCCTTCACGGGCGCAGGAGGCAGCAGGTTCGGGCTGCTCGGCACCCGGCAGCGGCTGATGAGCGCGCTTGCCTCCCTCGCCGACGGCGCAGGCCTGCCCGTCGACACCGGCCGAGTCCTCGCCGATGCCACCGCCGAGGCCGGCCGCGGGCTCGCACCGCTCACCGCCGCGGCAGCCGTGGGCGGCCTGGGCGCACGGCTGGGCGTCCAAGGTGCCTACGGCCTGCTGGTCGGACGCCGTCCGGACCAAGAGCAGCTGGCGAAGTGGCAAAAGCCCACCGCCGACGGCGACCCGGGGGCGGATAGGCCGCTGGAGAGCGGGGACGGTGGTCCTGGTGGCGCGGGGCCGCGACGGCCATCGGGCCCACCGGACCGGTACCGCAACGCGGAGGGCCAGATCGTCGACCGCGACACCGGCCAGGTGCTGCACGACCAGAACGCCGATCGCACCCTGCTGTCGACGCGGGCCCACAACCGGCTGGTCCGCTTCCGCGGCTATCGCATCCTCAACCGGAGCGGGCGGGCCGCGTACGGGGCAACCGTCGGCCTGCCGGCGAACGTCCGCCGGGCGCGGTTGGGGGGATCGCGCTACTCCCAGGACGCTCGCCAGCAAGTGCGGGTCTGGGGCAACACCGTCCGCGAGGACGGCCGCGCCTGGGCAGACACCGGCCAGCATGTGGCCCGCGTCCTGGGTCAGCACACCGACGACCAAGGTGGCGCTCTCTCGTTCGCTGGCCGCCGCCTGCCTGTCACTGCGTCCCCCGCCCCGCGGCCGGCCTCTGCCGCGCGTCCTGCCCGCAAGCGGCCTAACACTTCGCAGGGCAGCGCTGCGACAACTCCGCCGACGGCCCCACTCCCCCCTCGCGAAGGGCCTGATCCGCTGCCTCGGATGTCTGGCGCCAGTGGTCAGGAGGACTCCCCACGTGCTGGCAACCAGTCCCGGATACAGGAGGCGATGCGGAAGGCCGAAGCGTTGCGGGAGATGCGCGAGCGGTGGCGGCGCGAGGACGGAGCAGACGAGTGAGGCCACCGGGACGCCGCATCCAGCGGTGGGGATGCATCGTGGCGCTGCTGATGTTCGCCGCCGTGTGCTGTGCCGCACCGGTCGGCAACGCGATCAGCGCGTACGTCGCGCTGGAGGCGGGCGCCCAGGACGACGGGGGGATCGCCGAAGGGGGCAGCGCCGCAGACATCCCGCCACGGATGCTGACCGCCTACAAGAAGGCGGTTCAGCAGGTCGGCACGTACGTGCCCAAGTGCCGGGGTATGCGCTGGCCGATCCTCGCCGGGATCGCCAAGGTCGAGTCCAACCACGCCATCGGCCGGGACATCGCCGCAGGCGGCGACATCCGCCCGAAGATCTACGGGGTACTGCTCAATGGCTCCGGTGCGGGTGGCAACACCACCGCGGTGCCCGACACCGACGACGGCAGGTGGGACGGCACCGCCACTGGTGAGCGGGCCGTCGGCCCCTTCCAGTTCCTGCCCTCCACGTGGGAGTCGATCGGCGAGGACGGCAACGGGGACAAGATCGCCGACCCGCACAACGCCGACGACGCCGCGCTCGGGGCTGCGGTCTATCTGTGCGGCAGCGGACGTGACCTGACCCGGCAGTCGCAGCTGAGGGCAGCGATCTGGCAGTACAACCGCTCCGGCGCGTACGTGGCCGACGTGTTGGGGTGGATCGACCAGTACACGCAGGCCGCCAAGGATCCCAACCTCAAGAACGTTTCGGGCACGGTCCGCACCGTCATCACCGCGGCGCTCACCCAGCGCGGCGTGCCCTACTCGTGGGGCGGCGGCACCGCGAACGGCCCCTCCTACGGAATCTGCTGCTCGCCCGGCGGCAGGAGCGGCGCGACCGTCAAGGGATTCGACTGCTCCGGACTGACCCTGTACGCGTACGCGAGGGCCGGCATCAGCCTGCCGCGCACCGCGGCCGCGCAGGCCGGCATCGGCCTGCGCATCCCCGCCCGAGTCGGCGCCGGCGCCCTCAAGCCGGGCGACCTCGTCTTCTACGCCTACGCCCCCGGACGCGATTCCACCATCTACCACGTCGGCATCTACACCGGCGGCGGCCAGATGATCAACGCGGCCCGTCCGGGCACGGTCGTCCGCCTGGACGCGGTCACCGCGATGCCGGGCTATGCGGGGGGAGCGCGGCTGCTGTGACGACCGTCCCGCGCTCACCTCATCTACTGGTGCTGAGCACCGCCCTGCTCGCCGTCGCCGGGATCGCTCTGCTGGGCATGCCGCCCGGTCATCCGCCCTCGGCTCCGGCGCCGCCGCGGATCGCGCAGGCGACCACCAACCCGTCAACCACGCCGCCCACGCCCGGACGGAAGCCGGCGGTGACCCTGGCTGCACCCACGACGGTCGCGGCGGGAACACCGCCGGTCGTCACGTCTCATCTGCCGCCGCACGGCGAGGGGGTGGCCGGTGACCGGTCCATCCAGCGCTCCCTGGAGGCCGCCTGGCCCGCCGACCTTCCCGCCGCCGAGGAGCGGGAGTTGCTCACCGCCGGCCGTGCGCTGCTGCGCGCGGATGCCACCGGCATCGGCCGCGCGAAGTGGCCCACGGTCTTTCCCGACGGGAGCCAGGCGGTGGCACCGGCGTTCGCCACCGCCCGCTTCCGCATCCAGGCCGCGATCGCCCGCCGCGAAGGCAGCCCGGACAAGGCGGTGGTCCATCTGGTGTGGGCGGGCCTGGACCGCGGCGGCACCTTCACCGACTGCCGCATCACCGACTTTCACTTCACCCGGACAACGTCAACGAAGGGAACCGAGACGTGGACTCCGCAGTCCCCTACCTGATGGCCCGGGGCGATGGCACGGCTGCTGGTCAGATACTCGGCGTGGTCACCGGCCTCGCCGATGCCGTCGACTGGCTCTATGGCCACTGGTACCTGCTGGCCCTGGCCATCGCCGTGTGCTGGGGCGCCGGTGAGCAGGTGGTACGCCGCCTCGCGGCCAAGGCTTCCGCCGAGCGTATGGCTCTTGAGCTCGTGCCCGGCAGGCACTTCGACCCGAGCCTGGAGGAGATCTTCCGCCGCGGCGTCCAGCTCGCCCGCGCCTCCACCGCCATGCCCTGGTGGGCTCCGCGCCGGGCAAAGACCGTGCAGATACGACTGCGCGCGGACGGCAGCACACCGCTGCGCTACCGCATCGAGGGCCCGGCCGGTGCCCAACGGCTTTTGTCCATCACCCCCTTCGGGCCGGACGTCGCCGTCAGCCCGGCCCGGCCGATCGCCGACAAGCCCCGCGAGCATACGGTGCGAGCAGAGTTCATCCTGCGTGGCAAGCTCGTCGCGCCGCTGCGTGAGGTTCCGCTCGAACCCGACCCGTTGCAGCCCCTCGTCGACGCCGTCTCCGACCTGCGCGCCGAACTCGGCGACCTCGCCGAAATCCGCCTCGACATTCAGCGGGCCCCCAAGTGGGCGCTGCGGGCACGCCGTCTGCAGCTGATGGGCGCCGCGCGCCGCGCCGAGCGGCGCGAAGCCCAGCGCTCCGCCCGCTGGCTGCGGCAGGACGCCAGCGGAGTTGAAGACTCACTGACCTGGCAGCTGCAGCAGCTGCTCGGTTCGCGGTCCGGCGGGATCGGCTCCGGACGGCGGCTGGTCATGCCGCCGGTGCCCCGCCGGGTCGACCCCGCCGAGGCCCTGGGCAAGCTCGCCGACGACGACCACCTCGTGCGGGTGCAGCTGCTGGTGATGTGTGCCTCCAACATCGAGGGGCGCGCACAGGCCAGGCTCGCTCAGCTCCAGGCCGCATTCGATGTCTTCGGCGGCCAAGCACGGTGGGCCATGCGTGGCTGGCGGCTCGGGCCCTGGCGTATCGGCGCCGATCACTGGCCCACCCGCGGCGCCTTCGAGCGCCGCTGGCTGCTGGGGCACTGCCAGCCCCCCAGGGCCAACTGGGTGCGGCTGGATGAGCTCGTGGGCCTGCTCAAACCGCCCACCGTGCACTGCCGGGTGCCACTGCTGGCCGGCGACCTGCCGACCTTCGAATTCGGCGACCCGGCTCTGCTGCTGCAAGGCATCTACCGCACGCCCGACGGGCGGAGCCGTCTGGTGGCCACGCACGCCGCCGAAACCCTGTTCGAGGTCGGCGTGGGCAAGGCGGGTGGCGGGAAGACCGAACGCGCTCTGGCACAGGCGATCGGCTGGGCGCATGCCGGCGGCGGGCTGATGTTCCTCGATCCGCACGGTGACTCCTGGCCCCGCGCCGTGCCCTTCCTCGCTCACGACCATCTCATGGAGCGCATCGCGCTGGTCGACCTCAACGCCCACGGGCCCACCGCCCGGCTCAGCTCGTGGAACCCGATCGGCATGCATCAAGGGCAAGTGGCGCATGAGGTTGTGGAATCCACGGCGGATGCCTGCGCGGCTGCTCTCGGCTGGGACGATGCCACCGCGCCGCGCGCGCTCGCCATCCTCACCGCGGCCCTCACGGTCCTGGTCGCCGTCAATGAGGCTGCTTGCCGTGCAGGAAGACCCAAGGACCAGGCCACGATCTTCCAAGTGCGGGCGATGCTCACCGACGACTCCTTCCGCAACGCGGCGCTCGCGGCGGTGGAAAACAGGCTGGACGAGGAGACGCGCTCGTGGTGGGACACCACATTTCCTGCGCTGCCCGCAGACGCCTACGGCGTCGTTCTCAACCCGATCGCCCGGCTGGCCGCCAATCCAGTCACCCGCGCCTTCCTGGGACAGCCGGATGGGGTCTACAACATCCGTACCTCCATGGACGAACGCATGATCGTGTGGGTGTGCCCGGGCGGCAACGGGCCCACCGACCGGCTGCTGACCGCCCTGCTCGCCCGGGACCTGCTTAGGGCCGTGCGCTCCCGTCGCGACACCGCACCCGACAGACGAGTGCCGTTTCGCGCGTACTTCGACGAACTGATCACGCTGACCGGTGCCGCCCCGGAAACGATCGCGTCGATGTTCGAGGACTTCCGCAAGTACAAGTGCCAGGTCCACGGCATGACCCAGTTGCTCTCCCGTCTTCCCGGCCCCGTACGCCAGTCCCTGCTGCAAAACGCCTCAACGCTCGCGTCCACGGCAGGATCCCGGTCGGCGATCGCACCCATCACCGCTGAGTGGGGAGACACCCCTGGCCCCGATGTCGTCGCCACCCTCAAGCGTTTCGATCACTACATGTCCCTGACCGTTGACGGCCGCCGGATCGGACCCGCCCAGATCACGGGCCCCCACCTCGACGACGTCTTCGCCGGCATAGCCCGCCCCCACCAGGCCGCGTCCCTCGAGCGCACCGCTCGCGCAACAGCCCAGACGGCGCCGCTGGCGCAGCTCACCGCACAGGCCACCGCCCAACACGGCCGAGTGGAAGCCTTCCTCACCGAACTCGCCCCCGCCAAAGCGAATTCCGGCGTCAAACCGCCGGTGTCCTTGCAGAAGAAGAAGGAGTACTCCTGATGTCCGCGAAGACGCTCCAACCCACCTCCTCCGGGCTGGCTCCGAGTCCGTCAGAGCCACTGCACCACCAGATACTGGCGGCCCTCGCCCAGCACCGCATCGCCACCACCAGCCAACTCCTGCTGCTCCTGCGGCCGCAGGCGACCCGCTTCGTACTCTCCGGCCCGCTGAAAATGCTGCGTTCGCGCGGTCTGGCCGACTACGTCGTGCTGCCCCAGTCCAACCGCACCCGAGCCTGGTTCCTCTCCCCCGACGGGGCCCGCCTCACCCGGGACTGGCCCGCCCTGCGCGGCAGGCCGCCCTACCCCATCACGTCAGCCACCGCCGCCTCCTTGCGCACCCCGCACACCCTGACGGTGCTGCGCACCCACCTGGCCTTCGCCGCCGACGCCCGCCGCCGCAACGACGAGCACGGCCCGTGGGACTGGACGCCGGAGGTCTCCCACGCCATCGGCGACGGCGAACGCGTGATCGCCGACGCGGTCCTGCACTACACCGCCCTCGAAGGCACCGAACGCCGCAAGCTGCGGGCCTTCGTCGAAGTCGATCGCGCCACCATGAGCAGCGAACGCCTCGCCGTGAAGCTGATCGACTACGCGCGCCTTTGGTCCTACCAGCCGCAGCTCATCGGCCGACGACGACCTCGCCCCAATGCAGTGGTCTCCGGCCCGACCTGGTTGCGCTGGTACCCCGTCTTCCCGCGCATCCTGTTCGTCCTGACCGCGGCCTCCCGGCAGTCCCTCTACGGCCGCACCAACGACCTGAAGGCCATGGTCGCCCAGCACCCCCTCGTGGCTGCCATGGCCCGGCAGGTACCACTTGGCGCCGCAATCCTGGAGGACCTCGAAGAGGAGGGTCCTGCCGGGCGCGTATGGTCGCCGCTGGTCGGTGGCGAGCCTCGTCCGTGGATGGACCTGTGACGCATCAACCTCACCCAAGTCCCTTTGAAGAGTTGCTCTCTGTGAAAACCGGACGCTTACCCCTATTGGGTTGCCGAACAAAGCAAACGCAAGGGACCGCATGCGGACGGACAGTTCCGGGAGTGACCGGATACGTCCCAGGTTGTAGGGACGAACTGAAATATCTCAGTGGGAAGTTGACCGGCATATGCATAACCTCCGATCAGGCAAACGGATTACCCGCAACTGGACCAGACCGCAGTTCTGGGTCGTCACATCGCGGACGCCGAGGGCAGCAGTCGACCGCACCGCGTCGTACGGGGAGACCACGTGACACGAGCACCACGCCGCCCGGCGGCACTCACCGCTGTCCGCATCCCGAAGCGCTTAACCACCGCAGTGCTCCTCGCCGGAAGCCTGGTGGCGCTGACCGGTTGCAGCGACAACGGCCCGAAGGCGTCGCCCTCCAGGCCTGGCACGAGTCCCAGCGCGAGCGCGTCCGCTTCCCCCCGTTCCACGGTCGATCCGGAGCAGGCCGCTGTCCTCGCCGCCTACACCCAGTCCTGGCAGGCCCAGACCGAGGCCTACGCCAAGGCGTCCTCCGCAGGCACCGGCTTGCGGAAGACCACCACGTTGCAGGCCCTGGGCCTGGTCGAGCAGGACCTGGAAACCATGCGCAAGGCCGGGCAGGTCGCGACCGGGAAACCGGTGATCCATCCCAGTGCGCCCAAGGTGACCGGCGGCGACATCCCCAAGGCCACACTCACGGATTGTGTCGACACCTCGCACTGGACCCTGATCGACAAGGCCACGAAGAAGAAGGTTCCGCTGCCGTCAACGCGGCTCATCAGATACGTCAGCACCGCACAGCTGCAGAAGTGGGGGACGAAGTGGATGGTCACCGAATTGACCGCGCAAAAGCAGACCTGCTGATACGACGCCCGGCCCTCCTGGGTGCCGCTCTCGTCCTGGCCGCCGCGGGCACCGCCCAGGCCGGCGATGGCCCGGGGGTGGGTGCGGGCACGTGCCGGGTCGTCAGGTTCTGTGTCGATGTCAATGTGCCCGGCGCTGCCGGCGGGACAAAGCAGCAGGCCGGCACGCAGGGCGGCGGCGCCAGCAAGCTGAAGTGCAAGTACACCAAGATCGACCCGAAGCCCCCGGCCAGTGCGAAGGAGATCTGGAAGGGCGCCGACCCGAAGAAGAACGACCTGTACTTCTACTCCTGTTCGGACGGAGGCCTCAACAATCCCGAAGGATTCGTCGCCGTCACCACCGGTCGGCAGCCCCAGCAGCAGGTGAATCCGCAGGAGCTGGCGCAGCGGGCCGTCGACTCCATGGCGCTGCTGGGCCCCCGCATCGACATCAACCCCAAGCCCGGCGGCCGGGGCCTGGTGGGCATGCCGGTGTGGATGGCCGTGGACCCGTCGCAGACGACATGGGGTCCGAATACCGCGACCGCGACGGCCGGCGGGGTCACGGTGACCGCGACGGCGAAGGTGGCGAAGGTCGTGTGGTCGATGGGAGACGGGTCCTCGGTGACCTGCACGACGCCCGGCACGGTCTACCGGACGTCGTTCGGGCTGAAGAGGTCACCGGACTGCGGCTACGTCTACACCCAGCCGTCCAGCGACATAGCAGGCGGCACGTACAAGGTCACTGCGACCTCGACCTGGGTCATCAACTGGAACGGCGGCGGGATCAACGGCCAGCTGACCGAGGTCCGCAACTCCTCCGTGAACGTGGCCATCGTCGAGTCCCAGGCCGTCAACTCCTAAACGTCGCACGAGATCGAAGGGCCTTCAGGCCGATGGACAGCACACAGACCTCCTTTGCACCGCGCACCGACGCCCCGCGGCAGCCCGACCTGCCCGTCAGCACCGGCACAAAGAAACGATCCGGCCGCACGTGGTCAGTGCCCGTCCTGCTGGCGCTGGTCACGCTGATCGGCGCGCTCGGCGGCGCGGTCGTCGTGGCGAGGGCCGGGGACCGGACCGACGTTCTCGCCGTCGCGCGGAATGTCCCGGTCGGCCAGCAGGTCACTGCACAGGACGTGAAGGTTGTGTCTTTCGCCGACGATCCGGGCCTGTCCCCCATCCCCGCCGCCGACCGCGCCTCGATCGTGGGCCAGCGCGCGGCCGTCGACCTTCACCCCGGCGACCTGCTCACCCGCTCGCAGCTGAGCGCGCGCGGCGGACTGGGAGACACCGAGCAGGTGGTCGGGGTCGAACTGAAGCGGGGCTACGTGCCGCGCGACGAGCTCCGGCCGGGCGACAAGGTGGCCGCCGTCGTCCTTCCCGCCCAGGGAACGGACACGGGTGCCACGGGCTCGGGGGCCACGGGCAGCAAAAGTCCTGCCACGATCGACGCGACGGTGAAGTCGGTCGGCACCCCGGACTCCACGGGCGCCCTGGTTGTGAACCTGGTGGTGGCGCCCGCGGACGGTCCCCTGCTGGCGACTAAGGCCGCGGCCAAGCAGATCGCGCTTGTACGGCAGCCCCGCCAGAGCGGGAGCTGACGGTGGCTCTGATCGCTTTGGTGTCCGCGAAGTCGGACGGCGTGACCACTTCGGCGGCAGCTCTGGCCCTGGCGAGTCGCAGGCCGGTGCTGCTGGCCGAACTCGACATGGCCGGCGGGACGTTGCGCCACGGCCTGTTGCGCGATGTTCCGCGCGGGGAACACCACGAACGCCTGGACGGGACTATCGGGCTGCACCGGCTGCCGCAGGCAGACTGGGAACGCGCCAGCGCCGAGCAGGATTTCACGCCGCAGGTCGCCCAGCATCTGTGGCCGTTGGACGACAGCGACTACCGGGTGGCGCTGCCCGGGCTGATCGATCCGAGGCAGGCCGCTTCCCTGACGTCGACCTGGCCGACGCTGCTGAACGTGCTGCAGCTGACGGACCAGCAACTGCACTGGGACGTCCTGGTCGATGGCGGGCGGATGGTCCTCGAGGGCGGCCGCCTGCACCCGGTGCTCTCGCCCGCGCCCGTACTGCGTGAGGCCGACCTGGTGCTGCTGGTGGTCCGCATGACCGAGGAATCCCAGGCGCTCGCCTACCCGATGGTGCGCGCGCTCCAGGACGATCTCGCCACCCACGGGTCCGGCGCCCGGGCCCTGGGCCTGCTCGTCCTCGGTGACGGCTACCGGCCCGCCGACGTCGCCCGGGGCCTGGACGCGCCGGTGCTGGCAGCCCTTCCGTGGGACGAGACCGCGGCCGCCTATCTGCGTACCGGTGGACGGATGCCGCGCGGGGTGACGCGCTCGCGGCTGATGCGCGCCGCGCGCGAGACCATGGCGCCGCTGCGGGAACACGCCGACCGGCGGCGCCTGCACCTCCAGATGCGGCAGGTACGGGCGGCCACTCCGGCGGTGGAGCGGATCGTCCAGCACCTCGCCCAGCGGGGGGTGCGGCATGACTGACTGGCGCACCCCGAACGGCACCAACGGACAGAACGTGGCCACCCGGCTGGGGGGCCTGCTGTCCGAGCACGCCGCGACCCGCCCGTCCGCACACCGCACACCGCCTGCCACCGCGCCGGGACCTGTCCCCTTGGCGACTCCGGCAGCCCCGGCACCCGGTCCCCCGGCCACGGGGCCGTCGGGGGCTGGGCCTGCCGACATTGGGGCGGCAACGGCGCTGCCCGGGGCGCTTCCCGTGCCCTGGGGGGAGATAACGAAGCTGCGGCAGCAGGTCGCCGACGACGTCGACCAGGTCAAGAAGGACCGGCGCCAAGCCGGCGCGCCGCTGGGCGAGAAGGACCTGGAAGAGGTGGTGCGCGCCCGGGTGCGCTCCCGGGTCGCGGGGTGGGCTCAGGCGTGGTCCCTGACGAACCCGCCGTTGTCGGGCGAGCAGTTGGAGCGGGTCCGCACCGAGGTCTTCAACCTGATCTTCCTGGCGGGTGCGCTGCAGCGGGTCCTTGACCGGCCGGGCGTGGAGGACGTCCTGGTCGACGGCGAGTGGATGTTCATCGACTCCCACGGCACGCCGCGCGAGCGGGTTCGCTCCCCATTCTCTAGCAGGTCGCAGGCCGTCGAGTGGGTCAACCAGATGGCCGCGACGTCCGGGCACGGTGAGCGGCTGCTGTCGTACGCCACGGGAAAGGTCGAGTTCGACCTGCCGGACGGCTCCCGTGTAGCCGCCACGCTGCTGACGGACGATGTGACGATCGCGATCCGCAGGCACGCGGCGGAAGCGGCCACCCTCGGCGACCTGGAGCAGTGGGGCACCGTCGACACGATCGTTGCCTCGTTCCTGTCGGCCGCGGTGAAAGCGGGCCTGTCCATCATCATCGCCGGCGACATGGCGACGGGTAAGACCACGCTCATGCGGGCCCTGGGCCGCGAAGTTCCTGCTCACGAGCGGCTGGCGACGTTGGAGAGCGAGCCGGAGCTGCGGCTGAACCATGACGACCCGGACCGGCACGCTCATGTGATCGCTTTCCGCACGCGGGAGGGCAACGGCGAGCGGGACGCCACCGGGCGGGTCACGCTCGCCGACCTGGTGCCCGTCTCCCTGCGCTACAAGGCCACCCGGGTCATGGTCGGCGAGGTCCGCGGCGATGAAGCCGTCGCCATGCTGGAGGCGATGATCGCGGGCGGTGCGGGGTCGATGTGCACCCTGCACGCGAAGGACCCCGAAGCCGTGGTCGACCGGCTGATGGTGCCGCTGGCCAGGGCCGGGCTGAGCGACCAGGCCGCCTACCGGCTGATCGCGGCCGCCGTCGACCTCATCGTGTACGTGGACGCGATCGACGAGACCGACCAGGGCGGCCAGGTGCACCGGTTCGTCTCACACGTATGGGAGACGGCCGGCCGCAGCGAAGGCGGCGGAGTGGCGTTGTCACAGCTCTTTGCCCCCCGCGAGGACGGGGGCGAGCCACGGGCCATGCCCACCCGCACGCCGATGAACGAGCGCCGGCTGCGCAAGCTGGAGCGCAAGGGCTTCCACCGGCGTTGGCTGATCGACTATCCGAACGGGCAGTGGCGGCCGCTGCGCCGGGCGGGAGGTGCAGCGTGACCCAGTCGTACCTGTCCGCGCTCGGCATGGTCGCCGGCGCGGTGGTGGCCTTGAGCCTGACCGGGCTCGTCGCCGCATTGCGCGGCTGGCGGCCGGCCACACGCAGCGTGCGGCCCGGCCGGCTGCGGGGCCGTCTGCAGCGGGCAGTTGAGGAACTGCCGCCCGCCTGGCGGGACAACTACCGGCTGCTGCTGGCCGGGGCCGCGGTCGCGGGAGCACTGATGTGGGCCATCACCGGGTGGCCCGTGCACGGGCTGCTCGCCTTCGCAGTGGTGGCCGGGCTGCCGTTCGTGCTCTACCCAGGTGGTTCCGGCCGTACGGAGGTCGCCCGGCTGGAGGCGATCGCGGAGTGGCTGCAGCAGCTCGCCAGCGTGCGGGCCGGCGGCAAGCCGCTGGAGGCCACGATCGTCGAACTCGACACGGTTCCGGCCCTGTTGCAGCGGCCGGTGAGCCGACTGGCCGACCGGCTGAGTTCCGGGATGCCCGCCCGATGGGCCTACCGGCAACTGGCCGACGACCTCGCCAGCCGCATCGGCGACGACCTCGCCCAGTTGTTCATGGACCACGTCACCAGCCGCGGCCCCGGCCTGGCGCGCGCGCTGTCCGCGCAGGCCGCTCTGGTCGCCCGGCAGGCCGCGGATCTACGGGACATCGATGCCGAGCGGGCCAAGGCCCGCTCCGAAGCCCGACGGGTGTCCCTGTTCGCGATCGCCGTGGTCACCGTGATCCTCGTCAACGGCAGCTACTCGCAACCGTTTTCGACCCCGCTCGGCCAGCTCGGGCTGCTGGTGCTGGGCGTGCTGTTCGTCGCGTCGCTGCTGTGGCTGCGCCAGATGGCTGTGATGGAGGAAGAGCCGCGCACCCTGCTCACCGCCGAGGAACGCGCGAAGGCACAGGAGAGTGAGGCGGCATGAGTCTGTCCGTCCCCGCAATGCTGCTCGGCGGGCTGACCGCGCTCGGCGGCACACTTACCGTGCGCAGCCTGCTGCCCAAGCGGACCCCACTCGACCAGGTCCTGTGCCGCACCCACGCCCCCGCCCCGCGCACCTCGTCTACCAGGACGGCGGCGAAGGGGTCCGCCAAGTGGGCGGACCGCGTGGGCGCCCGGCTGATGGAAACCGATGCCTTCGTGACGCGGCTGCCCGCCCGGGATCTGAACCTGCTGGAGATGGCGCCGGCCTCGGTGCTGGGCCGCTGCGCCCTGTATGCGCTGGGCGGGTTCCTCATCCCGCAGTGGATCATTTTCCTGCTGCGCTTGGGCGGTCTGACACTGCCGTTCATCGTCCCGGCGGCCGCCGGGGTGGGCGTCGCACTGTTCATGGTCTTCAAATGCTTCGACGACGTCCGCGACATGGCCACCGACGCCCGCTTCGAGTACCGCTACTACATCGCCTCGGTCCTGGAGCGCGTCGCCCTGGCCCGTAACTCCGACGCCGGTGCGGCCGAGGCCCTCGCCCGGGCCGTGGAGTCGGGTGACGGACGCGCCGCGGTCCGGATCCGGGACACCGTCGAACACGCCCGCCTGGCCGGGGTCAGCCCGTGGGATGCGCTCGGCGGACTCGGCACCGAGCTCGGCGTGCCCGACATCGCACGACTGTCCGCCAGCTTGTCCCTCGCGGGCGAGGAACAGGCAGCCGTCTACGACCAGTTGGAGTCCCAGGCCGAGGTCGTACGGCGGGGACTGCTCGCGGACCGCAAGGAGAAAGCGAACGTGGCCAGCGAGAAGATGCATGTGCCGTCGCTGGCCATCGTCTTCCTGATGGCCGTCTTCCTGATGGCACCGGCCCTCGTCCGCATCCTGTCGTTCTGATCCGCCCGCCCGGTGCAGTCGAGAGTGCACCGTGAACGTCTGGAGGAAAGTCATGCACACCGTCCGCAACCGCCTCTCCCTCGTGTTCGGTGCACTGCGCCGGCACGGCGCTGTGATCCGCGCACATGCGACAGACCGTGGCGCGTCGGCACTGGAGTGGGGGCTGATCCTGGTCGCCGGGGGCACGCTGGTCGGCGTCGTGTACGCGGCGGCCAACACCACGGTCGGCGAGAAAGTCCAGCAGATCCTGGGTTTTTGACCATGCCTGCCCTACGCACACGCCCGTGGCGGCACCTGGCCGGCCGACCGTGGTGGCGGCAGGACCGCGGCGCCACTGCCCTGGACATGTCGATGGTCGTCCCGCTCGCTTTCCTGCTGGTGTTCACCCTGATTCAGGGCGGCATCTGGTTCCACGGCCGGTCGGTGGCCCACCACGCAGCCCAACAGGCCGTGGACGCGCAGCGGGCCTACGACGCCGCACCAGGTGCGGGAGAGGCAGCTGCCGACGCGTTCCTGGCCCGGATGGGCGGATCTTTGAAGGGCGCGGTGGTGCAGGTCAGCGACGACGGCGACACGGTCAGCGTCGCTGTAGAAGGCGACGTGATCAACCTGGTGCCCGGGTGGAGCGGACACGTGCGCCAGAGCGTCCAGGCCCCCGTCGAGAAATTCCGGCCATGAGATGGCAACGGTGGCCCGACCAGCTGGAGCGTGACCGCGGCAGCGCCGCCTTGAGCCTCGCGATCTTCGTGCCGGTGGCGCTGGTGCTGATCGGCTTCACGATCGCCTGCGGGCGGGTGGCGCTGGCCGAGGGCGCCGCCGACGCGGCCGCCCGAGACGCCGCGCGCACCGCCTCGCTGGCGAGCGACCCGGCCTCCGGCGAGGCTGACGCACGCCAGGCCGCACAGTCCAGCCTGGCCAACTCCGGTATCCACTGCGCCGGCATCAGCGTCGAGTTGGACACCAGCGGGCTGTCCGCGCCAGTGGGGCAGGCCGCCAGCGTGACGGCCACCGTCTCGTGCACGGCGCCCCTGAGCGAGCTCGCACTGCCCGGCGTGGGCGGGTCCAAGACACTCACCAGCACCAAGACGTCCGTCGTTGACACGTGGGCAACCCGGAGCGGCTCATGACCAGATGGCGTCGATGGCCTCGCATCCCTTCCGGCCGCCGGGACCGCGGCGGCCTGGAACTGTTCTACGCGGGCACCGTGCTGATCGCGTTCCTCATCATCGGCCTGGTCATCGACGGCGGCCTGGCCCTGGACCAGATGTCGGATGCCGACTACGTCGCCCAGGAGGCCGCGCGGGCCGGCGCCCAGCAGATCGACCCCGGCCAGGCCATCACCGGCGAGGCGATCGTCGTCGACCCGGACGCTGCCCAAGCCGCCGCCCGCTCCTTCCTCGACAGCAAGGGCGTCGACGGTGACGTCGCCATCGCCGAGGACGGGCAGAGCCTCACGGTGACCGTGCGCGCTGCCTACCACCCCTACTTCGCCTCCCTGATCGGCGTCGGTGAGATGTCCGTGACGGGACACGGCACTGCCACCCTGCTTCACCAGCCCGGAGGCTGACCCCATGCCCCACTCCCCCACTCGCGTGCGCCGCCGAGACCGCTCGTGGCCACGGGCCGTCGCGCGCGGCCTGTTCGCGTTCGTCGCGCTGGCCGCTCTGGTAGCCGGCGTGCCCGCGCTGCTGCTCGTCCTCGGCACACTGCCCGCGACGGTGCCGACGCTGGACGAGGCACGCACGGTGCTGCTGAGCCCGGACGATGACGGCTCGGGACTGCTGACCACGATGACCCTGGCGGCGTGGATCGCGTGGCTGTGGCTCGTGGTCCCCGTTCTGATCGAGATCGTCGCCGTTCTGGCGCGGCGGACGACCCCGCGGCTGCCGGGCATGGCAACCGGTCAGCGTCTGGCCGGGTTTCTGCTGAGCAGCATCGTGCTGGCCTCTCCCGCGGCCGCCGCCAGTGCCGCCACCCCGGCGGTCACCGCCACCTCGACCCACGTTCCGTCGGCCGGCCAGGCAGCCGGCAGCCGGCCGAGCACTCCGGCCCCGAGTACGGCGGCGGAGAAGACGGCAGCGGCTGGGAAGTCCCGGGAGTTCACCGTGGGGGCGGAAGACACCACCTGGTGGGAACTGGCCGAGCAGCTGCTGGGGGACGGCACGCGCTACAGCGAACTGCAGCGCCTCAATCCGGAAGTGCCCACCGCGGCCACGGTGGTGCCGCAGGGCACGACTCTGCGCGTGCCCGGCAACGCCGAGGTGCCCAGTGAGGAGACCGGCTCCGGCATCCGCACGCAGCTCGCCTCCAGCACACGCGATACGGCCGACGAGGGTGGCGATGGGGACGTGGTCACCGTGGAGGCCGGCGACTCCCTCTCAAAGATCGCGGCCGAGGAACTCCACAACGGCAACAAGTGGCCGCAATTGTTCGAGGCCAGCCGGGGCACGGCGCAGCCAGACGGCCTGCCGAATATCACAGACCCGAACAAGATCTTCCCGGGGCAGCAGGTCACCATTCCCAAGGCGGCATCCGAGCAACCCTCGCATCCCCGAGAGCACACAAAGGACGGCTCCGGGACCGAACGCTCCGCTCCCCCGGCTCCGGACCACACCGAGAAGGACTGGAGCGCCGGCACCGGAGGTGGTGAGTCGGCGGCCCCCCGTGGCTCCGCCACCTCGGGAACGGAGACTCCGGCTCCCAGCGAGTCGAGCCGTCCCGCCGAGCATGCGAGCCAGGGTGCTGGCGGGCCTTCGAGCGGCAACCACGGTTCGGCCGCACCCGGGTCGGGGGCTCCGTCGGCATCACACACGCCCACGACGTCGGCGTCCGAGACACCCTCCTCAGATACCCCTGCGACGTCACCCGCAGGCCAAGTGCCGCAGCTGCGGACGGTGCTGGGCGCTGGTGCGCTGCTGGCAGCCGCCGTGACCGGTGCGCTCGCCACGCGCCGCATGCTGCAGCGCCGTCGCCGCAAGCCAGGTGAGACCATCGCGATCTCCTCCGCGACCTCCTCGGCCGAGGCGCAGTTGGCGGCCGCCGCCGAGCCCGACGGATCGGCCCGTCTGGACGTGGCCCTGCGCACGATGGCCCACCGGCTGGAGGGCGAAGCCGGACTGCCCGGGCTACGGGCCGCCCGCATCGGGGCCCGCACGCTGGAGGTGCTGCCCGAGGACCCGGCGTTCAAACCGTTGGCGCCGTTCTCGGCCGGACGTGACGGTTGGTGGATACTGCCGAGGGACGCCGAGCTCCTGGACGAAGAGGCCGCCCATCAGGTGCCGGCACCGTATCCGGGGCTGGTGACCCTCGGCAGCACCGCCGACGGTGACCTCCTGCTGGTGAACTTGGCCCAGTTGCCCGCGCTGCTACTCGACGGCGATCCGACGCACATCACGGAAGTGTGCACGTCACTCGCCGTAGAGATCGGGATGAGCCCGTGGGGCAGCGTGGTCGAAGTGGTCGCCGTCGGATTCGGTGAGGACCTGCCCCGGCTGCTGCCCACCTCGCGGATCATGCACATGCGTGAGGCCGTGCACGCCCTGCGGGATCTCTCCGAACGTCTGCTGGAGGTCCACCAGATGCCGGAGACCAGCCACCATCCCTATCTACTGCTGTGCACCGCCTCTCTCGACGAGGACACGGCCTGGCAGTTCGCCGACGTCATCGACAAGGCCCGGATCCCGGTCACGCTGATCGCACCGGCGGCCGCGGCGGCCGCGCACTTTCCCGATGCTGAGATCCTCAACGCCGAGCTCGACGAGCCACAGCAGCTGGACTGCGCCGGCATCGAGATCACGGTGCAGCGGCTGGAGCGCACCGCGTACCAGCAGATCGCCACGGCGCTCGCCGTCTCCGGGCAGCCTGCCATGCCAGCCGAAGGGCCATGGGAAGAGGTCCCGGACGAACCCGACCCAGAGATGACGCCCCGGCCCGCCAGGGGCGAGCCCAATGACCAGGCCACCGGCGCCGGCACCTACACCGCGAACAAGGCCTCTGTCACACCGGTCGCGTCGGTGACGGTGCATGAGAACGAGGGTGACATAGAGGTGTTCCCAGCCCTGTTGGCCGCGTCGGCGGACCCGGCCGGGCTTCGCCTCCTGTCCACCGCGCCGCCTCAGGGGGAGGACGATCCCGAGGACCAAGCGCTCACCGAAGACTCAGCAGAGAATGAAGCGCCGGAGGAGCCGTCCGTTCAACTCCCGGAGCCGGACAACAGTGGGGCTGCAGAGGAGCCGGAGGCACACGACCTGCATGCCCCGGAGATCCGTGTCCTGGGGCCGGTCGAGGTGGACGGCGTTGCCACCTCGGGGCACGGCCCCAGGACCGCGCAACTCGCCTCATTGCTCTACTTCCGGCCGGGTCGCTCCGCCGATGCGCTGTGCAACGACATGGACCCGCTCGCCCCATGGAGTTTGAACACCCTCAACTCCCGGCTGCGCGGCCTGCGCAGCGCCCTGGGCAATGACCCTTCCGGGAACCCGTACGTTCCGCGCCGCCGCACAGGCGACGACCCCTACCGCCTCTCCCCCGCAGTGCGGTGCGACTGGACCAGGTTCCTCCAGCTCGCCGAGCGCGCACTGCCCCAAGGACCAGCCGGGCTGCCGGATCTGGAGAAGGCCCTCGGGCTGGTGCGAGGGCGGCCCTTCGGTGCAAGACCGCTGCCTTGGGCGGGACCCTTCCAGCAAGAGATGATCACAAGGATCGTCGACGTCGCCCACACAGTGGCCACGCACCGCACCCGGCCGGGACCGCACCACGACCTCACCGCGGCCCGGCAGGCCATCTCGACCGGCCTCGAAGCTGACAACAGTGCCGAGCTCCTTTACAGGGACTGGATGCGGATCGAACATGCGGCCGGGAACCGCTCCGGCTTACACACCGCGATCACGCAGGTTCAGCAGGTCAACCGGTCACTGGACTGCGATCTCGAAGTGGAGACCGAGCAGCTGATCAGCGATCTCCTCAACGGGAACGGCTCGGCGCTGCGCAAAGCGCTGTAGCCGGGTGCGCAGTGTGCTCCACCGGTGGGCGGCCACGTCCCGGGCTGCGTAGGCGAGCAGTTCGTTCACGGCCGCCTCGTTCGACGCGGGCGGCCGGGTCTGCCAGCTCTCCCGCGTTACCCGTACGGTCTGCGCAACCGCGTGCACGTGCGCGGCGAGAGTGTCGTCCAGCGCGCTCGTGCCCCCGTCCTGCGTCGGCCGGTGACAACGACGGGCCCTTGGAACGGGTACAGGGGCATGCCGCCCCAGGCGCTCGCCAGGGCCCAGACGGTGAGGTTCTCGGGAAGTCCGTCGCCTCGGCCCGCGCCGTGAATGTGCATCACGACCCGCGTGGGAGGCCGCCTGGTCGGAGGTTCCGGGGGGCCGGCGAGCGTACGGATCACTGAATGCGCATCCGCCTGCGGGAGGTCGAAGTCGATAACGGTGGCGTCCGTGTCAATGCGCAGGGCTCGCGTGTCTTCCTTCGAGAGGATGTTGGGTGCGCACTGTCCTCGGGGCGCGGGTGCGCATTGGTCTACGTGGCCGGTCGGCCAGCTGGAGCCTGCGCGCGGCCAGCCGCAAGGATCCCGGCCCGGTGCCGGGCAGGCAGTAGTACACGCACTCCAGGCGCAGGCCCTCGCCGAGGGCTTCGGGAGAGGGGAACTGCTCCAGCGGGATCTCGACCTCGTTCTCTGGCCGGATGCCGGTGCGGTCGTGCCACACGAACGAGTCACCGTTGCTGGTGAAGACCGCACTCCAGCAGAAGATGGAGCCGTGATGCGCCGTAAACCATCTGCCAAGGTCGCCACTGCCGGGGTGACCCACACCAAGCTCGCCGTCGAGGACGAGCTGGAGTGGCTGTTCCGCGAGCAGCCCACCGAGGACTACGGCATTGACGCGCATGCCGAGGTTGTCGACGGCGAGGACGTCCGTGGTCGGCTGCTGGCGCTGCAGATCAAAAGTGGGATGAGCTGGTTCCGGGAGACGGCGCCAGAGGGTTGGTGGTTTCGGCCAGACATCGAGCACGTGGCCTACTGGCTCAACCACTCGCTTCCGGTGGCTGTGGTGCTGTACCACCCGGAGACGAAGCGCTGCCACTGGCAGTTGGCGAATCGAAAGACGCTCCAGCAGACATCCACCGGCGGCTGGAAGCTCCTGGTGCCGGAAGCCCAGGTGCTGGATGCTACCGCCCGAAAGGCCCTCCGGGAGGCTGCCGAGGGCGATCCATACGAGCTGCGTATCCGTGAATTGCAGCTGGCCAAGCCATGGATGGAGCTGCTGGCCAGCGGCAAGCGGCTGGTGGTCGACATGGAGGAGTGGATCAACAAGGGTTCAGGACGAGGCGACATTCGTCTAGGCATAGACAACGAGGACGGCGAAGAACCCGAGAAGCTGGCCAGTTGGGGTGTGTTCCTTGGTCTCGCCAGCTACGCCGAGGTGGTGCCGAAGCTGTTCGCGTGGGCTGACGCCCACGTGCACCCGGAGACGTACGACGGGACGGAGTATGACCAGTACAGAGCAGATTGCAGTATTTGGGACGATGAGTATGAGGTCTTCGCGGCGGTGCCGTTCGAGGAGTGGAAGCGAGACTTGAATACGGAACGTATCCGGCCGTACCGCAACGGCGGTGGTGAGGTCGACTTCTACCGGCTTGAGCTGACGCTCAATGAGCTGGGCAAGTCGTTCTTGGTGGTGGACAGGTTCGGGATGAAGGGTGGGAGGTTGCTCACGGGTGAGGACCTGTGAGGAGAGTGCGTTGCCCTGGTCGGGGCGGTTCAGGCGGACGCGCAGGGCGCGGTCGTTGTCGGTCTAGGTGACGTGCAGGGTCTTGAAGTCGTTGATCACGGCGAGTCATCCTTGGGGGTGGGGGCGGTTCAGGGGGCGGCCAGATGGAGGGATGTCATGCGTCGGAAGGCGATGCGCGGCGCCCACTGGGCGGGGGCGGTGATGTTCAGGCGGAGGGGGCGTTTGAGGAGGCCGGTAAGGAGGGTGGCGGCTTCCAGGCGGGCGAGGGCGTTGCCGAGGCAGTAGTGAATTCCCGCGCCGAATCCGAGGTGCGCGGATGGACCGGTCGTTGGTGCGGTGCCGGATTCGCGCGGGCCGCGGCGGCGGCCGACGTCGAGCACATGGGGGTGGGTGTACTGGGCGGGATCGTGGTGTGCGGCGCCGATCAGGAGGTGCACCATTTCGCCTGCGGGTACGGGGATTTCGCCGAGGTGGGTGTCGGCGGCTGCGACGCGGCTGATGAGATGGATGGGAGCGTCGTAGCGCAAGACTTCTTCGATCGCGTCCGGTATCACGTCGGGTTGTGAACGTATGGCGTCCATTTGGGACGGGTGCTCGAGCAGCAGGCGGACGGTGTTGGCGAGCAGATGTGATGTGGTTTCCAGTGCCGCCAGGATCATGAACAGGGCGAGGGAGTGGACTGCTGCGTCGGCGGCGTCTCGGTCGGCTTCGTGTGCGTCCCAGGTGTGGATCCACTGTGAGACGGGATCGTTGCCGGGTCTCTTTCGGCGTTCCTTGATGAACTCGCTGAAGTACGCGCGTAGTTGGGCTGTTGCTGCGTCGGAGAGGGCGAGGTCGCTTGCCGTGGGGAACAACTCCTGTGTGTGTACCTGGTCATGGGTCAGGGTGCGCAGGAGTGCGTAGTCGGCCGGGGGCAGGTTCATCCATTGTCCGATGGTGATGACGGGGAGTTCCTCGCTGACCAGGGTGACGAAGTCCGCCGCCCCGTCGCGTAGTCGTTCGGTGAAGTCGTCGAGAAGGTGGTCGACCGCTTTTTCTACCGTGCGGTGCAGGGCGAACAGTGTGCTCTGGTCGAAGGGGTTGCCGAGGGTCCTGCGTATCTGGGTGTGGTGGGGCGGGTTGAGGAGTGGCAGCGTCTGGCTCATTTGTAGTGAGGCGGGTGAGCGCCACCGGGTGTTGTTGGACTGGCGGGAGCGCCAGGCGCGGTCCGGGACCGTCCATGTTTTGTCGCGCAAGATGGAATGGCAGAGACGGTAGGACGTGACCAGATTTCCGCCCCATGGTGCCGGAATTACTTCACCCATTGCTGTTAATTGGGTGTAGATGGGCAGTGGATTTTTTTGGCCCTTGCTTGTGCGTAGCCGGGAGAAGAGCTGGATCAGCGCGCGCCGTGGGTTGATTGACGGTGCAGCCGTGGCGGAATCCAAGGGGGCTCCTTCTCGCATGATCTCACCTTAATCGCGAGCCGTGCCTACCCTTACAGTTGAACGTTCATGCACCAGACCTTGTTTGGTGCCTGTTGCGCGAATCACGTTTTGACTGCGCCAAGAGGCCGTGCTGTGTCTTTTCTGTGCACCGTACTCCGGCGGCCTCTGCGACCCGGCTGTCGATGGGGCGCATCGCCACTAGTCCGGGGCGGGGCCAATAAGGGGCCTCGAATGCGGGGCGAGCGGCAGCATCCGACTCTGTCGATAGTGGGGGAAGTCATTCAGCGTCGCGGGGTGAACTGTCCTCTGGGTGATGGACGGGGTGGAAAGCAGCTTGAGGCCCGGCCGCCGCACGCTATTTCAACGGTACGGTTGCCGGGCGCGGGTGCAGGGTGATCCGTCGTCTCACTCGTCGGCAGCGTCTGGTTGTGGCTGTCCTTCGAGGAGGAATTCAGTGTAGAGCTTTTCTCCTCGGTCTACGGAGAAGTCGACGAAGGGGAGGACCTCTGGAACCGCGATCGCACCGAGGAGGTTCTGGTAGGCCCGCGAGATGTGGGTCTCGAGGTGGTCGAGGCCGCCGTCGATGACGATCGCGGTGAGCACCAGTCCGGACCATGTGCCGGGGATCTGCCGGGCCTGTTCTTCGGGTATGACGTGGGGCCTCAGTTCCCCCTTTTGCTGGGCTTCTGTCAGCTGACCGGTGTTGAAGGCGACCCAGTCCGGCCAGGGGGTTCCATATTCCTCGCTGGAGCCGTATTCGAAGGAAAGTTTCAGGGCGGCGAGAAGTGCGTCCTCGCGGGCGACTCGGTGTGCCAGGATCATGCCGATGTCATAGATTT
The DNA here is from genome assembly GCF_040612015.1 of Streptomyces sp. NPDC006476. Lineage (NCBI taxonomy): Bacteria > Bacillati > Actinomycetota > Actinomycetes > Kitasatosporales > Streptomycetaceae > Streptomyces > Streptomyces sp. NPDC006476. The sequence continues at coordinate 4,400 of NZ_JBEXPK010000084.1, read as the reverse complement.
CTTGGACTTTGAGGCGCTGCGGGCGGAGTCCGTCCATCGTCAGGGTATTTTCCATGATGGCCTTCGCTATGTCCCTTTTCCCTCCTGGGAAGTAGTTGTAGAAGAATCTTTTGTTCGATTCCGCTTCGAGGATGATGTCACTGAGGCTCGCTCCTCGGTATCCCTTTGTGACGAATTCGCGCGCTGCGGCGTCGATGATGCGCGCCTTCGCGTCGATCGCGCGCTGCTGGATCTTCCGAGTCGTTTTCTGTTCGGTCATTTCTCGCCTTCGCCGCCCATCCATGAGGCTGGGACCGGTGCACCTGCCTGGATGGGTCATTTCGGGGTGCCCGCCCGGGGTGGACGCTGCGGCAACCTGTTTATACAGTGATCACGTGCAGGGGTATCCGTTCGAGCGCTTTGCCGCATTTCGGGCAGAGAACCGATTTCCGTAACTCGTGTGCGGTCCTCACGTCGAAGAATTCCAGGATCTCGCAGCCGTTCGGGCACACGGTATACCCGGAGATCAGTTCTCCGATGGCGACCTGGATGCCGGTGGGGTTTGGCGTGCCGGAAGAATTGGGTTCTGCGTACATTGTTCCTCCACGGTGGCGGGGAGCTGCTCGGCTGGGCGGGGAGCGGCTGGCGCGGTGGGTCCGGTCATGGCGTGTGCAGTTCCGGTCGTCTTGGCGTCGAGGGGCTCGCTGTGCAGCCGGCTGGGACCGGTGGGCGCAGGTGCGGGGGTGTGGTGTCCGTGCAGGGAAACCGGGGCCGGGTGCGATCGGTACGCCGGCCGCGGCGCCGGAGGATTGCAGGGCGCTAGCGGTACGGCAATTTGCGCCCGATCCGGTAACAACTGGGCCTCCCGGTAATGGTGTGGTCACTGTTCGCTTGACGTGTCCTCAGTCAGGGTTCCAGACTTGGCGCCGAAAAGGTAGACCGCACAGTCCCGTGTAGCCCACACAGTACGAGGGGATCTCGGACATTTCGCCTCGCGGGAGGTGAGAGAGGTCGAGATCTGTGAGCATCCGGCCTGATGTCTGAGCTGGGAGCTTGAGTCGTACTCCGGGGGATTCGCGGGCCTTGGGGGATACAGACCGAAGCGGCCGTCGACGGCTGCGACAGATGGGACTGCTCAGTCTCCTTAAGACCGGATGGTCTCATGAGGAGGGTTGAGTCGGCGTCTGCCCGCCGCGCCGTCGGGGGCGCGCCGTCAGTTCCGCTGACGACTCAGAGCAGCACGGGGAGATTGATGCTTTGCGATCGTGGCGCCGTGAAGTCGGCCGGCACGCGCAACGGCCGGCAGTTGCCGCGCCAGGCCGTGCCCTGAGCGCGCGGCGCTGAGACCGCCCGCTGGCCGGTTCTCGCGTGGACGCCCTCTCTTGATGCCTGGCGATCTCTGTTGGCCCAGAGGTGGTCGGGGCGTTGGGTGTCCACGCTGTACACGGCCCGCAGATGCGCGGAGTACATGCGATGAAGGCGGCCGCCCCCTGTTGGCCCAGGGAACGGCCGCCCGTAGGGACTCCAGCGAGGAGTCATCGCACCACCAGAACCGGATCAGTAACCAACCTGGGGCGCTCGAGGCGTGTTGGCGCACGCCGCGCACAGGATAGGCCACGGCGCCCGCTCACGCAGGTGCCCGTCGGCCGTCGTGTGCCGAGCACCCAGCACCTCACCATGGAGGCTGCTGTGTCTTTCCCTTTCGACGCCGTCCCGCCGTTGCTGCGAGGTACGGCGCGACCCAATTGCGGCCCTGAGGGCATCGTTCCCGCGGCCCGGCCGGGCAGCCCTGGCCGCGAGGCGCACCACGGTGCGCGCTGTCGGCGGAGTCCGACACCGCGGCTGAGCCGGTCCTCCTGACTTCCGGGCTCAACTACCGCCTGATGGCGGCTGTTTGAGCTAGCCGAGTGTCCAGCACGGCTTCCGGCTGCAAGGCCGTGTGCCTGCTGACGCTCTCGCTCCCCGGTTTTCACGCCAGTGCCGACGCGTTCGCGCCCTGGGCCGAACTCTGGTCCCGTTGCCCGCCCCCACCAGTCCCGGCGCCGCCTTTCGGTGTCCTGGACTGCCCTCGGGAGTTGCCTTGCTGTCGACCGACCTGCCTGCCCGTCCCTCTCCCGTCCGCCTCCCGGTTTCTGCCACGCGGCCACGCAAGCCCAGCGCCGTCTGGGTGCTGGTCGTGGGGGCAAGCGCCGTGCGCGCGGCCGGTTTCGCCTACCCCTTTTTGTCCTACCGCCTGAGTGAACTGCACTTTCCCGCCCGGGGCGTCAGCGGCGTCCTCGCGGCCTTCGGCGTCGGCTGGCTGGTCGGCCAACTCGTGTGCGGACGGCTCGCCGCCACACTGGGGCGCCGGACCACCTTGGTGAGCGCCCTGCTGGTGTCCGCCGCGGTGCTGCCGCTGCTCGCGCAGGCGACGGCGCCGGTCGCGGTCGGCGCGGCCGCCGTCATCGCGGGGATGTGTTACGACGCTCCCCGGCCGGTGATCTCGGCGTTCGTGGCCGACGAGATCACCGACGAGGCCACGCGCGCCAGGATCACCGGCTGGCGGCATTTCGGCATCAACGTGGGCGCCGCGACCACGGGTGCCGTCGGTGGTCTGCTGGCGGATTCCGCCGGCCTGTCGGCCCTTTTCTGGATCAACGCCGTGGCCTGCGCCGTGTTCGCCGTCGTCGTGCTGGCGGTCCTGCCCGGCGACCGGCCCGCGCCCGGGCCGGTCGACCTCGCCGCCGGGCCGGTAAGGGATGGCCGGCTGTGGCTGCTGTGGCTGGCCAGCGTCCTCGGATTCGTCCCGGTGGCGGGCGTTTTCAACATCCTGCCGCTGCTGATGGAGCACTCCGGGCTGCCAGCGTCCGCGTACGGCTGGACGCAGGTCGCCAGCGCCGCAACGGTCCTGCTGCTGTCCGTGCCAGCCACCGACTGGCTGGCGCGCCGCCCCGGGTCCTCCTCCATGGTCGGGCTGCTGGCCGCCAGTTCCCTGGTGCTGGGTACCGGTATCGGCTGCGCGGGCCTGGCGTCGTCGACATTGCAGTACGCCGCGGCGGCCGCGGCGGCAGTCCCGGGCGAGATCACCGCCATCGTCGCCGCGCAGGCGGTCGTGGACCGGATCACCCCGCCGCAGGCACGCGGCCTGTACGCGGGCGTGTGGGGCACCAGCCTGGCCACCGCCGTGATCTGCGCTCCCGTCCTCGCCGGCTTCTCGCTCGCCCAGGGCGGGCCCGGCCTCGTGGCCGTCACGACCTTCTCCTGCGGCGCTCTCGGCGCCGTCACCTGCCTGCCGCTTGCCGTGCTCGTCAACCGGCACCGCACACGGCCGCTTTCCCCCACCACCCCACGATGAAAGGAACTCCTCGCATGCGTACGACGCACCGCTTCGTCCGGTATTCCCTGTCCGTCGCTCTCGGCGCAGCCGCCACCGTCGCCGCCCTGGCCACCAGCCCGGCCAGCGCCGACTCCGGCTGGTGGTACAGCACCAACGGCGGAGCCAAGGGCCGCTTCATCGCCGCCGGCGACAAGACCACGGCCTGCGACATTAAGCGCGACGGCTACCTGGCGCTCGTGCAGATCCTGACGATCAACAACTCGCTGCTGTACCGGGTGGCCGACACCAAGGTCGACGGCAAGTGCACCACGAAGGGCGCCAGTTACTTCGATCTGCAGGACGGCGCCACCTACAAGATCGAGGTCTGCACGGTGAAACGGGGCGGACGCCCCGTCAACTGCTCCAGCACGCACCAGTTCACCGCCTGACGCATCCGCCCGGCACGCCGCTGCCCGCCCTCCGCCCGCAGCGGCCTCGGCCGGCCGCCGTGTGCCAGCCCTTCTCTCTGGAGTCCTTCCGTGCCGTGCCCTTCTGCCACCGCCGGCGGTGCCGTGCCTTCGGTCACGTACGGCCAGGTGCTGCGGGTTCCGTATGCCACCCGGCTGCTGCTGAGCACGCTGCTGGGCCGGTTGCCGTCGGGGATGGCACCGCTGGCGGTCGTCCTGGCGGGTGGGCACCGCGACGGCTACGCCGCAGCCGGGGCGTTGGCGACGGTGTATCTGGCAGCCAACGCCGCCGGAGGCCCTTTGCTGGGCAGGCTGGTTGACCGGCTGGGCCAGCTGCGGGTGCTGACAGTGAGCGCGATGGTGGCCAGCGTCGGCTTCTGTCTGCTCCTGACCGACGGCGCCATGCTGCTGGGCGCGGTGGTCGCCGGTCTGGCCCGGCCGCCGCTGGATGCGGCCCTGCGCGCGACGCTGGCGTCACTGATGCCCGACCGGGAGCACCAGCGGGTCGCGCTTTCCCTGGACGCCTCGGCACAGGAAATTATCTATATCGCCGGTCCACTGCTGCCCGAGTTCGACAGTTGGTGGGCATGCGGGGCGGGTTGGCGGCGGATCTGTGCAGGTGGGAGACGTGAGGCAGCTCCGAAGCCGCTCGAAGGTGT
>NZ_JBEXPK010000083.1:0-33446 GCF_040612015.1 Streptomyces sp. NPDC006476 | reverse complement strand
CGCTGGAACAGTTCCCACAACTCGTCCGGCACCAGCCGCTCAACGATTCCCACGTCAACAGGGTATCGAACACGCCAAATGAGATGACGTCTAAGGCGTCGCCGTCCAGACGAGCGAGGAGTCGTCCCAGTGTGGAGGCGTTCGGTGTGCTGGCAGCGAGCCCGAGCTGTTCGCGCAGGCTGGAGTCGGTATCGGCGACCAGGCACAGCGCGAGCAGGGAGCCCAGGTGGTAGCGACGGCCGCGGACCCGGCAGGGATCGGGTATCCGGCTCAACGTCTCCGCCAGGGAGGTGAACTGCTGCGGTTCCGGATCCGGGCAGGCGGAGTCGATGCCCTGGCAGTGGCGCTGCAGGACACCGATTAGGGAGGATGGCACGCGAACGCGACCCCTGTTCTGATCAAAGGCTTCGAGAACCTTGATCATCGGCGCAGGTCACCGCTGTGCAGGGTTCCGTGATGCGTATTTCCGTCACTCCCAGAGGGACGACTCCTCCAACCCGCCAAGGTTGACGCCGGCTACATCAGCCATCTGCCTTGCCCCTCCGAACATTGAGAAGCGCCTATGACTCTCAGGCAGAAATTTGAGATGCCAGCTATCCGACCGGTCTCAGCGCCCGCGCGAGCGCGTCGACAGTCACACCGACGATCGCCCGGAGTTGCTCCGGGCTCGACCCGGCCCTACCCATCACCGCGAGAGACTGGTTCACGGCCGCTACATGTACGGCGAAGTCCTCGGCGTTCTCGTCGGACATTCCGCCAGCCTTCAGCGCGGTGCGCAGGCGCGGGCGCTGTAGGCCGAACAACTCTTTGACATGCTCTGCGACGCTTGGGCTCAGCGCCGGACTCGCCATGACCGACTGGGCCATCAGGCATCCGTCGGGCACGGCGGGGTCGGCGATGCGCCCCAGGGTGACATCGAAGAACGCACGGACGGCGGCGACGGGGTCCTCGGCCGCGCACGAGAGGGCGGCGTCGAACTTGTCGCCGTAGCGCGTGGCGTAGCGATCCAGGCAGCGAAGAAAGAGCGCGTCCTTGTCGCCGAGCGAGGAATAGATCGAGCTGCGGTTCAGGCCGGTCGCCCGGGACAGGTCGTCGAGCGAGGTGTCGGCGTAGCCGGAGCGCCAGAACTGGATCATCGCGGCGTCGAGCACCGTGTCCATGTCGAACTGCTTCTTGCCTGCCATGCAGCCCATCCTCTCATCTTGAACTGATCAGTTCAAGACGTGCTAGCGTCGAATCACGGCCCAACCGCCTCGATGGAGGATTCCCATGACCAACCCCGTCCCCGCCCTGCCCCTGCATGACCTGGCCGGATTCACGCACCGCTGGGTCGACGCCGACGGCGTCCGCCTGCACGCCGTCGAAGGCGGTCGGCCGGACGGACCGGTCGTCGTCCTGCTCACCGGGTTCCCGCAGACGTGGTGGGCCTGGCGAAAGGTCATGCCTGCTCTCGCCGATCGGTTCCGGGTGATAGCGATTGACCGGCCGGGCCAAGGCAATTCCGAGCATCCGGAGCTCAGCTACGACACGCACACGGTCGCCGCGCACATCCAGGCCGCTGTGAACGCTCTCGGCGTGCGGGACTACTGGCTCGCCGGGCACGACATCGGCGCTTGGGTCGCCTTCTCCCTCGCCCTGAACTACGAGAGCCGACTGCACGGGGTCGCGCTGCTCGACGCCGGAATTCCCGGTATCACCATGCCGGAAGCGATCCCTCTCGACCCGACTCTGGCGTTCAAGACCTGGCACTTCGCGTTCCACGTGGTGCCCGATCTTCCCGAGACGCTGATAGCCGGCCGCGAGCGGGAGTACATCAGCTGGTTCCTGAAGACCAAGTCCCTCACGCCCGACGCGTTCGAGGAAGCAGAGCTCGACCACTACGGCGCAGCCCTCGCCGTCGATGGCGGCCTGCGCGCCGGCCTCGCCTACTACCGCGACGCCGCCGAGTCCGCGCGCAAGAACCGCGCGGCACTCGAGCAACGGCGACTGACCGCGCCCGTCCTCGGAATCTCCAGCAGCCACGGCTCGATCCCGGATATGGCGGCCTCCATCAGCCCGTGGGCCGAGAACGTGACCGGCGTCATCGTGCCCGACGCCGGTCACTACATCCCCGAGGAGCAGCCCGAGGCCGTCGCCACCGCCCTCACCGACTTCTTCAGCGCCCATTAGTGCTCTAGCAGGAGGGCGATCCCCATTGCCGTCGGGGGCCCGTCAGTTACGGGCCCGCCCCGCGCGCCTACGGACGTGCCGTGAACCGCCCGTCGCCCCGCTTGTGCAGCCAGCCCCGGGCGGCGAGCTTGGTCATCTTAGCCCGCAAAGGTTCCAGCTTGCCGTGTACCGAGGCGTCCAGCCCCAGCCGCTCGCCGACCGCCCTGACCTGCACCGGGCCGTCCGCCTCCCGGACGATCGCCAGGATCTTGCAGTAGTCGCCGGGCAGCCCGCCCTCGTCGGCCGCGTCGCCGCGGTGCGGGATGAGCAGGACTGCCCGCCCGGCCACCTTCGTCGATGCCGGAGAGACAGCCCGGCATCGGCCCGGGCCTGCTCGGCCAGGCGGTTCAATACTCCGCTCCGCGATCGCCAGATCGTGCCGCTCGGCACGCCTCCTGGAGTTGCTTGCCCAACTCCTCGGCGAGAGCATCCAGTTCGCTCCGGCGGGCGGTGATCCGCTGCCGCTCCTGCATCCCCCGCACCCTCCCGCGTTCTCACTGTGTGCCGACCTGCTGACGGATCGTAGGCGGGGGCCGGTCGTGAGCGCAGCCGAACCCGGCATCCCGCCAGAACCGGACCTGCCCGATGATCTACACCATGGTCATCGGCCGCCGACCGCCACGAGTACCCAACTCGCCATCCACACCAGACCCGTGACCTGCGACTTCACGATGCACACCGCTCAATGGCGAACCGGGCAAAGGGTCCGTATCGACGCGTACATACGCGATCAGTTCATCTCGCTGGCTGAGAACGCATCAGCCCTGCGACCCTGACCGCGGCGCGAGCGACCTGGTGATCCTTTCGGCCCAGGACTTCGACGGTCGCCCGTTGGCCCGCATCCAGCTGCCCGGCCGGGTGCCGCTGGGATTCCACGGCAGTTGGATCGCGGACGCCTGACGAGTTCGTGCCCGGTGGCGGCCACGGCCACTTGAGTTTCCACCGCTGCGGGCAGGGAGTCCGCGTCGAAGCGGTGCCGCTCTCCACCGGCGCTTCGGCCCCCATGTCTATCGCGTAGCCCTCAAGATCCGCCGTCCGTTGCGCGCGCGCAACGAGCCGTGGTCCCCGGCGATGTCGGAAGCGTGCACGGTGAACGTGCTCAGGATCAGGACGGCCAGTCCGCAGCCGGTGATGATCCACCAGGGTGCGGGGCGGACGCCGGCGGCGATCGCGGCGCCGATGACCGCGATGCCGAGGGAGGAACCGATCTGGCGGCTGGTCGCGGCGACCGCTGCGGCCACCCCGGCCTGGGCGCGCGGCAGGCCGGAGACGGCTGTGTTCGTGATGGGTGCGTTGACGAAGCCGAAGCCGAGCCCGAACAGGGCGTAGGTGAGGGACAGCAGGGCGTACGAGGGGTGGGTGGAGCGGGTGGTCAGGACGGCCAGCAGCCCGCTCGCCGTGATGCCCGTGCCCGCGAGGAGGAGCGGGATGCGCGGGCCTCGGCTGGCCACGATCCGCCCGGACAGCGGCGGGCAGATCAGGGAGAGCACCGCCATCGGGAGCAGGTGCAGCCCGGTGGACAGCGCGCTGAGGCCCAACTGCCGCTGCAGATAGAGGGTGTTGGCGAACAGGAAACCACCCAGTGCCGCGAAGGCGAAGACCGCCGTCGCCGTGGCCGCGCTGAAGGGTGCGCTGCGGAAGAGACGCGGGTCGATGAGGGGTTCGGTGCGCCGGTTCTCGTACGGGATGAACCAGGCCAGCGCGCCCGCCGCCGCGACCAGGCAGGCCGCGATGGGCGGTGAGGTCCAGCCCTCGTCGGGGGCCTCGATGATGGCGTACGTCAGGGTGGCGAGCAGGGTGATGACGAGGAGCTGTCCCACCGGGTCGGGCCGGCGGGCCCGGGGGGCGCGGGACTCGGGGACGTATCGCACGGTGAGCGCGAGGGCCGCCAGGCCGATCGGGATGTTCAGCCAGAAGACCGAGCGCCAGCCCGCCGACTGGACCAGGAGGCCGCCGAGGATCGGTCCCGCCGCCATGCTGATCCCGACCACCCCGCCCCACACGCCGATGGCCCGTGCCCGCTCCCGCGGCTCGGTGAAGGTGTTGGCGAGGATGGCCATCGCGACCGGGGTGAGCATGCAGCCGCCGAGCGCCTGCACCGTCCGGAAGGCCACCAGCCACTCGAGTGTCGGAGCCAGGCTGCACAGCGCGGACCCGGCGGTGAACAACGCCAGGCCGAGCCGGAAGATGCGCCGCCGTCCGACGCGGTCGGCCGTGGAGCCGGCCAGCGTCAGGAACGAGGCGAGCACGATGGTGTAGGCGTCGAGGGTCCATTGCAGGCCGGAGACCGTGGAGTCGAGGTCGTCCTGCATCGAGGGCAGCGCGACGTTGAGGATGGTGGCGTCGAGGCTGACCAGCAGGACGCTCATGCAGCAGATGGTCAGGACGAGCAACTTCTGCCGTCTGCCCCCGAGTTCGGACATGACCTGCTCCCGTTCAGTGGGTCGGGCGGTTGGTGGCGTGCGCGTCCGCGAAGTCCCAGAGCACGGGCAGGAATACGGCCGGCGTCTCGACCTGCGGCATGTGACCGGTGCCGGGCAGCAGCTCGAACCGGGCGCCCGGGATGGCGGCCGCCCAGGCCCGGCCGTAGTCGGCGTCGACGACCTGGTCACTCTCGCCCCAGGCGACAAGCGTCGGGTGGGTGACCTTGGCCAGACGCTCGAGCAGGGTCGGGTCGGCCATGGCGTGCGGGCCGGAGTAGACCTCCAGCGCGGCCCGGTTGGCGGCCATGACCGCGCGCTGGGCGTCGGAGAGCGCGCTGGGGTCGAAGCGGAACTTCGAGGGGTCGTGGAAGGAGAGCTGGGCCAGTTCGACGGGGGAAAGGGGGAAGGTGTCCGCGACGGGGTGGCCGGGGACCTGGATGCCCACGGCGTTGACGAGGACGACGCTGCTGATCCGGTCGCTGCCGAGTACGGCCAGTTCGGCGGCGATCCAGCCGCCGATCGAGTTGCCGACGACGGTGACGTCCTCCAGGCCGAGGGTGTCGAGCAGTTGTGCGTAGAGCTGGGCGAGGGCGGGGACGTCCGTCAGCCAGGCGGGGCGGACGGTGCCGCCGAAGCCGGGGTGGAGCGGGGTGATGATGCTGGCAGGCCGCTGCTCGGCGAGGAGCCCGGCGAAGGGGGCGACCGTCTGGGGGCCGCCGCCGCCGTGCAGGAGCAGGAAGGGATGTCCCTCGCCCTGTGACCTGCCCTGGATTTCGACGGTGAGGTCGACGTCGCCCTGGGCGAGGGAGAGGGTGTGGGTGGTGGTGACGGTCATGGAGGTACTCCTCGAGTAGGCGGTTCTGTACGGGGGGTGGGTGGGCGTTACGCGAAGTCGGTGGCCGGGACTGTGGCGTACCGGCTCATCACCTCGATCGTCGACTCCGGGGTCATCTCGCGGCCGCCGGCGACCATGTCGCGCAGGTCGCGGAAGTACTGCACGTACAGGTCCGGTGTGAAGGTGTTGAGCATCACCGCCGGTTCGTCGCCGAGGTTGGCGAAGGTGTGCGGGGCGCCGGGCGGGATCATCGCGAGGGTGCCGGCCGGGGCGGTGTGGGTGGTCTGGCCGATGGTGAAGTGGACGGTGCCGGAGACGACGTAGAAGCCCTCGTCGTGCTGGGCGTGCCGGTGCTGCGGTGGGCCCTCGGTGTGCGGGGCGATGGTGATCTCGCCGATTCCGAGGCGGTGTCCGGTGGTGCTCCCGTCTTCGAGGATGCGGATCCGCGTCGGTCCCAGGTGGATGGTCTCGCCGTCGTCCGGGCCTACCAGGGAGACGTCGTTCATCGTTTTCTCCTTCGGTCCTTGTTGCTCAACGCTCGTGAGAGCGAGCTCTCACGAAAGAGGACAGTAGAGGGTTGACCCTCAACGTGCAAGTGAACTCTCATAAAGAGGGTTGGCAGTGATAAGCTGACCCGGGACTTACGGGCAGGATCGGGGACACATCGATGGCGACACAGACCGGGACCAGTGCGGGCGTGAGCACCGGCCGCAGCAACCAGAAGATGCGCACGCGCACCGCGATCGTCGATGCCGCCCGCGAACTCATCGGCACCGGCGGCGAAGTGACCATGCCCGCGATCGCGCGGGCTGCCCTGGTGTCGGAGGCCACCGCCTACCGCTACTTCCCCGATCTTCCCTCGCTGATCAGCGAGGCCCTGGCGGGCGTATGGCCACCCCCCGCCGAGGCGCTCGCGCCGGTCGCGGACTCGACCGACCCCGTCGAACGCATCGCCTTCGCCTGCGAGTTCCTGCTCCGCGGCATCCTCGCCCGCCAGGGATCGGTGCGCGCCATGATCTCGGCGACCATCACCCGGCCCGAGACGGTGACCAACCGCCCCGGGGTCCGTTTCGGGCTCATCGACCACGCACTCCTCCCCCTGGAGGACACGCTCGCAGCGGCCGATCCCGAGGCGTTCGCCCAGCTCAAGCGCGACCTCGCCGTGGTCGTCGGCGCGGAGGCGCTGTTCACGCTCACCGATCTGTGCGGGCTCGGGCCGGACGAGGCGGTCGCCAGCGCCGTACGGACGGCGCGGAGGCTCACGGAGGCCGCCGTGCGGGAGAGGTCGTAGCCACCGCGGGTGGCGTAACGTCCCGCAGAACTGCCCGTCGATCAGGACGTTCCGGGCCTGCTCGGTGGAGCGGCCGGAAGCGCCGTCGCCCTCGTTTCCAGGACCACGACCCGGCGGTCGTCGGCGCTGATGCCGTTCCGAGTGGTGTAGCCGGGGAGGTCGCCGACGTGGCCGTAGTACGAGCCGCCGCAGGTCAGCGAGAAGCTCATCAGGCCGAGGCCATAGCGCGCCGGGCCATACGGGATCCAGTTCCGTGGCGCGCACGGTCGTGTTCATCTCCGCCAGTTGGGCGGGGTGCAGGAGTCGGCCGCCCCGGAGCGCCTGGTAGAGGCGGTCAGGTCGGCGGTCGTGCTGAGGGAGCCGTCACGTGGTCCTGGCCCTGATCGGCCCTCTCATCGCCACCCGCCCGCCCCTTACGAGCCCACAAACCGGCGCGATGCCGGAGGCGACCGGCACCCCGTGACCCACCGGGCCCGACGTGGTCGGACGCGTGCGCGGAGCGGCGGACGGCCACGGCAGGCCCAGCGCGGCGTGAGCGTGGTCCGAAGATCACCACTTCCGGCTCCGGCGAGTCCTACATCGTCAACGGCTCCGCCAAGGTGGTGTGCGGCAACGAGCTCAGGTCCGTCGGCCGGCGCGAGAGCGGCCTGAGCCGAGTCATCCTTCAAGCGCTGCTTGTCCGCCTCCACCTCCTTGGGGTGTCTTCCGTGCTTGAGATAGAAGCGGCCGCTGTCCGTCAGTGTGACCAGCCGGCGGCCTGTGGGGCCGTAGTTCGTTTTCACCAGGTCTCGTTGCTGTAGCGCCCACAGAACACCACTGTGCACACTGGCTGCCTCGTAGCCTTTCGACGTTGCCGCAACCTTCTGCAGCAGCTCCCGTTGCTTGTCGCTCAGTGAATACTTCATTGCCCCTCCCCCAGCCCCAGCACGTACCGATGCGTCGCTGACCGCAGTAAGACGCAACATCGGGCCCAGAGCAGCCAGATCAGGAAGACTTCACTCATGCGGGTCCCTGATGTGCAGGGGTGCCCGTGCCCCTTGCGGTAGCAGACTGAGCCCGTCCCCCCGAGGCGTGCAGGCCCCCAACACCTCACCAGCGCACACGCCCTGAGATGGTCACACTGGCGCAGACGACGCCAAGCCGTCGCCCAACGCTGTCACTATCAGCGGCGGCTGCACACGATCGAGGGGCGGTCCGGGAAAGAGAACTCGGGCCGACAGCCGGCCCACTACACTCACCCAAACCGCCCCTGAGCAGGGAAAACGTCAAAGCACTGCTGGAGTATTAGGCGCCCCAGGATGCATCCGCACAGCCATTCGGTAATCTCGATGTTCGGCCGAAATCGCAAGATCTTACGTTTAAGATCGAACCGGCGGTCCTGCAACGGAAGGCTGTTCGATGGACGTTAAAATCGTGCAGGTGAAAATTCACCCTGCCATTGGTGTCGCCCGGGTCGGCAACAGCAAAGAAACACCCTTCATCGGCCCGGAATCACCGGATCAGAAACCTGGGGACCTTGGCTCGTACAAGGATGGATCCGGGGCGATCCGGAGGCAGGCCGCACGTTTCCGGGTATACGGCTACAACGCCGCGGGGGAGGTCGTGCGGGAGCTGAAGCCGGGCGACGCGGGTGTTTCCGAGATCCAGTGGACAGTGCACCTGGCCAACAAGAAGGCCGCCTGGTACCAGTTCCATGTGCCGCTCGACATCCCCGAGGGCAAGACACTCGCGCCGGAGCAGTACGGCCGGCGAAACGCCGACGTCGTGGGCGCCGACCGGAAGAAGCTGGTCATCGACCCCGGAAGCCGCACCGTTCGCGGCTCGATGACCGAGACGCAGAAATTCGATTCCGGCAAGATCATGGACAAGGCGGTGTACCTCGGGGAGATTTCCACCCAATCCGACGGCCGCCTGCTGGTGCTCGGCGGAAGGGGAAACTCCGCCTCCTACAAGAACAGCCCGATCACCGGAGTCGCGAACAACGACACCTGGTACGACGACGTGTCCGACGGCCCGGTGACGGCGAAGGTCCGTATCGACGGCACAGAACTGACCGCCACCCCCGCCTGGGTCGTGGTGGGACCCCCTCACTACGCCCCCGGCGTGAAATCCGTCCGCACCCTCTACGACCTGCTCTTCGATGTCTTCGTCAAGGCCGGTTCGCTGACCCGCCCGCCGCAGATTTCGTTTGCCGACCATGTTGAACCGATACTGCGCCGGTTGTGCGATCTGCAGTGGGTGAACCATGGTTTCGCCACACAGTTCGGCTGGAACGGTCCCAACTTCTTCCTCTCCCCGGCGATGCGGAAGCGGCTGGCCGATCCTTCCCAGCGGAACCGGGAACTGCGCCGCCAGACGTACGTCGCCCTGCGCGACTACGACCGCGACGGAACGTCCCCGGTGCCGTGGCCGTGGCTCTACGGCGACGCCATGGCCAGCAAGCCCAAGTCCGTGCGTCAGCACAGCAAACTGTCCTCGACCCAGGACTGGATGCTGAGTCGTTGGGCCGACGGCGCCTTCCAGACCGGACCGCTGCGGCAGCCCCGACCGAACGTGGACAGTGCCCCGGTCGCCGAGCAGCCGGGACTGCTGGACCGGGCCGCCCTGGAAAGCTGCGCGGCCGACGCATTCCACCCCGGGTGCGAAGTCACCTGGCCCATCAGGACCCCGAGCATGTTCAGCGCGCCCTTCCGCATCAAGCACCGAGCCCCGAACACCGCGGAACCCGACTACGGGCCCACCCTCACCCCGCAGGAAGCGACGGCCGCGAACGGCCCGCTGTTCGCGCAAGGGCCCGGCGACCTCACCCGCTGGATGGCCGCCCCATGGCAGGCGGACACCGCGAGCTGCCGCTCCGGCTACGAAGTGCTGGCCAATCTCGGGCCCCGCTACAGCCCGTACCTGCCTACCTTCTGGCCTGCCCAGGTGCCGAACCATGTGCTGAAGCTTGAGGACTTCGAGAAGGTCAACACGCCGTCGGCCAGCGGCGACGACAGTGCCCGCGAGGAGGCGTTCGAGCGGCGGGCGACCTGGCTGCGAGGCCTCAGCGGCACCATGAACGAGCAGCGCGCACAGATGATCAAGGACTGGTCGAAGCTTGGCGTCATCGAGGTGCGCGACTACACCGTGGGCGACGGCAAGTTCCCCGAACGGATCCACGTGGAGTCGCGCCCGGGAGCACCGCTCGACCGGGCACCTGACACGGCGAACCTGGTCAACCTGCAGGTGCCCGAGGCAGGTCCGTCCGTGCTGGCCGCCGCAGGCGGAATCTGGCCAGCGGACAGGCTCGCGCCCGAAACCGTCGAGGCCGACCATGTGGCACAGGCGGTCAGCGAGGCAGCGGAGGCGACCGGCTACCTCGAGGAGGAGATCGCCGCCGGATACCTCGAAAGACTCGACCCCTTCCACGAGGAGCGGTGAGCCCCGCACTGGCTCCGGGGGCGGAAACCTACGACGTGGTGGTGGCGGGCGGCGGCCCGGCCGGCTGCGCCGCCGCGATCGCACTCGCCGGGGCCGGCCGTACGGTTCTGCTGGCGGACGCCGGCACCGGGCCGCCGAAGGTCGGCGAGACACTCGTGCCCGCCGGGCGGGTCCTGCTCGGTGACCTCGGCGTCGCTGACCGTGTTCTCGGGTCCGGGCACCTGCCCTGCTACGGCAGCCTTTCGGCGTGGGGTTCGGCCGACTTGCACGCCGTGGACTTCATCAACGATCCGCATGGCCACGGCTGGCATCTCGACCGGCGGCTCTTCGACCGGCGACTGCGCGACGCCTCCCGCGCGGCGGGAGCCGAGGTCGCCGAGGGCACGGCCGTACGCGGCATGGCCCGGAGGCCGGACGGCGGTTGGACTCTAACTCTGCGCGGCGGGACGGGCCCTGCCGATGCTCCTGGGGCGGGTGGGGAGCGCACGGTGTGCTGCCGCTGGGTGATCGACGCCACCGGCCGCGCTGCCGCGATCGCCGTCCGGTGTGGGGCCCGGCGGTGGGTCCGGGACCGGCTCGCAGCCCTTTACGCGCACCTGGAGACGGACCGGCGGGACACCGACCGCCGCTCCCTCGTCGAATCAGACAAGGACGGCTGGTGGTACACCGCCCCACAGCCCTCCGGCAGGCGCCTCGTCGCCTACTTCACCGACACCGACCTGTCTGCCGCCCCGTACACCGCGCGCCACTTTCACCGACGGTTGTCGGCCACCAGGCACGTGTCCCGGTGGACCCACAGGCACGGGCCCCCGCCTGCGCCACCGGTCGCGCCACGCCGGGCCGCCGCGCACACAGCGCACCTGGACCGGGTGTACGGGGACAGCTGGACCGCCGCCGGGGACGCGGCGATCGCCTTCGACCCGCTCTCCTCCCAGGGCGTCCTTACCGCCCTCTACACCGGGATGAGCGCGGGCCTGGCCGTCGACGCCCACCTGAGTCGTGTGCATCGCGGCGCGGACTCCGGCCTCGCCGCCTATGCGCACAAGGTCGAGGCCGCGCGGACTGCGTATCTGCGGGGCCACCGTCTCGTCCACGCCCGGGAAGCCCGCTGGATCCACCGCACCTTCTGGGCACGGCGCCTGGCCGACTTGCCCAAATCCCCCTTCTGAACGCAGCCCGTAGCACCCGGTGACGGGCCGCCCACCGACCGATGTGGTCCCTGGACATTGAAGTTCCGACTCGGATCGCCCCACCGGGTCGGAACACCCCCGCGTCGGCGGGGAGGACGCGGTCACCGTTACCAACCTCGTCGCCGTGCACGGAACATCCTCGCGTCGGCGGGGGTGTTCCGTTCGTGTTCTCGGTCTGTTCCCTGGTGTCCACGTCCTCCCCGCCGACGCGGGGGTGTTCCCACGGAGCGTCCGTGCTCGCAGTGCTGCGCGAGCACACCCACGTGATCGAGGCGTGCGGCCCCGTTCCCCGGCAGGCGCGCGTGCCAGGGAGCTGATCCGGGACCCTTGCCCAATTGGGCAAGAACGATCTTCATCTGTGCGAAAGGCGTTGGGCTCGTGGGGGTGGGCGGTGGGTGGCTTGTGTCGTGAGCTGGAGGTTTGTGGGGTTCGCTCGGTCGGTGAGTTTGGCGGGGGTTGTTCGGGATTGCTGACGGGTGGGCCTGTATCCAGGAGCGCTGTTCGGCGGGACGGGTAGCGGGGCGGTCGGTGGTTGGGTTGACGCTGGTGGGTTCGGCCGGGGGCTCCGGTGAGGTGGTCTTGTGAGTCCTGTGGCATGAGGGCCGGCAGGACGGACTAGTACTACTTCAGCACTTGGTCTGGCCCTGGCTCCTGGGACAACAACCAGAGCACGGGTACCGTCGCCTACATGTATGGCTCTAGCGGTGCTTTCGTCTACAAGACGCCGCCCGCCCACAGCAAGGACCCAGCGGGCGACTGGACTCCGGTTCACAGCGTCGTCAACTGCTGACCAAGCAAAACCAGGTGAGCCGTGGGTCATCAGCCCATGTCGTCACCGTACGGACGGCAGCCCTCCTGGGCACGGGGCGTGAAGGTGGACGCAATGACGCCAGCGCAGCGCACAGTTCGTGCGGGCCCGGCGCAACGTGAGGGACTACGAACGCCTGATGTCCCACGCCGAAGCTCATATCCAGTGAGCGTTCATCACCCTCATGACGCGCCGGCTGGCCCGCCTCCGCCGTCAGCCCAAGGCGGCCTCCCCCTCCCTCGCGACAGCCGTCTGAAAGTCCCCAGCCGCCGTTCGGCTATCCGTCCATCGACGCCCATCCGAACGGCAGACCGGATCACGACCACGCCTCACAACGCCGTGAACTGCGGAAAGAGGATGTGACACAGCTTCTCAAGGGCTTCTGTGCTGCGCAAGGGCATCCAGTCGCTGAAGGCATGACCGTCCCCGTGTGGCGGTGCGCGAGCCCGATGGGGGTGGAAAGCGTCGTACGGGTGACGGTTGACCGACACCACCCGCAGCTCATTCCTTCCCACCGTCGTCAAGCCCGGCGCCTCTAGGCCGCGCGCCGCCATGTGCTCACCTAACACCGAGCCCACAGTCAGGCGGTCGTGCGCCGCATCTCCTGCTTCTGTGGCTGCGATGAACGCCCGGCCACGGCGCCCGGCCCCGGATGGACAGCTCCAGCGGACAAGGACCTGGACCGGAGCTCGCCCAGATCCGCGCCGCGGGACCGCCTGCGCCCAGACGTCCGGGCGCCGACGGGTGCGGGACCACATCGAGTACGGCCACCAGGACATCCGGCCCGACGTTCGCCGTCGTCCTCTCCCTTTCGCTCACCACCCGCTCGGCAGGCGCGGAGCCTTCCTCGCCTTCCTCTACGCCCCGGGCATCGGCATCCCGTTCCTGCTCTTCACCCTGGCGCTCGGCAAGAGCCTGCGTGTCTTCGACTTCGCGCGGCGGCACGCGCGGGGTCATGCGCACCGGCGGTGCCCTGCTCGTCCTTGTCGGCGTGCTGCAGGTCACCGGCGTCTGGGCCCAGATGATCAGCAGCATGCAGGGGTGGGTCAGCGGCTACCAGCTTCCCGCGCGACTCCCCGCCCCGCGGGCCTGACTCGGTGAGGACGACGAATCCCTGATCGGCGGCGGGATGCCGGGCCAGCTCATGATCGTACAGGCGGTACAGGAACGCCGGTGGCTGGTGGTAGCAGAACACCGATGCCTCGGCTCCGACAATGGCCGCGGTGTCGAGAAACAGCGGCAGCTCGGCGAGGAAGTACCGTACAGCGCAGTCCACTTGACGCTCATCCGGCCGACGGCCCTGCGGGAGCCTTCCTGCCAGCACCCAGGCGCTGGTCTCCCGGCAGACGGCGCGGAAGAGCTCGTCCCGCTCGTACAGATCGCGCCCCTCCGCGTGCAGGCGGGCGAAGGCCGTGACGCGCTGGAGTTCCGCCCAGCCCAGGATCCGGCTGCGGCCGTCGTGGACACCCAGCTCCCGTAGCGCGCTGCCGATCCTGTTGCGGGTGTACTGCCCCTGCCTGCGCGCCTTCCACTCCGCCCGCTCCGGCGGGTACCCCCAGCGCCTGCAACGTGTACGCGCTCGGGCCATCCGGGACGAAGAAGTCGACCCGCGCGAAACGCCCGTACGCCCACTGCGCGATCTGCCGAATCCGCCCGACCGAGAAGTAGCTGTTGAACGGGCTGACTCCGACGCACGCGTGCTCGGCCCGCACCAGGACGTCGGCGCACATGCCGCTCAGCGGGGTCGCCACGAGCCCGCCCGCCGGGGCGGCCGTCGTGTTCGCGGTCACGAGGCCACCGCCGTGAGCTCCGGCTTGGGACACGCGGCCAAGCGGCCCGAGCGCGCCAGCAACCCGACGCAGCCGGCGCAGAACGCGCCCGTCGCCACAAGACCCCACCAGGTCAGCTCCAGACGTCCCCAACGGTCGGCGGCGTCCCAGACGGCGCCGGTGGTCAGGTTGCCCAGAGTGATGCCCAGGCCGGCGACGGTGTTGTACAGCCCGTAGTGCGTGGCGACGAGGCGTCCGCCGGCGAGGGAGACGACGGTGTCCATCTCGAACGGGTAGACCATCGCGGTGCCCAACCCCAGCAGGACGACCGCCACGAACAGCGGCGCCAGTGCCGCGGTCAAGGCCGCCGGGCCGGAGGCCCGGGACGCCGGTCCGGTGTCGATGAGCAGGGGGAGGAAGGCCGCACCCATGAGCGCGATGCCGTACACGATGGCGCGCTGGGACGACCAGCGCGCCCGGGCCCATGCAGTGATCTTCAACTGGCCGGCCACGGCGACCGCGGCCGAGACCGCGAACAGCACCGTGGTCACCGCATCGCCCTGGTCCGGGGCGGCGCGGTGCGCCTGCAACGGCAGCGCGAGGTACACCTGGAAGGACAGGACGTATGAGCCGATCATGGCAAGGGCGAAGAGGAGGAACGGGCGGTTGGCGACGACCGTGCGCCAGTCGGCAAGCACGCTGCCACCGCCGGGTTCGGCTGGTGCTGTGTTCTCGTGGGCGGGCAGCAGGCGCGGCTGAATCACCGTCAGGGCGAGGAACAGCATCGCGGCCACGGAACAGATAAGCCGGAAGTCCGCAGCCAGCAGGGCGAGTCCGATCAGCGGGCCGACGAACATCCCCGCCTGGTAGAAGACGTTGAAGGCCGCGAACGCCTCCACCCGCCGCTCCCCCGCCTCCTGTGCGAGATAGGCGCGAACCGCCGGATTGAACAGCGCTCCCGCGAAGCCGGTCGCCGCCGACGCCACGACAAGAGCCGGCAGTGAGCTGACGAATCCGAGCAGGCCGAAGCCGAACGTCCGCAGCACGAGCCCTGCCACGATCACCGGCTTATAGCCGAGCCGGTCGGCGAGCGTGCCGCCGACGAGGAACATGCCCTGCTGGGCGAAGTTGCGCACCCCCAGCACCAGGCCGGCCGCCCACGTGGCCAGGCCCAGCCCGTCCGCGAGATGCACGGCGAGGTAGGGCATGAGCATGTAGAAGGCGGTGTTGATGGTGAACTGCTGGATCATCAGCAGACGGATGCATCCGTTGAACGAACGGAACTGCGCGGCAAGGGACTTCATCGCTTAGCCCCTTCGGGCACGGCGACGTTGGTGCAGCGGGTCCAACGCTCCACCGTGCGCTCACCGGGGTGCGCGATTTCGTCCGGCTCGGTGGCCGGGAAGCTACCGAGGATGTCGTAGGTGTGGCAGTACTGGTCGCTGTAGACGGTGTTCCAGTAGCGATGCACGCCGTCGGGGAAGATCGCCGCGATCCGGCTCCGCTCCGGCTCGGTACGGGCCAGCCAGTTCGCCACGAGCGCCACCGCGCCCACACTCCAGCCGCCGCTGGCGTAGTGGCCGCGGGCCAGTTGACGGCAGGTCCACACCGCCTCCCCGGGGGCCACCCAGTGGACCTCGTCGAAGGCCGCGTGGTCGACGTTGGCGGGATGGATGCTGCTGCCCAGGCCGCGCATCAGACGGGGGCCGGCGGGCTGGCCGAAGACGGTGGAGTTCACCGAGTCGACGCCGACGAGCCTGAGGTCCGGGCTGAAGGTGCGCAGGGTGCGGGCGATGCCCGCCGAGTGGCCGCCGGTGCCGACCGCCGCGACCAGGACGTCGATCCGGCCGAGTTGGACGACGAGTTCGAGGGCGAGCGGTGCGTAAGCGGCGACGTTGTCGGGGTTGTTGTACTGGTCGGGGCACCAGGCCGAGGGCGTATGGGCGAGCAGTTCACGCACGCGCTCGCAGCGTGCCTCCTGCCAGCCGCCTACCAGATGCGGCTCGGTGACCACGTCCACGTGCGCCCCGAGAGCACGGAGCTGGTGCACCATCAGCGGCTCCATCCCGGGGTCGGTGACCAGGGTGACCGGATGGCCGTACGTGATCCCGGCCAGTGCCAGGCCGAGACCGAGGGTGCCGCTGGTGGACTCGATGATCGGGGCGCCCGGCAAGAGATCGCCCCGCTTGTGGGCCGCGGCGACCATGTGGAGCGCCGGGCGATCCTTGATGCCGCCGGGGTTGGCGCCCTCCAGCTTCGCCCAGAAGCCGCGGCCCGTGGGGTTGAAAGGTTCCCCGATCCACAGGACGGGGGTGTTGCCGACCATGCCGGCCGGTGACCGGCGCGGTGCTCCGGCCGGTTCGGGGAGTTCGTGCGCCGCGAGGAATGAGGTGACGTCGTGCGACGTGATGCTGCGCAGGGCAGTGCTCATGTGGGGGTCCTCTCGCGGCCTCGCTCGCGCTGGGGCCGCGTGTCTGCCGTACGGGTGAATGTGCCGGAAGGCCCGACGGTTTCATGCCGGGCGGCACGGTCAGGTACGGCTGACGCAGACGAGATTCAGCAGGTGGGAGCCACCGGGAGTCGGCACGGCCGCCGGGTCCCCTCCCCCTGGCGGGGCGCCCGACGTCGCGGTGTCCACCACGCGGTGACGCAGGAAAAGCAGCGCGATCAGCGTGAACGCCAGGAGCAGTGCACCGGCGGGCCCGCGCGCGTCGGCGGGCCAGTCAGCCGGATCGCAGCACAGGGTTCCATGCCCGGGGTGCTCGTCGGCTCCGTGGGCCAAAGCGCAGTCCGCCGCCTCCCACACGGACCGCAGACTGTCCGCTCCGGCCTCCTCGTGCACCGCCGATGCGGCCGCTGCCGTGGGGTGCGCGTGCCCGTCAGCCGGGTGCCCGGCGCACGCGACAGCGTGGGCCAGGAGCATCAGCACCAGACCCACGAGGAGGGCGAGGGCCGGCCTGCGCACCCTCGCGCAGCCGGCAGATTCCTGCGGCATGCGACAGATCGTAATCAGAACATCACGATCTGGCAGCTTTCATCCTCTTATGGGTGAAAAGTTCGCCTTTCTGTCGCCCAACGAAGCCTTGGTTCTTAGCAGATGCGCATCACAGTGACCGCCTCCCGTGGTGAAGCACAACGCCCCAGCCGTGGGCGTCGAGTCCCCACCCCTGCCGTGGCAGTGGGGGCTCCTCCGCGGTGGCCGGGGGCACACGGGCACGGAAGTCGACGAACAGCGACGCGATCATCGCCACTGTTCGGCGCAACATGAGGGAGTCGGCCAGCGTCACCTCACCATCGGCCAAGAGGTCCTCGCGCACAGACGGGCGCCGACGCCGCGGAACACACGCGATGAAGCACCTGCGGCGGGACCCAGTGGGAGCCGACCGACGTCGCCGACGATGGCATTCCGTCGGCCACTGCCGGGGCAGGGGTGGCGGCGTTGTGCCCGTCGGGTTCTGCGCCGCACTTCTTGGTACTACCCTTGCGTAGTAGCGCAACGCCGGGGAGGTGATCGCGAGTGGCTCTGGGGGCACTGGAGGGCGAAGTCATGCGGGCCTGCTGGGAGGCCGGGGCGCCGGTGACCGTTCGCGAGGTGCTCGACAGGATCAATGCGGACCGAAAGCAGTCGCTCGCGTACACCACCGTGATGACGGTGATGGGCCGTCTGGCCGAGAAAGGCGTGCTGAACCGCACCGCGCAGGGGCGCGGGTACGCGTACACGGCCGCCGTCCCGGACGAGGCCGCGATCGCCGTGCGCGAGGTATTGCGGGAGTACGGGGATGCCGCCGTCGTTCGTTTCGCCACCGAGGCCTCGCTGGACGCGCAGTTGCGGGAGCGGCTGCGGGGACTGCTGGGGCAGTGACGTGAGCGGCAACCGGGCGTTCTGGGCCCTGGTCATCGCATCGGTGGCGGTCCATGCCGCGGCGGTCTTCGTCGCCTGCTGCCTCGCGATGGCGCTGACCTGGCAGATCACCGATCAGGGGGCGGGTGTCCTGCTATCGGGCAGGATGTGGGCGGGTGCGGTGCTCCTCACCCTGTCGGTCGCCGGAGCCGTGCGGTCGGCCCGGCGGCTCTGGCGTGGGCTCCGTGCTACTCGGGCCGTCGACCTGCAAGTCCGCAACCTGACCGTCGACGAGCCTCCGGCCGTTCGCATCGCAGCCCGGAAGGCCGGCTTCACCACTCCGGTGGAGGTCGTCGAGGACACCGCCCCGTTCGCGTTCACCCACGGGCTGCTGCGCCCTCGGGTGACCGTCAGCAGCGGGCTCGTAGCGTCGGCGACATCCGCGGAACTCCAAGCCGTCCTGGCACACGAGGCGGAGCACGCCCGCGGTCGCGACCCACTCAGGACGCTCATCACGACGGTTCTGACAGCGCGGCACTTCGCGCTCCCGCTGCTCGAACACCTGGGGACCGTGTTCACCGCCGAACGCGAGCTGGCGGCCGATCGGTACGCGGTGTCGCACTGCGGTGTCGGCGCCGTGGCGGGAGCACTGCTGAAGGTCGGCGGTGCACCTCGGTGGGCGCACCCGGCCCCGGCGGCCGGGATGGGGGGCCGTGACCTGCTCGAGGCGCGGATCCGTCAGCTGGAGGGGGAGGACGCACCGCCCCCCCGCCCGCCCGGGCCGTCGACGGGTGGCCTTGACGGCGGTCGGCGGCGCGCTTCACGCGTGGGCGATCGCCGGTTCCGCTTGGCTGATCGCGACGACTCCGTTGGCCTGCGTGGTCGGAGCGCACTGACTCCACCTACTACAGGAGGGTAACAATTACTACGAGAGCGTAGTAGCTTGCGGTCAGCGGTCCGAGAGGAGTCATCGCATGCCTGCCGTCACTGTCCGGCAAAAGCCGGTGAAGAACCCGCTGTTCGCCCGTATCTACCCCCGGATCAACGCCTTCGCCGAAGTCCACGGCGGACTGGAGCACCGCCGTGAACTGCTCGCCGACGCCACCGGCCAGATCGTGGAGATCGGAGCGGGGAACGGCGCCAACTTCCGGCACTACCAACCAGCGGTGCAACAGGTCATCGCCGTAGAACCCGAGCCGCGTCTGCGCGCACTCGCCGAGCGGGCGGCGGCCGAGTCCCCAGTGCCGGTGGAGGTACGCGCAGGCCGGGCCGAGAAGCTCCCCGTCCCGGACGCCTCTGCCGACGGGGTCGTGGCCTCCCTCGTCCTGTGCACGATCGCCGATGTTCCCGCGGCGCTCGCCGAGGCCCACCGTGTCCTGCGGCCGGGCGGGCGCCTCTACTTCTACGAGCACATCCGCTCGACACGTCCCGGCCTGGCGAGGAGGCAGCGCATCGTCAACCTGGTCTGGCCGCTGCTGGGCGGCGGCTGCCATCTGACCCGGGATCCGGAGTCGGCCATCGTGGCAGCAGGGTTCACTATCGAGCGGGCTCGGCACTTCGACTTTCTGATCAACGGCCGCACCACCCCTAGCTCCCCGTGCGTCATCGGCCTCGCCCGGAAGCCCGAGACCCCTTCGCAGTGAGGGACGTTCTTTGATGTGCGACGGAAACGTCCCTGCCTGGCTTGTGGCGGTCGCGCTCGGCCTCTTCCTGGCAGCGCGACTGGTCATAGGATCCCAGCGACAGTCCCCGCGCCAGGGGCAGGTCCCCGTCCTCGACGCGAGGGAGCACGCCGTGGAGATCCTCAAGGACCGGTACGTACGCGGAGAGATCGACCACCACGAGTTCCTGAGCCGCCTGGACGGACTCTTCGTGCGTTAATGTCGGCGAGCCGGCAGCAGAACGCGACCTGTACCGCCGCCGGGTGGCATCGCCCTGATCCGGTTCAGACCCGCACAGGCCCTCCTTCGAAAGGACCGACGCCTCGGAACCGACTCGATCACATGCCCACCACCCGGCGCATGGTGAGGGCGAGTTCGTCGAGATTCTCGTCCGCCGCCTCCTGGTCCGAACGGGCGGCGTTCAACACGCAGTTCCTGGCGTGTTCGTCGAGCAGGCCCAGGGCGACCTCCTGCAGGGGCCCGGGTGACGGCGCCGATCTGGGTGAGGACGTCGATGCAGTATCGGTCTTCGTCGACCATGCGTGTCACCCAGCGCGTGGGCGCCTTCGGTCTCGTCCTGCTGGGCGTCCTGTCCCTGCCGGCGGTGCTGTTGCCGCCGGTGCTGGCCCGACTCCGGTCACCCGGCCCCTGTGGATGTTCTGGTGACATCCTCGCGCCACTCGGGGATTACTGAACCGTGGCACGGGCCGGGCATGTGGGGTGGAGGGACGGTCGGCTGCTGGTGTTGTTGTGTGGCTTCGATGCGCTCGCGGACGCCTTCGGCGTAGGTGAGCCAGGTGGAGACGCCAGCGGTGCGGCCGACCGACCGCGGCGTGGTTGATCTTTTTGCCCTGCTGTTCCAGGGTGGCGAGTGCGGTCAGGGCTCGCCGGCGTTTGTCGATGCCGGCGCGGCGACGGACCTGGGCAGGGGGTTTGCGGGTTGCCGCGGCGGCTCATGCCAGGGCGGTCATGGAGACGGGCGTGAGCGGCAGGAGGGTGTATGTGTTGCAGCGTTGCCGCCGGCCGGCACCCTGAACCGATCTTCGGCGGGAGATCGGTACCGGGAACCATCCAGAAGACGGATAGGCGAGATCCACCAGTTGAATGGCGTAGGGGGTAGGCGACAGGGAGCAACTTGCCCGATAGTCGTGCAAGTCCAGACGCCCCCTCATTCCTCCGGGCGTTTCCCTTCAGTGCACTGGCGCTCCGCGGTGTGGCACAGCCACGGCGGCAGCCTGCTGCGTGCCCCGTCACCGCCCGCGTGGAGGCCTTGCGTGCCCGGTTTCACCTCCTCACCCGTTCCCACCGACGGTTTCGCCGTCCGGAGCACCGAGCCCGTGCCGGAATCCGGGGGCAGTCTGCGCTTGACGCTCCTGATGAGCGGGAGTTGTCTGCCGGTCCTCGGCGCGGTGCTCCTCGCGCCCGTGCTGCCGAAGCTGCAGGAGCTGTTCAGCACGGTGCCGGACGCGGACGTACTGGTCCCGTTGGTCCTCACGATTCCCGCGCTCACGCTCGCACTGGTCGCCCCCCTCGCGGGAGTCCTGATCGACCGTCTGGGACGCAGGATTCCGCTGGTCGTCGCGACCGTCCTGTACGCGCTGTTCGGCACCGCTCCGCTGTGGTTGGACTCGCTCGGTGCCATCGTGGCCAGCCGTGCCCTCCTCGGTGTCGCCGAGGCCTTCGTCTTGACCTCCTGCACGACGCTGATCGGCGACTACTACGCGGGCCGGGCACGCGACCGCTACCTGGCCCTGCAGACGGTGTGCGCCACCATTTCCGCCACCGCCCTCTTCATACTCGGCGGGGCGATGGCCACCTCGGACTGGCGCGCCCCGTTCCAGCTCTACGCCGTCGGGCTGCTCCTCGCCCCCGCGATGGCCGCATTCCTGTCCAAGCCCGGCCCGGGCGCCCCCGTGGACGAGGCACCCACCATCGGGCATCGGCGCTCCTCGGCCGGCCGGCTGGCCGGCATCTGCCTGCTCTCGGTGTTCGGTGGCATCGTCTTCTACGCCGTCCCGGCCGAAACGGCCTACCTGATGAACGGCCTGGGCATACAGTCCAGCGTCCTCATCGGCATGGTCACCGCGATCGCCAGCACCGCCACGGTCATCGGCTCCGTCATCTTCGCCTCGATGATCGGCCGGCCGGAGCGCAGACTGGCCGCGATCTTCGCCCTGTGCGCGGCAGGGTTCGTGCTGATCAGCCTGGCCCACAACGTGGCGATTCTGCTCTTCGGCACCTTCCTGAACTGCATCGGCACCGGCTTTCTGCTGCCCACGCTGCTCACCTGGGCCATGTCAAAGCGGGAATACCGCAACCGCGGCCGGGGCACCGGACTGTGGATCGCGTCGTTCTTCCTCGGGCAGTTCCTCTGCCCGCTCGCCCTGCTCGCCCTCACGTCCGCCACCGGCCACCTCACGAAAGCCGTCGGCGCCCTCGGCCTCGCCTCCGCTCTCGTGGCGGCCGGACTGCTGCCCCTCCTCCGGAAAACCAGCCCGCAGGAAACCCTGCAAGCGTGAGCCGGGCCGGGCCATCCGCCTCCCGGCTCAGCACCGCGCGGCACATTGGCGTACCAGTCCCCCACCGGCTGCCAGCGGGACTACCTCCCCCACGACCTGCCCTGCTAGCGGGACAACCCTGAGCACGATTTCCGCTGGCCGGCAGCGCACCGGGAACGCATCACCAGCAACCGAAGAACCCGCCGGTGAGCTACTCCCCCCACAGAAGCCGGGCTTCTTCTGGCCGTACGAGGAGAGCACCCGACCACGCCCGGTGCGGGTCGGGTGCCTTTCTCTGCGTGGGACGCCATGACCCCGTTATGCCGCGCAGGCCCGGACGAACGCGTCGGCCAGTTCGGCGGGGCGGGTGAAGAGGGCCTCGTGGCTGCCGGGGGTCTCGATCATCAGCGGATTCTTCAGACGCTGGGGGAAGCGCTCGGCCCAGTGCCACTCGCCGGGGAGCGAGAGGTCCTCCTCGGACAGGACGTACGCGGTCGGGATGTCCAACGCGTAGAACGCGCTCGTGTCCGGCTTCTCCGTGAACGTGCCGAGCGGCTGAGGCACGAGAAGGGAGTGGACGATCCGCTGTGTCTCCTCGTCGGCGTCCTGCATGAACGCCTGCTGGAACACCTCGAACGGGAATGTCACTCCGTTGTTGCCGGAAGCGGCCGCCACGGCGCGGAACATCTCGCCGTAGTGCGGCGGGCACGCGTCGATCAGCGACTCGCCGTCGCTCGGCACGAACGCGCTCCAGAACACCAGCCGACGCAGCCGGGAGGCCAGCCGGGGCGCCGCGCCCACCAGCACGTAGCCGCCCCAGCTGTGGCCGACCAGCGTGATGTCCGTCAGACCCGCGCGTTCGACGTACTCCACGAGGCTGTTCACACAGTCGGTCAGGGTCACGTCGCGCGGGTCGTCGTCCTCGCCCAGCCCGGCCAGCGTGGGGGTGTACACCACGTGCCCGGCGGCCCGCAGCTCGTTCGCGACGGGGCGCCAGGCCCATCCTGCGTGGCAGGCTCCGGTCACCAGGACGAAGGTCTCACTCATGCCGATCTCCTTTGATCATTGACAACCACTTGGTCACATCCAGCGCGGGAGCTTCGGCAGCTCGCCCCGCAGTTCTTCGGTGCCGCCCCGGCCGGTGAGCCAGGCAGCGAGGGCGTGCGGCTTTCCGGAGACCGTGCCGCCGCTCGGGGAGGGCGTTCCGAGTACGACGGTGCCGCGGCCGTCCGCCGTCAACTCAACCCCGGTGTCCGGCGCCAGGCGGGCTGACATCCACCCGGCCACATCGCGTACGAGGGCCCAGGCGAGGTCGGGCGGCAGCACGTCCATCCCGACGCCCACGCGCAGGTCGACCAGGTGGATCCACACCTCGCGGGCCCGTAGCCACGGCACTTCGGATGCCGCGATCTCGCGACCCTGCCCACTGGTGACCGTGGCCGACCACGCGTCGGCCGTCAGCGCCTCGGCCGCCTCGGCGAACCGGGAGGCGGACACGCGTAGGTCCGCACGCTGTTCGGACAGTGGCCGCCCCGCACCCGCCTCGATGTCCGTGGCGCGCTGGTCCGGCGAGGTGTACATCGGGGTCGGGATGCCCGTCCGGGCCCAGGTCAGGAGGTTGACCAGGGCGTCGGCGTTGCGGGCGAGGTGGGTGAGCAGGTGGCCGCGGGTCCAGCCGGGCAGGGCGGACGGTTCGGCCACCGCGTGCGCCGGCAGCGCATCGACGGCCTGTTGCAGCCGCCGCTGCCCGTCCTCGACCCAGCCGAGGACCTTCACGGCTTGTCCTCGACGAGAGTGTTCACGCACTCCCCGAGCCCCTCGATCACGGTCCGTACGACCTGCCCCGGCTTCAGGAACACCTTCGGGTCACGGGCCGCGCCGACGCCGCCGGGCGTACCGGTGAGAACGAGGTCGCCCGGCTCCAGCGTGGTGAACGTGCTGAGGTACGCGGCGATGTCCGCCGGGGTGAAGAGCAGGTCGGAGGTGCGTGAGCGCTGCATGACCTCGCCGTCTACCTCGAGGCGGATCTCCAGGTCGGCCGCGTCGTCGACCTCGTCGCCGGTGACCAGCCAGGGCCCGGCCGGGGTGCTGGCCTCCCACGCCTTGCCCTGCAGCCACTGCGGGGTACGCCACTGCCAGTCCCGCATGGAGATGTCGTTGACGACGGTGTAGCCGGCGATCGCGGCCGCCGCCTCCTCCTTGGTGGCCCGGCGGCGCAGCCGGGAGCCTATGACGAAGCCGAGTTCGGCCTCCCAGTCCAGCTCCTGCGTCTCGCCCGGGTGGACGATGTCGTCGCGTGCGCCGAGCAGGACGTTGGCGAACTTGCCGAAGAGAGCGGGGTACGAGGGCGTCTCGCGGCCCATCTCGGCGATGTGGGTGCGGTAGTTGTGGCCCACGCAGAAGATCTTGGCCGGGGTCGTGACGACGGGGGCGAGGTCCAAGGTGGCCACGTCGTGCGCCGGACCGTCGGCCACGGCCGCGTGGGTACGCCAGTCGGAGCGACGCAGGAGGGCGGCGACGTCGGGGGCGCCGGTCTCCATGGCCAGGTCGCCGTCGAGGCGTACGGCCGCCGTGCCGCCGGCCGTGCGGATGGTGGCGAGCTTCATGCGGGGGTGCTCCCGGTCGTTTCGGTGCGGGCGAGGTTGAGCGCCTCGTAGAGGGGCGCGTCGCTGAAGGTGAACAGATCGAGCTGCGTGTGCGCGGCGATCGTCAGCGCGCACCAGGAGGGGACGGCGATCAGGTCGCCGGCGGTCACCTCGATCACCTGGTCGTCGAGGGTGACGGTGCCGCTGCCGCGGAACACCTGCCAGACCGAGGAGCCCACCGTGCGGCGGGTGGCGGTGGCCGTGCGCGGGCGCAGACGGTGCATCTCGGTGCGCAGGCTGGCCAGGGCGTCGCGACCGGTGGCGGGGTTGGTGAAGCGGATGCCGGCGTGGCCGGGCTCGATGACACCGGGGTGTGACTCGTCCGCCAGCTCCAGCTGGGCGGTGAGGGCGTCGTCGGTGTCGGCCCAACGGTAGGCCATCAGCGGGGAGTCGGGGCTGTCCGGCGCCCCGATCGGCCGCAGTCCCGGGTGCCCCCACAGCCGCTCGTTGCGCGACCGGGCCGGAGTCGACCGGTCCGACACCCCGTCCTCGCCGAATTCGAAGAACCCGGCGTCCAGGCGATGCACGAGCGGGATGTCGAGACCGTCCAGCCAGACCATCGGCGCGTCACCGACGTGATGGTGGCCGTGCCAGTGCATCGACGGGGTGAGGAGGAGGTCGCCGGGGCGCATCTCCACCGCGTCGCCGTTGACGACCGTCCAGACACCCTCGCCCTCCAGGATGAACCGGAAGGCGCCCTGCGAGTGGCGGTGCGCGGGGGCGACCTCGCGCGGGCCCAGGTACTGGACCGCCGCCCAGAGGTTGGGAGTCGCGTACGGCCGTCCGGGAAGGCCGGGGTTGGCGAGGGCGATCGCGCGGCGCTCGCCGCCCCGTCCGACCGGCACCAGATCTCCGGACCGGCGGGCGAGCGGGAGGAGGGTGTCCCACTGCCAGACGTGCGGGACGGCCTCGGGCTGCGGGGTGAGCGGCATGAGGTCGCCGATCTCGGTCCACAGGGGGATGAGGCCGGCCGCTGCGAATCCGTCGTACAGCTTGCGGAGTTCGGGGTCGGTCTCCTCCGGGGCTATCACGGTGTCACTGGTCATCGGGGGTTCCTTCGGCGTCGAGCCGGCGCGCGATGTCGGCGCGCAGCGCTTTCTTGTCGATCTTTCCGACCTTGGTGGCAGTGAGTTCGGGGACGGTCACCAGCCGGTCCGGGAACTTGAAGCGGGCGATCCCGGCGCGCTCCATGACGTCGTGGATGTCGTCGAGGGTCACCGTGTGCCCCGGTTCCGGTACGACGTAGAGGCAGACCCGCTCGCCGAGTTGAGCGTCGGGCATCGCCACGGCGGCGGCGCGGGCGACGCCGGGGGCCTGGTACGCGAAGTTCTCGATCTCCTCGGCGGAGATGTTCTCCCCGCCGCGGATGATCATGTCCTTGTCGCGGCCCTCAACGACCAGGTTGCCGTCGGGCAGCAGCCGCACGATGTCACCGGTGCGGTACCAGCCGTCCTCGGTGAAGGCCC
The DNA here is from genome assembly GCF_040612015.1 of Streptomyces sp. NPDC006476. Lineage (NCBI taxonomy): Bacteria > Bacillati > Actinomycetota > Actinomycetes > Kitasatosporales > Streptomycetaceae > Streptomyces > Streptomyces sp. NPDC006476. Next base: position 7,391 of record NZ_JBEXPK010000083.1, on the reverse strand, counting down.
GGGCGTTCTGTTCCTCGGCGCGGTAGTAGCCGCGCGGAGTGTACGGGCCGCGGGTGAGCAGTACGCCGGGTGAGCCGTCGGGGACCGGGTTGCCCAGGTCGTCGACGACGAGGAGTTCGTCGTCCTCGCACATGGGGCGCCCCTGCGTCGTACAGATGACGTCTTCGGAGTCGTCCGGGCGGGTGTAATTCAGCAGTCCCTCGGCCATGCCGAACACCTGCTGGAGCGTGCAGCCCAACTCGGGGCGGACGCGGCGGGCGACGTGGTCGGCGAGCCGGGAGCCGCCGACCTGGAGGAGGCGCAGCGAACTCAGGTCGGTGCCCGGGTGTTCCCGGTGGTGGTCCAGCCAGCGTTGGGCGACGGCCGGGACGAGGGCGGAAGCGGTGACGCCCTCGCGCTCGACGATCGGGAACGCCTTCTCCGGGTTGGGCGAGCCCAGCACCACCCGGCCGCCGTTCACCAGCACGCCCAGCAGGCCCGGGCAGCCGAGCGGGAAGTTGTGGCCGAGCGGGAGAGCGGCGAAGTAGACCGTATCGCGGCCGAATGCGCAGACTTCGGCGCTGCGGCGGGCGTTGTAGACATAGTCGTCGTGTGTGCGGGCGATGAGCTTGGGCAGCCCGGTGGTGCCGCCGGAGAGCAGGAAGAGGGCGATCGAGCGGCTGTCGGGCCGGTACGCGTCCACGGCGGCCCGGTCCGCCGGCATGCCGGGTGCGGCGCACAACTCCCGCAGGTCCACGGCGTCGTCGCCAACCTTGTCACCAAGTACCAGGATGCGCTGGAGGGTTGGGGAGGCGTCGGCGACCTCGAACGCCATCGCCTGGTGGTCGTGGCCCTTGAGCAGGTCCGGCACCGCGATGGCCACGGCCTCGCTGTGCTCGACCAGGTGACCGATCTCGTGTCGCCGGTGCCCGGGCAGTGCCATCACCGGGATGACACCGAGGCGCAGACAGGCGTAGGTCAGGATCACGAACTCGGCGGTGTTGGGCAGCTGCACCACGAGCCGGTCGTCCGGGCGCAGCCCGAGCGCGGCCAGGCGCAGGGCCACGGTGTCCGCCCGTTCGGCGAGTTGACGGTAGGTCAGCCGCCGGTCGCCGTCGACGAGGGCGACCGCGTCGGGAGTGGCGTCGGCGGCGGCGTGGAGCCGGTCGCCGATGGCGTGGCCCTCCCAGTAGCCCTTCGCGGTGTAGCGCTCGGCGTACTCCGCGGGCCAGGGGACAGCGCCGTTGCTGCTCGGCCTTGGCATGGTCGTTCTCCTCAGCGGTCGGCCGTGTGCACGACCACGGCGTCCAGGGCGATCAGCCCGTCGGCCGTGAGCCGCAGGGGGTTGATCTCGATCTCGGCGGTGTCCGGACTCGCGGCCAGGGCGGCGGCGAGTGCCGCAACAACCCGCCCGAACTCGCCTCGGTCGAGTACCGGTCCGCCGCGCCAGCCGTCGAGCAGGGCGCGGGCGGCCAGGTCGTCGGGCATCCCGGCGGCCTCGGCCGCGGAGAGCGGGGCGAGCCGGATCGCCACGTCCGCGAGGGCCTCGGCGGCCGTGCCGCCGAGCCCGGCGAGGACGACCGGCCCGAACACGGGGTCCCGTCGCGCCCCGAGCACGAGGTCGACGCCGGCCGGGGCCATCGCCTCGACCAGGTAGCGGCGGTCGGGGCCGATGGCGTCCAGCGCCGCGTCGAGCTCGTCGGGGGTGCGCACACCCAAATGGACTCCGCCGATCTCCGTCTTGTGGAGGATCGCGGCGTCGAGCACCTTGACCGCGACGGGCCCGCCCAGCAGGCGCAGGGCTCCGTGGGCGTCGGAGCGGGCGTCGCATGCGACGCGGCCCGGGGTGCGGATGCCGAGCGAGGCGAGGAACGTCTTGGCGGCGTCCTCGTCCAGCGGGCCGGACGGCACGGAGGCGGACATCTCCGGCTCAGACCCGCCCGTGCGCACCGCCCGCTGTCGCGCATGCGTCACCAGCGCCCGTACGGCATGGGCGGCCGAAGTCGGTCCGGTCAGCGCCGGAATCCCCGCCTTGTGCAGCCGTGCCCGCTGTTCGGCGACATCCTCGGGCAGGCCGCCGACGACCACCACGGCCGGGAAGCGCGCCCCGAGTCCGGCGTCCTGTGCGGCCGAGGCGAGGTCGACGCTGTCGGGTTCGGTGAGGGCGTAGACGGCGAGCAGGTCCACCCCGGGATCCGTGGCCGTCGTGTCCAGCACACGGGCGAAGGTCTGGGCGGGCCGGCCGGTGTCGACCGGGTTGCGCTGGTAGGTGAGCGGGGGAAGCAGCTCGCTCAGCGTGCGCTGCGTGGCGTCGGCCAGCTCGGGCATCCGGATGCCGTCGGCGCCCGCCCGGTCGGCCAGCAGCAGCCCCGGTCCGGCCTGGGCGGTCACGACGGCGAGCCCCGGGTCCGGATCGGGGCGCAGCTGGATGCGGGAGAGAGCGGTGAGTGCGTCCACCATCTCCCGTTCGTCGTCGACGACCACCGCCCCGGCCTGCCGCAGCGCGGCGCGTGTCGTACGCCAGGAGGTGGCGAGCGCTCCGGTGTGCGACCGGGCGAAGTCACCGACGTCGCTGCGGCCGACGACCAGGGCCACGACGGGTTTGACGGCGGCCGCCAGGCGTACGGCATCGACCAGCCGGGGGCCGTCCGGCACCGTCTCCAGGTGCAGGGCGACGGCTGTCGTACGTTCGTCCCCCGCGAGGTGGGCCAGGACGTCCGCGGCGGTGACGTCGAGGCCTGCCCCGATGCCGACGCCGAGGCTGATGCCGTTCCCGGCGGTGACCAGGTCGAAGGAGAGCGCGTGATTGACGCCGCCGCTGGCCGCGACCACCGCGATGTCTCCGGCGGGAAGCTGTCCCGCGGCGGGCACGAAACTGGCCCTCAGTGCGAGGTGGGGGGCGAAGAAGCCGGAGGTGTTGGGGCCCAGCAGCCGGATCCCTGTCTCCTGGGCGACGCGGAGCAGTGCCTCCGCGTACTCATCGCCCTCCGGGCCCGCCTCGCCGAAACCGCCCGCGCAGACCAGCGCCGCCCGGCAGCCCGCGGCGGCCGCCTCGGCCAGCGCCTGGGCGCAGCCGGCCGCCGGTACGCAGAGCACGGCCAGGTCGAGCCGTCCGTCGATGTGCGCGGCTGCTTCGGCGACGGAGGCGTACACGCCCTCGCCGGGTTCGGGGCGGCGTGCGTTGACCAGGGCGCGGGCGCCGGGGAAGGTCGCGAGCGAACGGGCCATGGCGGCGCCCAGCTTGCCGCTCTGCCGTGAGGCACCGATCACGACCACGCCCCCGGGCGCGAACATCGGCGTCAGGTCGTTGCTCATGCCCGCTCCCCCGCCACCAGGTCGGCGCGACCGGACAGCAGCAACGTTTCTGCGCGGTCGTCGTCCATACCGTCCTCCACGATCAGTGCGGGTACGCCGTGCACCAGCCGGGCCTGTTCGGCGAGCAGCGACCGGGTGAACGGGGTGCCGCCCTGGACGGCGACCAGGTCCGGGGGTGTGTCACCGCCCAGGGCGTCGGCCAACTCGTCGTAGATCTCGGGTAGTTGGGCCTCGTCCTCCGGGGCGGTGAGCCACAGGCAGCCCTGGGAGCGCAGCGCAGCGAGGTCGGCCGCGGTCAGGCGCCGGCCCCTGAACTCCCTGAACGGCGTGTCCAGGGGAGCGAGCCCCTCGTGTGCCGCCCGCCAGTCCCGTACGACCTGCTCGACGAAGTCCGGATCGCGGCGCGCGATCCGTTCCTTGCCGATGCTGCGGGAGATGAAGTGGAAGGCGAACTGCGTCGGTTCGAAGGCGTCGTGGTAGCGCCCGAAGTTCTCCCACCAGGACAGGCTCGGCCGGGCGGAGCCCTGGATCTTCTCCACCGAGGGTCGGCGGACCGTCTCGTACGCCCACAGGGCGGTCGTGAGGTCGCCACGGTGGGCGAGGAGGCTGTCGGCGAGGGCGACGGCGTCCTCCATGGCCATCTTGGTGCCGGAGCCGACGGAGAAGTGCGCGGTGTGCGCGGAGTCGCCGAGCAGGACGACGTTGCCGCTGTGCCAGCGCTGGGCGCGGCGGGTGCGGAAGTTGCCCCAGCGGGAGTTGTTGACCAGCAGTTCATGTCCGTCGATCTGCTCGGCGAAGAGCTTCTCCAGGTACTGCTTGGTCTTCTCGTCGCTCGGACCCGGCGGCTGCGCGGTGTCGAACTCGTCGAGCCCCGCCCGCCGCCAGGACTCCTCGTCGGTCTCGACGATGAAGGTGCTGACGCTGTCGCTGATCGGGTAGCCGTGCACGGCGAAGGTTCCGTGCGGGCCGTGTTCGTGGACGAAGGTCAGGCCGTCGAAGAGGTAGTCCGTGCCGAACCAGATGAACTTGGCGGTGGCGACCTCCACCTCCGGCACGAGCACGTCGGCGAGCCGGTCACGGAAGCGGGAGTTCGCTCCGTCGGCGGCCACGATCAGGTCGTAGTCGGCCAACTCGGCGGAATCCGCGGGGATTTCATGGCTGAACCGGAGCTCCACCCCGACCTCCTCGGCCCGCTCGTGCAGCAGCTGGAGCAGGGTCTTGCGGGTGATGGCGGCCATGCCGTTGCCACCGCAGCGGATCCGCTGCCCCTTCAGCCGCACCTCGATGGCGTCCCAGTGCCGGCCGTGTTCCGCGAGGGCGGTGCGCAGGACCGGATCCGCCTCGTGGATGACGGCCAGCGTCGCGTCCGAGAACACCACACCGAAGCCGAAGGTGTCCTCCGCGCGGTTGCGCTCGAAGACCGTCACCTCGACCGACGGATCGGCCTGCTTGATGAGCGCCGCGAAGAACAGCCCACCAGGGCCGCCTCCCACAACAGCGATCCGAGAAACCATGACTTCCGCCTCAGCGTCGAGTACAAGCCCAGACTCAGGCCCGGACGCATCTTGTGTCAATGGATACACGGGCGTCAATAATTTGTTTCGTTTCATCGAGGCCGATCACCGGCAGGTACATGAGCTTCATCCGTCGGGCGGCTCATACTCGCGACGGCCGTCCGTGTGACATAGTCGGTTCCGTGAAGCCTCGATCGATCGTCTTCGACCTGTTCGGCGACTACGTCCGCTACCGCGGCGGCACCGCCCGGCTGCGCACCCTCAGCACCCTGATGGGCTGTTTCGGCGTCGGTGAGAGCACGGTGCGGGTGGTCCTCGCCCGCCTGCGCAAGGAGGGCTGGTTCGACGTCCGGCGCGAGGGCAGGGAGACGCTCTACGCGCTCAACAAGCGCAGTCTCCAGCTCCTCGACGAAGGCCGCTCACGCATCTTCGACCGGGCGCCGTCCGACTGGGACCGGCACTGGTACATGGTCATCTACTCGGTCCCCGAGAGCGAGCGCGGCGTACGCGACCGCATCCGCAAGGAACTGGCCTGGCTCGGCTTCGGTCCCCTCGCCCCGTCCACGTACGTCTCCCCGCACGACCGGCTCCAGCAGGTGCGGGAGAAGTTCGCGGACGAGCCGGCCATACGCCTGGACACCCTGCGCTGCCAGTCGGGCGGACTGCCCGTCGACCGCGAGATGGCGGCGCGCAGCTGGGATCTCGCCGCCCTCAACGAGGACTACCGGGAGCTGCTGCGCACCTACCGCAGCCGGATGCCGTCGTACCGGGCCGGGCACCTCAGCCCCGAGGAGGCGCTGGTCGAACGCATGCGGCTGACGTACGACTACCGCAAGTTCCCCTTCCGTGACCCCGACCTGCCGACCGAACTCCTGCCGGCGGGCTGGGTGGGCCACGAGGCGCACGAAATGTTCCTGGAGGCCCACGAGATCCTCGGCCCGTCGGCCGAGACCCACTACGACGAGGTGGCCGGCCCGCGTCCCGTCGCGTAGGGCGCTACGCCGGCTACCCCAGCTCGTGCCAGGCCGCGGCCACGGCGTCTTCGTCCACTGCGCGCGCTCCTTGAGCGCGGACTCCGGCGCCATGCCTGCGACCGTCATTCCGTGCGGCACTGGCAGTGGCGGTCCCTCGTCCACCTCGCGCACGATCAGTTCCGCGGAGGCGAGCTCGGTGAGCCGGTTGGCGAGCATGCGTTCAATTGAGAGGCCGCTTTCCGTTCATGCGCGTTGCGGGATGGCGGACCGACGGGGAGCCCCAGCGACGGGAGCGGTAGCTGCCCGCCAGTCGGCACACGACGTAGAGGGAAGAGGAGGTCGTCGTCACGTACGGGCTGACGGGGATGCTGCTGCCCAGAGCGAGCAGGATGCCGCCCCTCGATCGAGCGACGGCGAAGACCACGCTGAGCAGGGGCAGCAGCACCGCTGACGCGGGCAGTGGCGGCGGGGCTGACGACCAGGGCGAGGACGATAAGTGCGGGCCTCGACGACGTCCGGGTCGGCGGACGCGGACGACGTCAACCTGGGTGCCGTACAGATGGGATGGCAGTAGGCCTCGGCGATCGGCCGCGTGACTCCGCGTTTGCGCAGGTATTCGGTGATGCGGCTGCTTCCGGCCCGTCGTATCTCCTCCGGAGTGACGTAGTGCGCCAGCAGGATCAGGCTGGACTTGTTCGTGGGGTCGGTGGCCCTCTCCAGGCCGGGGTGCATGGGGGCGGGCAGGTCGCGCAGCCGGTTGATGCGCGCGGTGGTCTCCTTGACCAGCACGGTGCGGTGGCTGACCAGCAGCCGCAGCTCTGCGGTGGCCTCGTCGGGCAGGTGAACATCCCGCAGGTCGTCGCGGAGCATGACCTGTTCGGCGATGACCTTGGCGTCGCGGGGGTCGGACTTGTTCTCCCCGCCCCGGGTGCCGCGTCGGGCCCGGTTGACGGCCAGGCCGGGCACGTGCACCACACGGAAGCCCGCGGCCAGCAGCATCGCGGTCAGCAGAGCGGCGACGCTGCCCATCAGGTCCAGTCCGATGGTGAGTTCGCCGTGCTCGGCCTGGACGGCCGTGAGATCGGCGACGGCCTCATCGATGGCGTCGGGGTCGTTGTCGACCCTGCGGCTGCCAGTTGTCGGCCGTGGTCGTCGGTGAACCGCGAGCCAGTGGAAGTCCTTGGCGATGTCGAACCCCGCGTTGGCGGACACGTTGACGCTCCCCTCGTCGAACAACTCGTGGCGCAACTCCTTCCGCCTGGCCTCGCCCTACCCAGCGATGGTCCGCAGAGCCTAATCAGCAGTCCGGAAGAAGTGGCGGGGCAGGGGGAACAGCCACCTGAGCCATCAAGGGCAGCAAGCATGAAGGTTCGTTGCGCAGGCGCAGTTGGATCGGGTCGATCCCGCACCTCTCGGCGAGTTCGTCGAGGGCGGACTCCAGGGCGAAAGCCCCCGGAGCCTCGCCCGGCGCGCCCATGAAGGTGGGGCTGGGCACGTCGAGGCGTACGACGCTTAAGGAGGCCGGCCTGGTACGCGAGCGCACTACACAACGCACCGACTCCACCCACGTCCTGGCCGCGGTCCGCGACCTGACCCGACTGGAGATGGT
>NZ_JBEXPK010000082.1:0-34240 GCF_040612015.1 Streptomyces sp. NPDC006476 | reverse complement strand
CAGGGCCAGCCTCGATCTCCTACGCAAACGCGTCCTACTCGCACGGTGAGTCTGAACTATCCGGATCACAAGATCGTCGACAGAACCCGAATCTTGACGTTGATAGCGTCAATGAAGACGACCGGGTAGACGCGGTCGAGCGGCCGGTTCTGCCATTCGGCCATGCCATCCATCACCTTGTCGGTGATCGTACTGATGGTCGTCTTGGACACGTCCGCGCCGTAGACCTCGGCCAGGTGCGCGGAGATCTCCCCGTGCGTGAGGCCCTTCGCGGACAGCGAGAGCACCATCTCGTCCACGCCGGTCAGCCGGCGCTGCCGCTTCTTGACGATGGCCGGCTCGAAGGACCCCTCCCGGTCGCGGGGCACGTCGATGTCGACCGGCCCGATGTCCGTCAGCACCGTCTTCGAGCGGGTGCCGTTACGGGAGTTGCCGCCGTCCTTGCCCGCCGGGTCGTGCTTGCCATAGCCGAGATGGTCAGTGATCTCGCCCTCCAGGGCAGACTCCAGAACCGTCTTGGTCAGCTGCTGCAGCAGCCCGCCCTCGCCGGTCAGCTGCAGCCCCTTGCTGCGGGCCTGCTCGACGAGCTGGTCGATCAGTTTCTGCTCGACCGTCGCGGCCTCCTGCGAGGGATCCACCTGGTCATCGGCGGCCACGAACTCGGCCACGGTGTCAGTCACTTGATGTCTCTTCCATGATCATCAATTACACCGGTGAGCGTACAGACCCGTGCCAAGCGGAAACGAGAAGTGGCGATGGACGCGGTGGACGAAGAGCGGCTCTGCAGGCGGACGCCCCTACGGCGTCATTGGGTGAAGCTGGCCGATTGCGCCGAGCCTTCGGGGCTCGCGCGCAGACATGTACGAGAGTTCCTGGAGGGGCGTGCCGCGCCGGGGCGGGTCGACGACGCCGTTCTGATCGCCTCGGAGCTTGTGGGCAACGCGCTCAGGCACACAGTCGGCGGACCGGACTGCCTGTGTGTGGAGGTCCATCTGGACGTGGCGGTACTGCGGGTCCATGACGCGGGACGGGATGTTTCCAGGGTCCGGGCACGCTCTGTGGAGGAGTCGGTGGATGAGTTGACGGGCAATGGTCTCGGACTGCTGCTCGTCGGGGAGTTGGCTTCCGCGTGGTGCGTCAGGCCGACCGCGATCGGGAAGGAAGTGGTCGTGGTTCTCGCCTTGGACGTCAGCGGGCTACTCGAGCGTGACGTTCCTCCGCACATCCCAGCGGTAGGTCCGCCCCTCACGGCGGAGCTCCACCAACTGGACGGAGGACACGGAGAGTTCGACAGCCGGTAGAGCGCGAAGCGCTGAGACCGTCTCCACAACGGGCGCGGCGGGGCGCCGGCGGTTGTTGTACGCGAGGCTCAGGTGTGGGCGGAATGCGGACGTCGGCTTCTTCGGGGCCAGACCGACGCTGCTCCCTGCCTTGGCCAGCGCGTGGTGCAGCCGGAGTAGGGGATCCCAGGGGCCGAGGGACAGGCGGACGGCGCCGCGGGAGCCGGCCAGCGGCATGGCGCGTACGGAGAACGCGGAGGGCACCAGCGCCTCGGCGTCCCGCGCCAGGCTGTCCAGCTGGCCGGGGGTGACGGCGCCGGGCGTTCCGACTCGGGCGAGGGTGATGTGCAATCCGTCCGCCGGCACCGGGTCGAGGCCGAGGGGTGCCAGCTCTTCTTGGCAGTGCCCGGCGAGAGTCGCGAGCCGCTGATCATCCGGGAAGGTCAGCATCCAGTAGTACGCCCAGCTGCCGTCCGACCAGCCGGGGCGCGCCCAGTGGTCGGTCATCTCGTCGAGTGCGCTGAACGCCGCCCAGTCGTGGGCGGCAGTGACCGCCGGATCGTGCGTGTCGGCGGGAGGCTCGGCGGGGAACGCGGCGGGATCGGCGCTGAGCAGGGGCACCCGACGTACTCCTTCGGCTTCACACTGCCCCGGAGTACGACGACACCGACGGCGCCTACGACGCGGATGACGCCATGGCCAGGGCCGCTGGCTGCGAGCTCCAGGTGCGGAACTCGTCGCCATAATCGCGTACCGCCGGGTGATCACGCCATGGTCCGGCTTGTTCATGCAGGTCACGGGAGCGTTGGTAGACGGAGCTGATCGGTGTGTCTCCGCATAGCCGCAGGGCCTCACGGCCCAGCGCCATCGCGTGGTCGATGTCGGGCCTGCGCTGCTGCAGCAGCGCGGTGGCGACGTCGAGGCGTACGAGCGAACGGCTCCAGGAGGACGAGTGCTCCACCAGGTCGTCGATGTGCTCAGCGTCGCGCAGTACCTGGGCCGTGTTGCGCAGCGCCACGTGTGAGGTGACGGCGTTGGCCAGCGTCCTGGCCCGTCCGTACGGCTCGAAGGAGATGCAGGAGGTCAACCCGACGGGCACCTCGTGGAGGTCGGAGAGGCGGAGTGCCTGTCCGATGGCCTGCTCGACGGCACGCCGGTCGCCGGTCTTGCCGAGGGCCCGGGCCCGGCCGTTGGCGAGCAGACGGATGGACTGGCCGTGGCGGGGAGCTCGCTCAACAGCCGCGGAGGCGCAGGCGTCCGCTTCGTCGTACCGGCCGGCGTAGTAGAGGCTGAAGGAGAGCGTGCCGCACGCCCAGAGCTCTGTGTCCAGGTCGCCGATCTCACGGCTGAGATCCCGAGCCTCGGTGCAGTACGCCTCCGAGAGCGGGAAGTCGCCAGTATTGACCGCCATGTAGCCAAGCAGGCAGGAGGCGCGGGCGGCGAGGCGGAAGAGCTCCCGGCGCGTGCGTGGGGGCTGGCGGCCGTCGAGGAGGGTGTGGGCGAGCTGCCGCACCTGGCGGGCCTGGGGCCGGAGGACGTACGGCCCGTGCTGTTCGTACCGGCTGGAGATGCCCTCCAGCGAGGAGTCGAGGAACGCGAGCGTCGCGTCGTCGGCGTTGCTGGCCGTGAGCTGCCGGGCCCGGGCGACGATGTCCAGTGGGTTCTCGTCGTCCTCGCGTGGCGGAGGCGCACTCGTCGCCTGCTGGGCCGTGCTCGACTCCTCGTCGCGGTCGTGCGGGGAGTCGCCGTCGTTCCCTGTGGAGAACAGCTCGGACACGGGTCTGCCCAGCATGTGCTCCAGAACCCGGCAGGCGTCAGGACGGGGCAGAGTCAACAACTCCCCGCCATACCAGCGGTCGAACTGACGTGGAGAGACCTGGAGGGACGCCAGGCGGGGATCGCGGTCGAGTTCCGCCAGCCGCTCGGCAGCCCGGTCGTACTGGGCGGCGAAAGCCTCGTGCGTCGTCAAGTGCCGTTGCTGGAGCAGCTGCCGAAGCAGCGTTGTCCGTGGCATGGCCCACCCTCCCGGTGCGGCGTGCAGGACCGACGCGGAGGCGCTTGCCGGTAGCGAGGTCGCGGCCTGCTCGCCCATCGGTCGGCTGCGGCGCATGCCCATACGAAGGCGCGCCGTGACTCCTGACAGCATGCCGACGCAACTACCAACTAGGCAATATGTCTGGTGAAGTTGACCCGTATGGGTTGTAGAGGTGTCGCCGGTACGGAGAGACTTCCGGCATGGCCTTGAAGAGAAGCCTGGTCCCGCAGTCGGTGTACCGGCGACAGCTCGCGGCACGGCTGAAGGAACTGCGTGACGCGACCGGGCTCACCCTCAGCGAGGTCGCCGACCAACTGGAGGTCAACCAGGGGTCGCTGAGCCGGATCGAGAACGGTGAACGCGGCACGACGCCGGTCCTCGTTCGGGCACTGCTGGACCTGTACGGCGTCAAGGACGAGGACCGGCGCGCCGACGTGCTCGACCTCGTGCGAGCGGACAAGGAGCAGCAGACGCCCTGGTGGCGGAAGTACTCGACAGTGCTCACTCCAACCCGTTACGACGGGTATCTCGCGCTGGAGGCCGGCGCGACGCACCTTGCCAGCTACCAGCCGATGCTCGTGCCGGGGCTGCTCCAGACCGAGGACTACGCCCGCGCGGTGATCTCCCAGATGAGGAAGGATCTGTCCCCGCCGCAGGTCGAGTCCCTGGTCAGGGTCCGCATGGAGCGGCAGAACAGCCGCCTGGGCGGTGAGGCCCCCGCCAGACTCTGGGCGATCCTCGACGAAGCCGTGCTGCGCAGGACGGTCGGCTCCGTCGAAGTGATGCGAGACCAGATGCGGAATCTGGTGGAGGCGAGCGAGCGGCCGAACGTCACAGTGCAGCTGCTGCCGATCTCGCTCGGCGCGCATCCCGGGCTGTACGGCCCGTTCGTCATCCTGACGTTCCCGCACCCCACACCGAACCTGGTGTGGCTGGAGAACCCCAAGAACTCCGTGTATCTCCAGTCCCCGGAGGACGTGGACAACTACACGGAAATCTTCGATCAGTTGAGGGACAGCGCCCTCGACCCAGCCGAGACCCGCACCCGCATCGCACAGATCAGCAAGGAGCTCGAAAAGTGAGCAGGCCCAGTAAATCCGCCCCGCATAACGTCGACTTCAAGGACGCAACGTGGCGTAAGAGTTCGTACAGCGGGGGCGCCAACGACTGCCTGGAAGTCGCAGAGTTTACTGGGGGTGTCGCACTGCGCGATTCCAAGGACATCAGCCTTCGGCCTTTGCTGTTCTCGAATTCTGCGATGAGATCGCTGGTCAATGGAGTGACCCACGGGTTCATTGGATAGTATCCAAATTCGACCCTATTGAAGCAATAAGCGTGAGATGTGCGACTGCTATCTACCGGGAACCCCGATACAGCGGCCCTTACGCTGTACGGATGCTCTCCGCAGGAACAGGTAGCACCCATGGCACGCCTGTGAGCCGGAAGACAGATTGTCAGTACTGAAGCGGGACGCGGCACTTATTGTGAACGTGTAACGAAGCGCACAGGTTCAGAAAGAACTTGCACTGCTGGTTCCAGATCCGCCAACCGTCTCGCCAACGTCGATACAGCGAGCCTGGGTGGCAATGCATCCGCGAACTTCAGTCCTTTGACAGCCCGCTCATCAACCTCTGGCAGGCACAGGTGCTCTGGGGCAACGTTCGACACCTCTTTCCAGGCATCGAGGCTGAGGTCCTCACGCAGACGGATCCAGCAGTCGTTGATCTGTTGAGCAGGTACGGCAACCTCAGCAAGCGTCGCTGCGAGCGTGGCGTTCGCCCGATGGCCGGCCCATGTCCACCATTTCACGTATCCGCCCGAGCCGCGAGTGATCACCGTGCCTCCGGGATGTACTTCTTCCAGGAAGTGCTCCCGCGCTTCAGCCAGGTACTTCTCCGCACGCGCCGTGCGGTCCACCGGCGGGTTCGCGCCGAGGAGTACTTCCCTGACCGCCCGCGTCAGTTCGAAGGAGATGCCGAAATCGAGTCCGGCACCGCTCCACTTCGCTCTGCCGCCGCCGTCGACGGGTTCGACAAAGCACCGCTTGCGCTTCCAGTCGATGTACGTGACCTGCCAGCTCCGCCCGGCCAGGAGCAACCGCCGTGGTCCATCGATCCGTTCGGTGAGCAGACTCGGATCCGTCCTGCCGATCTCTCTGCGGCCTTGCAGCACGGTGAACTGCGGGGGCGCAGTGAACACCGCCGTCAGGTTCATGAAGTGCCGGTGTCCAAAACGCCGTTCCGCCTCCGGGCCAATGAACAGAAGCCCCCCGTCCTGGTCCAGATACCCGTTGTCGACCAGGTGTCGGACGATCGGCTCGGCCGATTGCCCGAACGGGCCGAGGCCGTTCCACCACTCTTGCCAGAGACGGTCCCCGACCTGCGGTTCCTGCAGGCACAGCGCGAGAAGCTGCTGGGCCACGATGTGCCGCGGCTCCGGTGGAGCAACGACGGGCTCCACCCAGCCGCGCGACCACTGCACTAGAAGGGCCGCAGCGCCGAGGAGTCCATCGCGGTCCAGTGCGAGGAACAGGCAGTTGCGTGACGTCCCGGGCCTGCGTCCGGTGCGGCCGAGCCGTTGCAGGAAGGAGGCGACGGTGAGCGGGGCGTCGATCTGGATGACCCGGTCCAGGTCCCCTACGTCGATGCCGAGTTCGAGGGTGCTCGTGGAGACGATGACGCAGTCGCGGGCCTCGGCGAAGGCCTGTTCCGCACGTCGGCGTTCGTCGACGGAGAGGGAGGCGTGGGAGAGGAAGGTGGTCACGCCTTTGGCGCGCAGTTTCTCGCCCAGTTCCTCGACGAGTCTGCGGGACTCGCAGAAGACGAGCCGTTTCTCGCCGCGGTGCAGAGCAGCAATCATGGTGGCGGCGTTGTCGACGGAGCCCACGTAGTCAAGCTGGATGTCCGGCGGGGGCGGCGACGCCGCTGCCGAGGTCTCCGGCTTCGGATCTGCCAGGTGTGGTGCCACCACTGCGGACGGCTGCTTCCCCGCCCCGGATCCCTGCAGCCACAGCAGCAGTTCGTCCGGGTTTCCCACCGTCGCGGACAGCCCGACCCGCTGGACGGGACGTCCGACGACACGCTGCAGCCGCTCCAGGACGGCCAGCAGATGCCAGCCCCGGTCGTCTCCCGCGAAGGCGTGCACCTCGTCGACCACCACGGTGCGCAGTCCGGAGAAGAAGGAGGTGTGATCGACGTTCGCGCTCACCAGCATCGCCTCCAGCGATTCCGGCGTGGTGAGCAGGATGTCGGGCCGCGCGGCCAGAATCCGCTTCCGCGCGCCGGAGGTGACGTCCCCGTGCCACAGGGCGGCCGTGCGTCCGAGCCATGAGGTGTATGTCTCCAGCCGGGGCAGCAGGTTGTTCAGCAGCGCCTTGAGCGGACACACGTAGAGGACGGACGTCCCCGACCACTTCTGCTGGACCATCTTCGACAACAGCGGAAACGACGCGGCTTCCGTCTTGCCTCCGGCGGTGGGTGCCAGAAGGATCGCGTCGTCACCCGCGAGCAGCGGCCCGATGGCCTCCTCCTGCAGAGGGCGCAGTCCGGGCCAGCCGAGCGTGTTGACGATGTGGTGAACCAGTGCGGGTTCGAGATCGTCGATGCCGCTCACGGCATCTCCAGGTCGATGTCGTCTGCGCGTGCGGCTGCCGCGTTGCGTTCCGCTTCGGTCAGCTCGCCGTCCGCGATGGTGAGCGCGTAGTGCTTGCGTGGATCGAAGTCCGGGAAGTCGTCCACCCGGTCGAGCACATCGGCGACGAGTTTGCGCAGAAAGACGCGGGGCGCGACCCCGACCTTGCCCCCGAGTCCGCCGGTGACGGCAGTGGCGAGTTCCATGAGATACGCGTCGTCCACCTGCTGCTGGACTCGTTCCGGATGCCGGGCGGCGCCCGCATACAGGTCGCGCACGTGCCTGCCCAGCTCGCCGAGCCGCTCCAAGTCAAAGCCCGCAAGGCGTAGTTGGACCGCTCGCGGAGAGTCGAAGCGCGGGTCCGTGGTGAAGTCGGTCGCCAGCCGCTGCGCGAGCGGCGGAAGCCGCTGCGCGCCCTGCTGACCGTCGAAGAAAGCGGGCGTCCCCGTGATGACGAGGAACAACCCTGGGAAGCGTCCCGCATCGATCTCGTCGAGAAGCTGCCGCAGCGCGTTGAGTCCCTTCTCCCGGACATCACCCCGCACGCGCTGAAGGGTCTCGATCTCGTCGAGGACGACCAGCAGACCGGGGTGGCCGCAGTCCCGCAGCACAGTGAGGAGTCCCTGCAGGAAGCCGAGTGCCGCGAAGTGGTCGAGATCGCCCCGTACCCCGGCGGCCCGGCGTGCTGGCGCGGCGACGGACTTCTGACCGCCGAGCCAGGCGATGAGGGCTTCGGCAGTCACCGCGTCGTCGGCTGCCACCGCGCGCCGGTACCCGCGTAGCGCGGCGGCGAACGCCGGTGTGGTGCGGGCTACTTCGGCAAGCCGACGCTCCATCAGCACCTCGACGGCTTCGCCCAGCGCCGCTTCGTCCTCCTCGTCCACGTCCCCGTTGTCGAGGACCTCCTCCTCCAACGTGTAGAACCAGGAGTCGACGATCGCGCGCAGCGCACTGGGCTGGTGGGTCGCCGTGGACAACCGCTCGGTGAGCCGGCGGTACACCGTCTCCAGCCGGTGCAGAGGTGTCTCCGTCTCGGAGATCTGCACCTCGGCCGTCGCGAGCCCCGCGCGCTTGGCCCGCTCGGCGAGCCAGCGTGCGAAGAAGGTCTTGCCGGATCCGTACTCGCCGCGGATGGCGTGGAAGGCGGCTCCGCCCCGCGCCACCGTGGCCACATCCTCGTCGAGGGCGCCGGTGAACCGGTCCAGGCCGACTGCGAAGAGGTCGAGTCCGGAGTGCGGCACGGTGCCCCGGCGCAGTGCGTCGACGACTTCTCGCCGCCGGACCGCGCTCACGTCGGGCGACGACGTCACGTTTTCTCCTTCGGGAAGAACTGGTCGCGCAGCAGGGTCACGTCGAGTTTCACCGTGTGCCCGGCGTCGATGAAGCCGAGGACGGGGTAGCCCTCGATGTTGAGCAGCCGCTGCACGGTGGCGATGAACCCGTCGATGTTGCGCCGCACCCGCCCGGTCGCCGAGATGGCGCCTGCGAGCGCGGCCGGTGACATGGTGCCGCCCGCCCCGGCCAGCGCGTCGATGACGGCTGCCACGACCTTGCTCTCGGGAGCCTTGCGTACGTACTCCTTCTGCGCTTCGTACACCTCACTGGCGATCACGCGCTCGCCCAGGGTGGCGGGGGCTGCGTCGTCCGCGGCCGGTGCCACGAGGTCGGCGGCGGCGAAGAGCCCTTCGCCCGCGGGCTGTTCCTTCGGCTTCCCCCGCTTCGGCTTGCGCGGTGTCTCCTGCAGGGCAACGGCCTCGGGCGGCCCACCCTTGTGAGGAGCCCACCACTGCGGGACGGCCTGCTCTCGAGGCAGGGCCTCCCACCCCTTCGGCACCAGGTCCCGGTCGGGGATCAGGACGAGCAGTGGCACGGTGACCTCCGCGAGCGAGGCTCCGCCGTGGTACCCGGCCCGGCGGCCGGTGTAGCGGATGTCCTCCCGCCAGGGCGCGACGATGGTGCCGCCGCCCTCCAGTACGCGGGGCCCGGACAGCTGGACCTCGCCGTCCTTCACCGCGCCAGTGCGCCATCGGGCCGAGCCGGGTCCCGTGCCCTCGTCGCCCACGGGTCCTTCGCTCGCGCCACGTTCCAGCACATGCCCGTGATCCGCCACGAGCACGACGGGGCGCCCGTACCCCTTGGCCGCCGACAGCAGTTCCCGCAGGTATGTGACGTCACCCAGGCTCCACTGGGTGCGCCGTCCCTGTTGTCCCTTGTCGAGGGCGTCGTCGATGGTGTTCAGGACAACGCCGACGACCGCGTCCGAGGCGAGCGCGGCCATGATCTCCTCGGAGAGGAAACTTCCCGCTCCTCCCTCTATCCCGGCCTTGTGGAAGAGCAGGGCGTCGAGTCGCCGCTGCCTCCAGAAGGCGGCGAAGCCCGAACTCTCCTTCGCCTGTCCGCCCTTGACCGCCGTTCCGGTGAGCAGGGAGGCGCGGCTGACCTCCGTGACCGAGGGGAGCATGGACACTGCGGCCATCCGCTGCGGTTCTTCCTCCGAGCCAGCCTCCCTGGGCACGACCTCGGTCCAGCCCTCGCGCTCGACCTCCTCACCCAGCTGGGCCGCGACCGCGGAGCTCATGCCATCCAGTACCAGGACGAGCGGAGCCGTATCGCCGGCCAGCGGCCTGACCGCTTCGGCCAGTACGTTCTCGACGACCAGGCAGCCGCCGGGGTGCAGCGCGGTGGCGTTCGGCGTCCAGGACGCGAGCCGCCGGGCGAACTCCTCGTCCAACCGCTCGCGCCGCTCCCGGGCCGCCTCGTACAGGGCGCGGAGGTCCTCGCCCGTGGCGGTGTCTCCGTCGGGGTCGCCGGCCCACAGTACGGCGAGCGCCCGGTCCGCCCAGCCCCAGTCTCCTGCCTGGCCCTGTACTCCGGCCGCCACCGACGTCACCGCGGGCCGCGGAAGTGCCAGCCAGCGGGCGATCCTTACGGCCATCTCGGCCACGCCGACGCGGTCCGTGTTCAGTCGGGCCAGCATGTGCGCGTTCAGCTCGGCCAGGGCCGCTTCCCCCGCTGCCGGGGAGGTGCGGGCCGCTGCCGTCACGTGCCGCAGCTGGGCCGTGAAGCTCGACGGCAGGAAGCGGTTGGATTCGAGGGCCGGGGTGAGTCCGGCGCCCTCGGCGAGCTGGTCGGCGCGGTCGAGGACGGCGAAGACCCGCGCCCGGGCGGCGGCGTTGTGCCGGGCCTCTCCGATCCAGCGGATGAGGGCGCCTTCGACGGCCTCGGTGAAGGACTGCAGCTCGGTCCGGCGCGGCATCACCTGCCCGAACAGTCCGCCCACGGCGAGCACCACGTCCGGGCTCGCGGCCTGGTCGCGCAGGACGGCTCCCAGCAGCCCGAGCGGCATCGCGTCCTGTCCGCGTCCGGTCTCCGCCAGGGACATCAGGACCGGTGCGGCGGGGCCCGTGGTCTCGCCGAGCCACTTCTTCAGCTCGTCCCGTTCGGTCGGGTCCAGTTCCGCGAAACGCAAGGGTCCCGCGGGCGTACGGGACCAGGTGAGTAGGGCGTCCAGATCGACGACAGCCCCGGACGCGGGGCCGGCTTCGTCGTCGCCGTTGCCCAGACCGAGCCGGGCCACGACCAGTGCGCGCAGTGCCGCGTCCCGTGTCAGGACGGAACCGGCGCGCTTCCAGCCCTGGGAGGGCTCGGCGTCGAGCAGCGCCTCCAGCAGCCACCCCTCGTCGTACATGCGCGGGTCGAGTCCGGCGGCTCCGAAGCGTTGCATGACGATCTCGGCGTTCTCCACGGTGAGCGTCTGCCGCCGTACGGCCTGGCCGCGCAGGTCCCAGCCGATCTGGCCGTCGTCGACGCCGGTGGTGACGACGAGGAGGTCTCCACCGGCCGCCTTGTCCCGGTGTTTCGTCCACTCCTCGAGGATGCCCAGGACGGATGCCTGGTGGCTGACGCGAACGCGCCGCGTCTCCTCGCCCGTCCGCACGGTGAACTCCTCGGGCGCGCCTGCCGAGTAGCGCCCGTGCACGAGGACGAGACGACGGTCTCCGAGCCCGGAGGCATGCGTGGCCAGCAGTGCTTCGATGGTGCGGCGGCCCACCTGGGGCAGAGAGGCGCCCATCAGTGTCCGGCCTCCCGGCCGTCGGCGGGCACGGGACGCCAGGTGACCTGGATGCGTGTGCCCGGATGGGCGGCGAGGTAGGACCTGATCTCCTCCTCCACGTCGGCGACCGTGGCGGCGAGGGACGCTTCGAGCCGGGTGGGCTCGACGAGATGCGGAGTTCCCGGGCGTACGTCCCGAGTGGGCACGTCAACAGTCCGCTCGCCGCCGTCGGCCTGCCGGGGCTCGCCCTCCGTCACGACCGGCCCCGACTGGACCACCGGCTGCCCGTGTTCCGTGAAGCTGACGTCGTCCGCGGTCGGCTGCGGCTGCGGCACCACGGGATGGGCGACCTGCGCCAGGCGTGCCACCTCGTTGACGAGGGCCAGTGCCTGGTCCTGGAGCTGTCCTAGTACGGGGACGAGCGAGCGGGCCTGCTCGTGGTCGTTGGCGGTCTCCTCGACGACGCGGACCAGGCGTGCCGCCCGGTCGCCCACGCTGTCGTCCCGTCCGGCGAAGCCGCGCACGCTGCCGAGCAGCTTCCAGTTGGTGTCGTCCAGGGCGGCCAGCACCTCGGGGGCCTGCTTGAGGGCTGCCCCGATCTCCTGGTCGGTCACGTCGTATGCCACCGCCGCGAGTTCGCGCACCACCACGGTCGCGTCGTCACTGCGGGCGAGTCGGGCGACCAAGTCCGCCGCGGCCTTCATGGACTTCATGCGCGGAGCGTCCGCGCCCTGCGGTCCACGCAGCCCCAGCTCCTCGGCCCGCTTCTGCAGCACGGCCCGGACCCCGCTCACGGCGTCCCGGTACCTCGCGGCCACTTCTCGTACGCCAGTGGCGAGTTTGGCGACGTTCGGCGCGAAGAGCACAGGCGGCACGGGAACCCCGAAGATCCTGCCGGCCCGTTCGCGGGCGGTCGCGAACTCCTCCTCGGTCGGCAGCTCGACGGCGCGCAGACCGTAGCCGGGACCGATCTTGTCCAGCTCCGGAGCCTGCTGCAGGGGCGAGGTCTGGTACACCCACGTCCGGTCGTCGAGGAGTGCGTACGTCGCGATGATCAGGTTGCTGACGTTCTTCTCCAGGCCGGTGAACCCGAGCTGGCCGATCCACTTGCGGACGTCCTCGACGGACAGGTCCGTCCCGGCGTGGGCCTCGGCGGCCTTCTGATTGATCCGGAGCCGCCAGTCGCGGCTGACGTTCAGCGGACCGTCGTGTACCTCGCCCAACCCCAGCGGGTGCACGATCTTCTTCACCATGGCCAGCTGGTGGCTGTCGACGACGACCCGGCGCTCGCCGCTCTCCATGGCCCGCCCGATCCATTCCAGCGCGGTCTTCAGCTCGCGCAGGGTGACCGGCTTGCGGGTGAGGGCGGGGTCGAAGTCGGGGTGCTTCGGGTAGAGCACGGCGAACATCTCGTCGGCGAGGGCGTAGAGGTTCTTCTCGAAGCCGACCCCGGGCTCGGGCTTCTTCCGCGTGAACCCGGGCCGCAGCGACCACAGGTGCTGGTCCGCCGGGACCTCGGCCCCGACGTTCGCGGCCTCCGCCTTGCTGATCCCGTACAACTGCTCCAGAACGGCCGAGAGTTGGGTGGTGAGGTTGTCGCTCTGCGCCTTGAGCTGGTGGCGGATCTGGATCCGTTCCTCGGTCGAGCGGGTGGCGGTGACGTCGTCGAGGCGGTCCCGCTCCAGCAGATAGTTGATCTTGAGGAGCCGTCCGAGCTGCCGGGCCCGCTGCTCGGAGAAGAAGTCGGGCAGCCAGACGACGGTGCTCCCGGTCCGCCCCGACCGCCTCAGCGTCTCGATCCGGCGGACGTCCTCGATGGGCGAGCGCTGCGGCTCGTCGAAGGGATAGTCCAGTACGAAACGGATGTTGCCGTCCATCTGCGGTTCGAACTGCTCGTCGGGCAGATGCGGATCGCGTACGTTGCCGAAGACGAACTCGGCGGTCCGCTTGGTGCCCCGCCAGACGATCTCGCGCTCGCACACGAACGCCTGGGTGTCCCGGATACCGAAGGCCGACCACAGCTGGTCCTTGATCCACTGCCTGCGGTGGCCGTCCTTGTCCGCGACCCCCTGCACCTCTTCGAGCAACGGTTCGACGTCCAGATCGGACAGGTGCAGATGGAACACCGGGTCCGCGTCGCCCTCGCTCCTCAGCTCCCCGAACCCCTGGGCCTGCAGGTCGCGCAGCGCCTTCACCGCGACCGACCCGGCCGACCCCACCCTGGCCCTGATCGTGCCGTGGTTGAGCGCGGCCAGCCGCCCGCCGGTCAGCCGTGCCAGCGCCGGCACGTTGGGGGCGAGCGCGCCGAGCAGCAGCGTTTTGACGAGCCGGTCGTCCCGCCGGTAGCGCGGGTCGTCGACGGACCCGTACTTCTCCAGCAGATGGGCCCGCACGCGCGCGTGGAAGCGGTGCGCGATCTCGGACTCCCGGCGCAGCTTGGCGGTGAACGCCTCGCCGGTGCCCGACGCTATGACGTCCCACAGGTCGCCGAGCGGGATCAGCTCCCCCATCCTCAGGTCGTCGCGACGGCGCCGCAGCAGCTCCTGCACGAGCTTCAGACCGGTGCGTTCGCGCTGGAGCGCTCCGGAGAGGTCCACGAGGACGTTGAGCAGCGCGGGCGAGAGCGGGTACAGCGTACGGAAGTCGTCCCAGCTGGCCTCGGTCCGCCCGTGGGCGTCGAGGAGCACCTGCCGGACCTCGTCCTTGGACGACTCGACGAGCGTGAAGGCCTCGTCGCGAACCGGCTCCATCCCGGGCTTGGGCTCCAGCACGCGGCGCTTGATGATCTCGACGAGGTTGCTGTCCTCGAGGTTGACGACGTCGACGCGCCCGGCGAGGTACTCGATCTGCTGTTCCAGGTTCTGCACCTCGGCGCCGGCCACGTCGGAGCCGATGAGCTGGGACAGGTCACGCTGACGCGAGATGAAGGACACAATCGGCACGGGCCGGTCGGTGTCCCCGGACTCGATCAGCTTGACCAGTCGCTGCACCTGGTCGCGTACGAAGTCCTGCTCGCCCATGTGCGCCTGGAGCCAGAGGACCAGTTCGTCGAGGAAGAGCACGATCCCGTCGTAACCGAGGGACTTGGCGTGCCGGGAGATGACGGACAGCCCGTTCTCCAGCGGCACGAAGGCGTCCTTGTCGCCGCGGGCTCCCTGCGCGTACGCCGCCATGGGCCCGGAGAGCAGCGCGGACACGAGTGCCTCGCGGTACGGGTCCCCGGCGGGCGCGTCGAAGGCGCGGGTCAGGTCGGCGGAGGTCCAGCTGCCGGCGGCCGGGGCGGCGTCGTCCGCGTCGAGCATGTCGAGGTCGTCGTCATCGCCGTCGGAGGCGACACCACCGCCCGGGGCCACCGCGACCGCCCCGTCCCCGAGCCACTGCACGAACTTGGCGTCGTCGGCGAGGAACTCCCGCTGCCTGCGTGCGTCCACGAGCGCGGAGTCGGCCCGGTAGACGGCGGGGGTCGGCTTGTCCGAGTGCAGGGAGCGCACCGCGTGCACGTACCCGCCAAGGAGGGCAGAGTCGAGGTCGGTGGAGCCCACCAGGTGGTACGGCACCATGAGGAACCGGCTGTCGCGCAGCCAGTCGTCGTGCTCGGCGATGACTTCCTGCAGCCGGGGCTTGGAGCGGGCCGCCGCGTTGTTGTTCAGCACGGCGTGCAGCACGGTCAAGAAGTGGCTCTTACCGGCACCGAACGATCCGTGCAGATAGGCGGCGTGCGAGTTCCCCGACCTGACCGCCGCCCCGACCAGCCCGAGCGCGTTCCGGAAGGCCCCCTGCAATTGCTCGGTGACCACATACTCGGCGACACGGGCATCGGTTTCGGTGAACCCACCGGAAAGCTCGACCTTGAAATCGCCGGCATGGACGTCTTCCTTGATGTCGATGACATCCCGCAGGAAGAGTTCGCTGGTGGGCATCCGGCTCTCGTTCCCTCACTCGGCAGCAATCGGTGCGCGCTGATCTCACGCGCGACATCCAATCTTGCCAGTCTTGGCATGCCTTGTGCCCAGGCCAGACTCAAGTTCCGTGACGCGAGTGTCACGTTGAGCGACTCAAGCCGACGAAGTCGTCGCCGAATGCGACGGATGCGCACCTCTCCGTGACTTTCGCCTGGGCGTGGCCCTGCCGACGGCCTGGCCGAGAACCGCTTACGCCCGCATACGACCGTCTTGCGCTCCTTTTTGACCGGCTCTGACACTCGTGACCAGCGGGGGATGCGCTTGATGACCGTGAGGGGGACCCCATGGGGGGCGACGGGATCGACGGCTTACTGCGCGACCGGTTACTGATCATGGTGAACGACAGGTCGGCGATCGGCCTGCTGCCGCACATCGACGGAAACGCCGGAGGCCTGCTCCTTACGGGCATGGATGCCGCGGTGAGGTGCCGGAACATGCGCAACAGCTACCCCGACACGGTCGTGGCCGTCGACTACGGCGGCCACGAGCACCGGGTCGCGACCGTCGACCGACCCTTCGGCTATCAGGCGGCCAACGGCTGGCACCCACTCGACTTCTCCGGCCTGGAGGAGTGCCTGAACGGCCAGCTCGCCAACAAGGCGGCCTTCGCGGTCACCCCGACCTGCTTCATACCTGCGGACGAGGACGGCGACGCCCGCGTCCTGCGTGCGGTGATCGCCCAGGCCAACCGGCTGGAGCGGACGGACACGGTAGTCCTGCTGCCGTGCAGTTACCGCTGGCTGCGGGACGAGTCGCTGCTGCATCTGGTGGCGGCGGTACGGGCCAGTCGGCATCCCGTGGCGCTGATCATGCAGCACTACAAGGATCCGTTGGAGCGGGTGGGTGTGGCCGAGGGTCTGCGGGTGCTGTGCCGGTCGTGCCCGCGTCTGCTGCTGTGGCGTACGGACCTGGCGGCGTTCGACGCGCTCGCGCACGGGGCGCTGGGCACGGCGGTGGGGGTGACCGCCATGCTCCGGCACGGCATGGACCCGCGCCGCAAGGGCCGGGGCTGGCGGCCGTATCCGGTGGTGCTCGTGCGCGGGCTGCTGAAGTACCACCGGGTGGAGGTGCTCCAGGAGTGGTTCAGGCGCGTCGACCCGTGGACGTGCGGGTGCGCGGTGTGCGAGGGCGCCGAGTTGTCGCGGTTCAGCGAGAGCAACGCCGATGTGCGCGAGTCGCAGTGGCACAACACGTGTGAGCTGTATGCACTGCATGACGATTTGATCTCCGCGGATGCGGGCCTGGATCGGCTGGAGTGGTGGCGGCAGATCGTCGACGACGCGGTCGCGCGGCATCACCTGCTGACCTCGGATCTCAGGGAGGAGGTCGCGCATCCGCCGGTGCTGCACTACTGGCAGCGGGCGAGCCCGCCGGCGATTCCGATGCCATGAGGCTTGCTTGCACTGCTTCAGCGGAGGTCGATCTCGGCCCAGACGACCTTGCCAGGTCCCGGGCGGTCGGCGACGCCCCAACGTGAGGCGAGGGCATCGACGATGACGAAGCCACGGCCGTGGTCGGCGGTCGTGGCTGCGGTCATCGGGTGCGCGGCGACGGGGCGGTCACCTCGGACGTCGGCGACCTCGATGCGGAGAGCGTCAGTACGGTGTTCAAGGCGGAGGGCGAAGTCGCGGCCCGGTACTCGGGCGTGAAGTACGGCGTTGGAGGCCAACTCGGCGACGAGAAGGGCCGCGTTGTCGGAGGCGGCCGAGCCGAACGGGATGCCCCAGAGGTCGAGTTGGTGCGTGGTGAGGTGGCGGGCGAGGCGGGCGCCGCGCCGGGTGGCGCTGAGCTGCTGGAAGAACTTACGTACGGTGACGGCTGGTTGAGCCTGAGGTGCGGTCATGCGGTCCAGGGTCACGGGAGGGAGGGTGACTCGACAGGCACGACACTGGTACAGCTCCGGCTGGGTGGGTTCACTGAGTGGACAGGGTGGGTGACACCGCGTAACCCTTGGTGAGTTGATGTCCGGTGGTGTACGTGAGAGGTGGGCCGGGCGTGTTGGACGGTGTCGCGAGCAGTGAACCGGAAGTGTCCGACGGCCTCAAGAGCTTCGGCGCGGTCCTGAAGGCGTTGCGGGAGGAAGCGGGCCTGACGCAGGAGGAGTTCGCGCCGCTGGTGCGCTACTCGGTGCATGCGGTGGCGAAGCTGGAGCAGGGGAAGCGGTTCCCGTCGGTGCGGTTCATCGAGCGGGCGGGGGCGGCGCTTGAAGCGCCGAGGGTGCTCAAGGCGGCGGCACGGCATCTGACGCGGAGGCAGGGGTTGGCGTCGTGGTTTGTGCAGTGGGCCGGGATCGAGGAAGAGGCGGTCTCCCTCTATACGTACGAGTGCCGGGCCATTCCAGGGTTGTTGCAGCCTGAAGCGTACATCCGGGCAATCTTCGAACGACGATTGCCGCCACTGACGGAGGAGCAGATCGAACGGCAAGTGGTGGCACGGCTGGAGCGGCAGCGGCTACTGGCAGAAAGGCAGAACACGGCGTTCAGCTTCATCATCGAGCAGGCGCTCCTGGAGCGACGGGTCGGTGGCGCAGAGGTCACCAGGACCCTCCTGGACCATCTCTTGGAGGTCGGGAGCCTACGCAACGTAGAGCTCCAGATCATGCCGTTGCGGCAGGAGGAACACGCCGGAGTTGATGGCCAGATGTACGTGGCCGAGACCTCAGATCACCAGTGGATCGGCTACACCGAGGGACAGCAGTCGAGTGTCCTGCTCACCAACCCAGATGACGTGAGCGCGATGCTTCAGCGCTATGGCAAGCTGCGGTCGCAGGCACTCGACCGCGAAGCCACCGTGAGCCTGCTGGAGCAGATGCGAGGAGCACTATGAGCAGCACCGAACTGGACTGGTTCAAGAGCAGCTACAGCGGCAGCTCTGGCGACAACTGCATTGAGGTCGCTAACTGCCCTGGCGCTGTCCGCGTCCGGGACTCCAAGGACAAGGAGGGTGGACAGCTCACCCTCTCCCGCACCACGTGGTCGACCTTCGTCTCGTACGCGGCAGACGCCCGAGTCTGATACCCGTACACCCCGGGGGCTGCCGGATTACTGGACTCCGGCAGCCCCACTGCCACGTTGTGCCTACTCGACGTCTAGGGCGGACTGCTCCGGGGCGCTTGCCTTCTTCGACGCGGCAGCCTTACGCCCCCGCGCCCGCTTCACCGGCCGCCATGCCTTGAGATCCGCCGCGCTGAGCCGATGCTTGCCCAGCTGCTCATCGAGGAAGGCATCGCAGTCCTCCGCCGGCACGGACTCCCACTCGGCGTCGTACTCGCCGTGCCACTGCCGCACCCAGGGCATGACCTCGTGCAGCCCTGCGAGCAACGGCGTGAGCCGCTCCGTGTCCCAACCGCTCTGTTCCGTACGGTCCTCGATGAGGTTGATGAGCGCCTGGGCCTGATCCTTGTGATCCCACCCCGCCCACCCGAGCAGCACGGTTGAGTCGGCTTCGGGCCCAGCCTCCAGATAGGAGATGAACCGCTCCTTGGGCACGTCGAGCTTGCCGCGGTGGGACCAGTAAGAGTGCTTGAGGAAGTCGGCAGACGAGTACTTCGGCGGTACGGGGATATCGAGCCGCTGCCCGGTCCGGTCCTCCTCCCGCTGCTGCTCCCAGACCTCTTCCCACTGCTCACGCTTACGCAGGCCGGGGTCCTTGTAGCGCATGGCGGCGAGGTACGGTACGTGTTCGTCGGCGATGACATCGGCGAGCACTTGCCCGAGCGGGAGGTCCGGCTTGTTGAGGTGGTCGGAGGCGTAGAGGGCAGCGACGGCGTTCAAGTCAGCGTCGGAACTCAGGGCATCGGCAAGCTGGTTAACGGTGAGCGTACGAGGCTGCTTCACACCCTCACGCAGGCTGAACCACAGAGCGGGGTCCTCACACCGGTCGAGCAACCAGGTGCGCAGAGCGGCCTTCTCCTTCTTCTCCCAGGGCTCGACGGACCAACGCCGCTTGCATTCGGGCCGCTCGATGAGCCCGATGTCCTTGCGCCGCTCGATGATGTCGATACGGGCCTGCACGATGTCTCGGTACCGGTCGGTCCAGCGCCCTGGAATCTCGGTAACGGGCGTCGATCCGTGCCGGTCGAACCACGCAGTGTCGACCTCGCCTGCCGCCCGCTTCCGAGCCAGCACAATCTCGAACGCCCGCTCCCCGAGGTGAACTTCGGGGATGGAGTCCAGGTTGGGTGACGCCTCGGTGGTTCGCGCCACGTCGGCCTCGGACAGCAGCCCATACAGCCCGTACACCTGCCAGTCCAGCTCCTCCTGGAGGGCTGCCATGCGGTGACGGATCCGGAGGTACTCAGCACGAGCGTCGTCCAAGGCTGCGCGGGTAGGCACACCCCTCTCGCTAAGAGCACAAGGCTCAACCACAGCCAAGCCATGAGCCAGGGAATCCAATGAGCGTCCCAGGGCAAGAGGTGAACGCTCAGGTAGCGGGAACTCTTGAAGCTTGGTCCCCGTGAACTCGTATCGCTCCTCCCATGCCTCATCCTGGAGGCCTCGTCCAAGACCGCTACCACCCTTACCCTGGCTCACCTGCTTCAGCCAGAAGCATGCGGTCGACGAGTTAAGTACCGCCAACAACTCCATGTGCTCATCTTCCCCGGCCCCTTTGGGTAGCTTGATCACTGGAGCAGAGTGCTTGAAAACGTTCCCAACTCGGCCCAACACAAAATGATTATGCGTTGCCACAAACGCAAATGAAAGGAGGAAGGGAGCTTCAGTCCGTTCCCAGGAAAGCATGATGTGCTCGTGCCAGGCCATCCCACGCTGTTCTCTGGTTTTGCCGAATGTCAAGCCAGCGCGAAGTGTGCTGCGGTAAGGCCAGAAGAGTGGAGTGCACTGCAAGGATAGATCGGCTTCGCGTCCCTTATAGGGCCACAGCACCGCCGCGTCACCATGCCCCCAGTCACGTAGGACATCGCCGGTTACCAACGACCGCGACTGAGCTGCAGCCTGCTTCCACTGTGTCGGCACGGCGCCAGAAGCGAACACCTCGTCTTCTCCAAGGATGTCATGGAAGCCCATCGATTCCACCCTTGAGGACAGCCTCTGGGCCGCGCTGCTCTCCACATACTCCAGAAGTGCCCCCGCGCCGCCGCCACTCACTGACCAGGGGTGCGTAGCAAAGCTGCCAGCCGGGGCGTCCTCCACTGACACCCACTCTGACTCACTCCCAGGCTTACCCACCTGGTCAACAATCGCCCGCCAAACGGAGGCTTGCGCCGCGATCTCCGGCTGCGACGGTTCACCTCGAACACCCAACACCGCTCGCAAAGTCCGCTCAGGGTTCGGCACACGATTCCTACCTACCAGGATCACTGTCGGAGTTCCATGCCCAGGGATGAATGCCCCAGACGTGTCAATCACATGCGACAGCTCGACCCTCTCCCGGAAGACCACCTCAATGAGCTTCTTTCCGAACTCTCGTTTCATGAAGGAGTTCGCAGTGATCTGCCCGACGAAGCCACCGCCCCCCTTCCTCCCACCCGCCCCTTTCAGAGCTAGCTCGAACAACCTCTGAGCAAACGGCGCCGACAAAGCATATTTCCCAGCGCAAGACTCCTTGTAAGACGCCCGATAGTTCTCGTTCTCCTGCTTATCCTTCACCGTGATATATGGCGGATTCCCCACCACAACGTGATACGACGCCCGTCCGAGGAGATCAACCTCCCGGGCGAACTCCCCCACATCCTCAGTCGAATAAACAAAGGCTCCCCCGCCCTCAGAGTCGCCCCCCTCCTCCGCAAACAAAGTCCCCAAATCCGTTTGAATACCCGCCGCATCCCGCCCGTGCAGCAACGAGTCCCCCACCGCCACATTGATGGGAAACACCGGCGCATCCGCCAGCCGCTCAGCCCCCGCAGCCCGCATAGCCGCAACCAGCAATCGGAACCGCGCAATACTCACCGCAAACGGATTCTTGTCGCACCCGTGGACGGACTCCAGAGCCCTCCGCACCACCGACCACTCATCCGCGCCGGGCTCCAGCTCCCGCCACTTCTTCACAAGTCGTTGGAAGATCCCCAGCAGGAAGTGCCCGGACCCGCACGCCGGGTCGATCGTCCGCAGCCCTCGCCGCTCAACGCCCCCTGGCCCTTCCACCACAGGATCCAGCCCGAACTCCGCGACGGCCGGCTCCAGCGTCAGATCGAGGATGAACTCCTCGACGAACTCCGGCGTCTGCAACAGCGCGTACGTCTTCCGGGCATGGTCGCTCAGGTCCTGATAGAGGTCACCGAGGAACCGCGTGTCCCAGTCCAGATAGGAGAAGTCGTAGACGATCCGCCCGTCCGCATCCCACCGCCGCCAGAACCGCAACAGCTCCGTCGCGGCCTCATAGCCCGGCATCAACTCCCACAGCGGATTGTGCGCACGGTCGAAGAGACCGGCGACCGTCTCATTGGCCCCCGCAAGATGCTCGAAGGCGGCAATCAGCCAGTCCCGGTCGTTGTGATCAGGATGCTCACGGAAGTGCGCCTCGTGCCGCTCCTCCGCCTCGACCAACCGCTCTCCGGGCCCGGCGATGAACGGCGCCTCGATCAGCCCGTGATCCTCACAGAACCGTACGAAGACGCAGGCCAGTACCCACGCTACGGCGGCCTGAGTCACCCGCTCGTCCCGCCACACGCCGTAAGTCGCGGCCGTACGCTGCGCCTCCCGGGCCCGCCGGTACTCGGATTCCAGCCGGACGCGGTACTCGTCCTCGGACTCACTACGAGCCCGCAGATCGTCCTCAAGAACAACGACCTGCCGCCGCAGATCCTTCAGCAGCGCCGCCTGGTCCAGCCCCGCCCGCGCATCCTGGCCCGTGACCGTCACTCTTCGCATCCCTCTCGCAGCACCACGTCACCCACCGCACATCGCCATACGGTCTCGCATCCCAATCCTGCCAGCACAGTCGGCCGAATCAGATCCCGCAGGAGTCATGGCAAAGTACTCTCATCTGCCATGATCACGCCGCTAAGGTGATCACCGTGACGGCTCAGACACCTCCTCCGGTCCCGGCAGCCCCGACCACACCCGCGGCCCCGGCACCCGCACCCGCCCACCAACACTCCTTCTTAGAAGTGGGCCGCTGCCACTACGACGCGGCAACGCAACTCGCCAAGTCACCCCAGCTCTTCGGCTCCGCCGATCATCTCGCCGGCATCGCCGCGGAGTGCGCCATCAAGGCGATGCTTCTCGACTTCTTCGGTTCCGTACAGGACAGCCCGCTCGGGATTCCGTACAGCCCGGCGATCAGGAACAGGCCGACACAGAGCCAGAGACAGGCCGACAAAGCGCGGAAGGCCTCCGAGCACGGTCACCTCCCGACCGTCTGGGACCAACTCCTCCTGCTCGCAAGCGGCCACCATGGCGCCACCGTGCTGGCGCAGATCCCTCAGCAGAATCCCTTCCGGGAATCCGCCGACGAGTGGAACGTGGCCCACCGCTACCGTGACAGCGGCCAGATATCCGAGCAGCGCGTGAAACGTCACCTCGCAGCGGCCCGTACCGTCATCGCCGCCTACCAACTGGCGAAGTAGCCAACCGAAGCCCGAAGAAGCAGAAGACGCAGCCGAAGTGGAAAAGCAGGCGCCCGCCCTATGAACCCCACCCGATTCGACGCTGCGTGGACCGCAGCCCTCGGCCACGCCCACCGAGCCGCCGAAACCGGCCGGGACACCGTCCTTGTACGCGACCTGTTCGGGCGGGCGTCGCTGCTCGTGGACGACGAGGACAAGCCGCTGCCCGCCGAGGAACTGGAAGCGCTCGCGGAGGAGTTCCGACGCGACACCCAGGCCTTCGCGGGCGCCCAGCCCGTCCAGACCACGTCCACGATGTTCGCGCCGGAGATGTTCTTCGCCTCTCCTGAACTCGTCGTGCAGGATGAGGGCGAGTCGGGACACCGAGGCCGGGTCGCCGTACTCGAACGGACCGTGGTGGGCGCCGACTGGGCCCGGGATGCCATAGCGGGCGCTTCGCCGCAGCCCGAGGTTCGGGAGCGGCGCGTCGCGCTGTACGGGTTCAAGGGAGGAGTCGGGCGCTCCACCGCCACCGCCGTCCTCGCCCGCTACTTCGCCGACAAAGGCCACTGCGTCCTCGTAGTCGACCTCGACCTGGAGTCCCCCGGAGTCTCCTCGCTCCTGCACGGCTTCGACCAGCTGCCCGAGCACGGCATCGTCGACCACCTGGTCGAAGCCGGCGTCGGCAACGCCGAAGAGCTGGACCTCGTCACCCAGAGCTCGTTCTTCGTGCCCTCCCAGGGCAACGGCGAGATCTGGCTGGCGCCCGCCGGAGGCCGCCCCCGCGACGGCTACGACTACCTCGCGAAGCTGAACCGCATCTACAGCGACCTGCCGGCCGCGGCACCAGGCGCCGCGCCCAAGCCGTTCTGCGTACGGCTGGAGGAGGCCATCGCCGCCTGCGAGGCCCACGTGGCGGAGGTCTCGCGGCAGCCGGACGTCGTCCTGCTCGACAGCCGCGCCGGCATCCACGACATCGCCGCCGTCACCCTGACCCAGCTCAGCGGGCTGTCGCTGCTGTTCGCCGTCGACAACCCGTCCACCTGGTACGGCTACGGCATGCTGCTGTCCCAGTGGAAACAGCGCCCGGACCGCGCCGTCGAGCTGCGCGAGCGCCTGCGTATCGTGGCCGCCATGTTCCGGTCCGCCGGGGACATAGAGCGCCTGCACAAGCTCCGGGACAACGCCCAGAAGATGTTCGCCGACACGCTCTACGACGACGCGGAGGGCGCGGACCTGGCGGCATACCACCCTGCCCTCGAGGACGACCAGGCCCCACACTCCCCCATCCCGATCCTCTTCAGCCACGACCTGATCGGCCTCGACCCGCTCCAGGACCGCGACTGGCCCGAACTGCCCTTCGTGGAGGCCGCGTACAAGAGGTTCCTCCGTGAGGTCGATGAACTTGTCTTCCCGCGTGAGGAGTTGTCATGACGGAGCCTCTGTCCACGGACGAGTACCGGACGCTGCTCGCCACCGCCCCCGGCAGCGCGTTCGACGCCGACACTGTGAGCCCGGACGTCACACGGCTGTTCACTCCGTCGAGCCACCGGCGCGCGCTGGACCCCGACGTGACGGTGGTGCGCGGCGCGCGCGGTTCCGGCAAGACCGTGTGGACCAAGGTGCTCGGCGACGACCGGATGCGCGAGATCGCTGCGGCCTCGTACATGATGCCCCGGCTGGACCGGATGACGGTCGCCACGGGGCACGCGAAGGGCGGCGAGCCCAATCTGCACCACCCCAGCAAGAGCGTCATCAGCAAGCTCGTGGACGATGACGTCAAACCCCAGCACCTCTGGTCGGCCGTGGTCCTGGCCGGGCTCCGGGCCCCGGAGATCCTGCGCATCGAAGGCTGGGACAAGCGTGTCCGCTGGGTCGCCGACCACATGGAGTCCTACGAACGCGCCCTGTGGACGATGGACCAGGAGGCCCGCAAGAGCGGCCGCACCCGTCTGCTGATCTTCGACGCCCTGGAACATCTCCACAACGACCGGCAGGTCGTCGACCGCCTGGTGTCCGGCCTCTTCGAGGTGGCGCTCGACCTCCGGATGAGCACCAGCGCGATCCGGGCGAAGATCTTCGTCCGCCCGGACATGTACGAGAGTGCCCCCAAGCACTTCCCGGACGCGTCGAAACTCGGCGCCAACGCCACCGATCTGACCTGGACGACGGAGAATCTGTACGGCCTGCTCTTCCACCAGCTGGGCAATCACCCGAGCCCCGAGGCGGAGAAGTTCCGGACGTCGACCGGCAGTTGGCGCAGAGAGGGCGAAGGCCGTTTCATCGCTCCCGTCGACGTCATCGCCACCCCGAAACGCCAGCAGGATCTGTTCGTCACGATGGCCGGCCCGTACATGGGCCCGAGCCACCGCCGCGGCTACACGTACACCTGGCTTCCCAACCATCTGCAGGACGGCCGGGGCCAGGTGAGTCCGCGCACCCTGCTCCAGGCCGTCTCCACCGCGGCGACGATCAGCCGGGACCGGCATCCCATGCACGAGCACGCCCTCCACTACGACGCCATCCGGGAGTCCGTGAGCACCGCTTCCCAGATCCGCGTCGACGAGATCACGGAGGACATCCGCTGGGCCGCGGTCGCCGTCGAGCAACTGCGCGGCGGCCAGGTACCGATGCAGCCGTCCGTGGTCCTCGCCTACTGGCGGGACGCCTCACTCTCGGCGCAGCTGCGCGAGGTTCTGGCGAACGGCTCGCAGGGCAGCGGGCCGGAGGACGTCGACAACCACCGTGAGCTGATCGACGAGTTGGAGAGGCTCGGCGTGATGACACGGCGCGCGGCGGGCGCCACCGATCTGCGCGACTACGCGGTCGACATCCCCGACGTCTACCGCCTGGCCTTCGGCATCGGCCGCAAGGGCGGCGTCTCCAAGCGCTCGCAATGACGACCGGCAGGACCCCGCGCTCGCCGTTGACGGCAGCGCGGGTCTATGCCGCCGCCGCTGTCACCGTCGCCAGGAAGTCGCCGTCGAGGTACGCCCGTTCGCCGTCCCCGCCGATCACCTCGACCGTGCGCCCGTCCAGGTGCGGGACCTGTGTCCGGGTGTCGACCGGGCAGAGCAGCCACAGCCCGTGCGGGTCGTCGGCCGGTCGGCGGGCCGCCGCCTGGAGGCGGACCAGGAAGTCGTGGCCGCCCTCGTCCCAGTAGCGGGCGAGCAGCCCCGCGTCGTGCAGGAAGAGGACCGTGCGCGGTGCCGCGGCCCGCTCCAGCAGGGCGGCCTCCAGGCGCACCCACACCGCCCGTACGAACGAAGCCAGGCCCCGCTTGATCTGCCCCGGCGCGGAGCCCGCGTCGGCGCGCAGGACCTTCTCCCAGTCCTGCCCCTTCTCCGCCGCGAGCGCGCGGAACTCGGCGAGGAACTCCCGCCCCAGGTCGACGCGTTCGACGGGGAACGCCGCGGCCACCGCCTCGGCGGCGCCCGGCAGGCGGCTGCCCTTCACGGTCAGCGCGAGGAACCCACCGCGCTGCACGCAGGAGGCGAGCCTGGCACGGGTGGCGGCATGCGGATCGCCGTCCACCTCCGCGACCGCCGGGACGCCGTGCCCGGGTGGCAGGTAACTGGTGCCTGTTCCGGTGGACGTCCACTGGCCGACCGACTCCAGGGCCGGTGGGAAGAACCGCTCCAGCTTGGTGTCGTACCGGAGGTCGAAACGCGCCTGGCTGAGCGGGTCCTCCAGCTCGACGTACGTCGGCTCCCGCTCCCCAGAGAGCGCGTCGAGCACCGGGAAGCGTGCGCGCAGCCGCGCCAGCAGCTCGGCGACCGTGATGCCACGGTCCCGTCGTACTCCCGCTCCTGCCTGCGAGATCCGCAGAGCGCGGTCCAGGCTGAGGTCACGGGGGTACAGCTCAAGGCGCGGAGTGGCCTCGGTGCCCACGGCGACAGCGGCCGCCAGGGCGACCAGCCGGGTGTCCGCGAGCGGGGCGAAGCCTTCCGGGGCGGGGACCGCACGCAGGTCACGGACCACCGCGGCCCGCCCCGGCAACGGCTCCTGACGCGCCAGACGTTCCGCGACCGTCCCCAACTCGGCCGTGTAGTCGGCCAGTTCACGGGGGCTGGGGTCGTCGGTCCCGGGCAGTGACTCCAGGGCGATCAGTACGGTGTCGCCACGCCGGTGGACGGCCAGGCGCGGCTCGTGCTGCTCCGCGCCTTCGCCGTCCCACAGCTCGGCCTCGGTGGCGGCCCGTACGACGGCAAGCGCCCTCGCGAGCGTGCGCTCGGGTGTGTCGTCGCCCGCGCCGTGACGGACCCGCAGCTCGGCGGCGGCCTCCTGCGCGGTCATGACCCGGCCGGCCGCCGTCACTATCTCGACCAGCTCTTCGCGCACCCGCCCCAGCCAGTCCGCCTCGGCCCACTGTTTGATCTCGATGCGGTGATGGCGGGAGACCGGCGGCTGCTTGATCTCGAGGTGGTCGGCGATGCGGGCCTGGACCGGCCAGGGGCCCAACGGCGACAGGCCGCCGTCCTCCGGTGGCAGACCGAGCGTGAGCCGGACCACGGGCGCACGGTGCGAACCCTTGCGACCGGGCTCGGGGGTGAGCCGGGCCGCCATGTCGTCTATCGACAGGACCAGCGGTCCGTCCGATTCGGAGTCGCCTTCCGCGCGCGCAGCCGGTCCGGTCGGTCGGGCGTCGGCCCCGGCGGGCTGCCGCAGCGCGACCGCCCACTGCTTGCGACGCCGGTTGAGTTCCTTGCGTACGAGCGCGCCGGCGCCCCGCGCCTTCGAGATCGCGTACGGCTGGACGTCGAGCAGCTCCCCCACTTTGGTGGCACCCAGCCCGTGTGCCACGGACACGGCCCGGGGTGACAGGCCCGCGGCCTCCAGCAGAGTCTCGGCATCCGCCGTCTCCGCGGCGGCGTCGCGGGCCTCCTCGGCGTCCTCGGACTGGGTACCGACCGTGGCCGGGGTGGTGGCCGGCTTGGTCGCGTCGGCCGCCCGGAACACCTCGCGCCACTCGTCGTGCATCTGCCGCAACGTGTCGAAGCGGTGTTCGGTGTCGCGGTGCAGCGCCCGTCGGAAGAAGGACGCGAGACCGTCGCTGAGGGCCGGCTCGAACAGCTCGGTCGCGACGTACAGTTCGGCGGACTCGTTGGTGAGTGGGTCCAGCTGTCCGTCGCCCCACATGGGGCGCTCGCCGGCGGCCATCTCGTGCAGGGTGACGGCCGCCGCGTACCGCTCGGCGTGGTCGTCGTAGTACGGCCGCCGCAGGGAGTCGAGGAACGGGTCGAGGTAGCCGCGCGTGCCCGCCTTGATGTCCCGCTCGGAGGCGTCGGCGAGGGAGAAGTCGAACAGCTTCAGGCGCCAGATCCGGTCCTTGCTGTGGTGGATGCCGAAGTTGTCGGGCTTCAGGTCGCGGTGGAGGACTCCGTTGGCGGCCAGCTGGTCCATCGCCCTGAACAGGTCGTCGCCGAAGCGCTCCAGCTCGTGGTAGGTCAGCTTGCCCTTGCCGCGCAGCCGGGCGCCCAGGGACTGTTCACCGGCGTACTCGAGCTGCAGGACGGTCCGTCCGCCGATCTCGCGCAGCCCCTCGCCCCGCAGCTGCACGACCGCGCCGCCGCCCACCTCCTTGAGAACGGCCGCCTCGGCACGCAGCCGCTCCGCCTTCTGCTCGTCCAGGGCAACCTTGAAGACCCACTCGTCGATCTGTATGCGGCCGTCCTCGTCCTCGACCGCACGCTCCACGAGAAGGGCGCGGGCGGTAGCGCCGGTGCCTAGAACGCGCCGTACGGACCATTCCGCGTCGAGCGACTGGCCGGGCAGTGCCTCCAGCGGGTCGACTCCGACGGCGGTGGGCGCCTCGGGCAGCACACTCGCGCGCTCCGCCCTGTCCAGCAGGTCGAGGAACTCCTCGGCGGAGCCCAGGCGTTCGGTGACGTCGGAGCGGGTCGCCTTGAAGACCAGCTCGTCGAGCGCGTCCGAGAAGCCGTCGGCGACGGAGTACAGATGCAGGCCCGAGTCGGTGCGCAGGCGCTCGCTCAGGGCACTTCGCTGCGTGGCGGGAGGCTGACCGGTGAGGATCAGGTAGGCGACCGCGCCGAGCCCGAACATGTCCAGGTCGGCCGGATCGGCGTACGGCTGGTCGGTCTCGGGGGCGAGATAGAGGCGGGCCGCGTCCTCGATCAGAGTGGCATCGAGCGCCGAGCCGCCGATGGAGCGGAAGAAGGTGGCGTTGCTGTCGAAGTCGCGGGCCGCTGTCTGCCAGTCGGTGATGCGCAGCTCGGGACGCGTCCCCTCGGACCGGAAGGAGACGTAGACGGAACTGGCCGCCAGGGCCCGGTGGTAGAGGGAGCGGTTGTGGGCGTAGCGGACGGCCTCGGCGAGCTGTCGTACGAGATCGAGGCGGATCTCGGGAGTGAGCTTGCCGCCGTAGGTCGCCAGGTACTGGTCCAGGCGCAGGTCCGTGTGCCGGTGACGGAAGAGGATCGCCGGTCCGCCCTGATGCTCACGGATCTCGACGGCCTCGACGATGCCGCGATGCGTTACGCCCTGCAGAACCTGGTACTCGCGGCGGGCAGCGCGATCGGTCGACTTCTTCGCCGCCTCGGTCGCCATATCGCCGACCAGATAGATACGGACCCGGCCCTCCTCCTGGACGAGTCCGTCGTCGCGCGTGGCCAGGCGGTCCTCCCAGGACTGCCCGCGATCGAGGGGGTGCGGCTGCAGCTTCCAGGCGTCGCCGAACCTGAGATGGGCCGTGGACTGCTGGACACCGATGGCCTTCAGCAGACGCGGCAGGGTGTCCCGGGAGAAGTCGGGAGTGATGCGGCGGTCGGGGCGATCCGGCGGCAGGCCGAGGAAGTCCTGCCAGATGCGCTTCAGGCCGGTGGGACGGTCGTCACGGCCGTAGACCCTGACCTTCTGGACGTCGTCGAGATGGCTCTCGAGATCCGGGGCCGAGAGGAAGATCGCTGGTTCCACGCGCGGCACGGACCGCTCCGGGATGCCCAGCTTGCGCGCCGCCCACAGCAGCCTGCTCTTGAGGTCCTTCGACTTGGCATCGTTGAAGTGGAGCGGGTTGTTGATCGTCCGGGTGCGGTCGGAGCCGCGGAAGTTCCAGGTGGATCCGTTGTTCTCCAGCCGCCCCGGATGGCTCTTGATCTCGACCAGGTAGAGGCCCGCGGGTACCGCGATCAGCAGGTCGCACTCGTTGATACGGCCCGACTGCGCGGTGAAGGAGAACGTAGCCCAGGCGCGATACGGCTCGGCGGCCGGCATCAGGCGTCGTACATGGTCGAGAGCGTCCTGCTCCCAGGGGTAGGGGGAGGGCCGATCCTGGAACCACTGCTGGACCGGACGCGGCGGTCCGGGCTTGGGCACCGGACGCGAGTCTCCTGCCGTCACCGTCCTACCTCCGCTGTCTCCTCACGCCCTTCCGGGCCAAAATCCCTGGTCGACCTTACCGCGCCCTACTGACAGGCAGCATCCGTTTGGCGTGCTCCCAAGGTGGACGGGCAGGCGGCCGTCGAAGACGGCGTCGGATCCCACTGCCTGCGGAGAAGACTGTCTGGGCCGGTCTCAAGCTCTAACTCCAATCGGCTGCCCGGCCGTTGGCCCGATCGGGGGTGTGCCCTGTGAGATAGGCTCTTACTGCTGCGCACCTTCCCGGAGGGTACGAGGCGGAGTCCACGGTCCAGTCCACTGGCGCGTGAGTGACGAATGGGGCGGATGCCCGGTAGGGCGGTCCTACCATTCCGAACTCACACCATGGAGTGGGCCTTTATGGAACCGGTCGAGTACAAGCCTGCGCGTCGTCCCTGGATCCGCGAGATCCTGGCCGGCGCCGCCGCGGGTGTGATCTCCAGCCTCGTGTTGGAGGCACTGGCGGTGGCAGCGCGCCACCTCATCTGAGGCAGGCATGTGGCGGGCCCGGCGAGCCCGCCACTCTCCAGCCTGTCTGGCTTCCTCCATCACGAGGATCCTTTAGAAGAGCAGTTCCTGCCCGGGAGTGGTGTCGTGGCCCTTCCTCTTCGGGCTGGGGAGATGCGGTATCCGCGCCTCGGCAGGGAGGTTTTCCCAAGTGGGCCGCAGACCGTGTATCTGCACGTCACCTACGCGGCTCTTGAGGTACGCCTGTGTCTCCTCATCCGTGGAGTACAGCACCGTCGCCCGGCTCGCCCTGGTCATGAGCACGTGGTACGCGTGCCGAACACATCGCGCGAACTCCTCCTCTTTTTCTTCCTCGCTTCCCTTCCCCTCACGGAGCTTCATGTCGAATGAACCGGGCACTTTAACGCGTTTGACCTTGCTTTCCGGGTCCTCACGCCACTGCCCCTTGCGGTAGACCCAGCGGTCGCCGCGTCTCACCATGTCCTCGCCGAGGATCACCCCGCACCAATCCCACTCAAGGCCCTGAGCCGTGTAGACGCAGCCGATCTGGTTGATGCCATACGGGTGCACTGACCATTTCGTGGACGGGGGCACCGCTCCGTTCTCTCGGAACGAGTCGCCTTTGGCGTTCCACGGTCGGTGCCAGTCTCCGATCCGC
The DNA here is from genome assembly GCF_040612015.1 of Streptomyces sp. NPDC006476. Lineage (NCBI taxonomy): Bacteria > Bacillati > Actinomycetota > Actinomycetes > Kitasatosporales > Streptomycetaceae > Streptomyces > Streptomyces sp. NPDC006476. The sequence continues at coordinate 3,275 of NZ_JBEXPK010000082.1, read as the reverse complement.
ACGTCTGCCTCCAGGCGCGCGGCCTTCCCCTTTCCCACCGGTTCGGTCCACGGCCAGCAGAAGCCGGCCACCATGCGAGCTGTCGCTCCCGCCTCCGCCTCGGTCCTGATGATGTACTCGAGTTCCTCTGGACTGTGGGCCACTTCGACATGCATCAAACCGTCGGGGGTCCACTCGGTGGTTCCTGCCTCGATGTCGAGGACAGCCCGCACCCAGCGGATGTAGGCGTCGCTTCCGCCGCACCGCCATTCCTCCCTGAGCCCATAACGGAGTGGAGTGATTCCCCGCGCTCTTGCAGCTCCCTCGATCAGGCTCACCGTTCCGACTTCCTTGGGGCGCACGGACTGGCTCTCGTCGAGAAAGAACACTGTGAGGCGGGAGGCATCGAGCAGGTCATCCACCTGAGGCTGTTTGCCCGACTTCTCTTCTCGTTGGTATATGTCGATGGTTCGCTCTCTCACGCGATGCGCCTCGTCGCAGATGAGGACGTCCAAGGGAGGGTCCGGAGGGGTCACGAAGTGGCTGAAGTAGGCGAACCTCTTCTTGAACTCCTCGTCGGTGTAGCCCACCTGCTCCTGGAGCGCCCCGTTGAAGGCACGGCTGCCGCTGGCGTACTTCACCGTATGTCCGGCTGCCTCGAAATCGGCCCTGAGCTGTAACCCCACCGCGCTCTTCCCGGTACCTGCACCACCCGTCACGATGAACACCGCCCGTCCGTCGTCCGGCGGCGGAGCGGGCTGATCGGGATTGCCGAGAACCAGGGCGGCTCGTTGCAGAACACTAGCCGCCACTCTCTTCTGCTGTCCCCGCAGGGTGAACACCGTGTCCTCTCCGCGAGATCTGATCATCGCGTCGAGAAGCGGCGTGTTGCGCAGGTTCATGAACCGCAGGAGTTGCTCGGCCTCCGAAGCCCCGCCGTCCTCCGCGAAATGCCGACGCAGGTCTGCAAGGAGCAGGTCACGACTGTCCTGGGTGTACACACGCTCATAGGCTCCAGTCGGCGCCAACGTATCGAGCAGCGGTCGAACCGAGTCGTCGGTGGCATTGTGCAGGTACGCGAATCCGCCGCATTCGACCGTGATGCCGCGCAGCGGTCCCTGATCTCCAGTGAACAGTTGGTATGTGTTCCTGAGTTGCAATGCAGGGTGCTTCTTGGGCTTCTTGTATCCCGGCACCCTCACGAGCTCCGCGGTGGCAGCTTCCACCTGCGTCACCATTGACCATCTCTTCAGCTCGACGAGTTGGAACGACGGCAGACGCGTCTCGGGGTGTCGCCCCACGAGCACCACGTCAATGAGGGGCGGCTCCCCCTTCTTCGGTTCGTCGACCGTCGCCGCGCACTCGACGACCATCTCGACGTTGCCGCGCTCCGCCTCGACCAGGTCTTCAGCCAACTCGACCAGGCTCTCGGCCCATGCCTGCCGTTCGGTATCGGACACATCGCGCCCTCGGAAGTACCGGTATCTGGCAGCGAGATGCGGCACCATCCGCTGCCTTGAGTTCAGGGTGAGCAGGTCCTGCGCAGACAGCCTCAGCAGGAGCATGGACACGAGGTGGTTCCCCCAGGGCACGAGTAACTCGTGCGGGTGGGGGCGTGTCCTCGCGCAGAGGAAGCCCGTCGGGCCGCAATTGGTACGGGTGATCTTAGGGAGCGCGGCAGCTCACGCGAGTACCTCCCGCCAACTCATGGCAGGTCAGCGGCAAGTTGGCGAAAAACTGCGGGTTCAGACTGGTCGTTCACGCCGTGGCAGCCACGCGCCGCCCGGCACCCACCAGTTCTCGTAGCTTCTCCTGGGTCTCCCGGTCCGTGGAATAGATGACCGTGCCGACCATTCCGCGGGTCAGCAGCACCTTGTACGTGTTGCGGATCAGGCGGTCCACGTCAGCGTCCGGTGTCGAGCGCTTGAACACCGGGTCCTTGGACGCCGTACGGTCCGTCACCCATCGGTCGCGGCGCCACACCAGGTCGGGGCCGATGATGACGCCGGACCAGTCGTACTCGAAGCCCTGGGCGGTGTAGACGCAACCGATCTGACCGAAGCCCGCCGGGTCCGTGGCCCACAGGGCGGACGGCGGTGCGCCGGAGACGGAGCGGTCGCCGCGCAGGTTCCAGGGGCGCGCCCAGTCGCCGATCCTCACGTCGTCCGGCAGGGGCTGTCCCGGCTTGGGTTCCGGGGACCACGGCCAGCAGTAGCCGGCGGACATGCGAGCGCTGTAGTTCTGACCGCGGCGGCCGTCCAGGAAGCTCTCCATCTCCTCCGGGCTCTCAGCCAACAGGAGTTGCATGCGGTCATCGGGGTCCCAGACGATCGGGCCGCCCGGCTCCAAGCCCAGTAGGCGCACCACCCAGCGCAGGTAGGCGTCGCTGCCGCCGCAGCGGAACTGGCTCTCGAGCCTCACGACGGGGCAGTTCAGCCCCCTGCGTACCGCTGCGGCCCGGATGTCTTCCACCGTGCCCATCTCACCGGGGCGCACGACCTGGTGCTCGTCGAGCAGGAAGACAGGCACCTTGGCCACGTCTATCAGTTCGTCGATCTGCCGCTTGCCGGTCCGGTGCGCGGCCGGTGTGTACCGGTTGGCTGATGTCTCACGGATGCGGTGAGCCTCATCGCAGACCAGGACGTCGAGGCTGTTCTTCTGCGTCGCCATGAAGCTGTTGAAGTACTTGAAGAGGTCCTGCACTTCGCGCTTTCTGGCGCCCGCGACCTTGCGCATCGTCTTGGTGAAGGACTGGGACCCGGTCGCGTGCAGGGCTGGGACGCCTTGCCGGTACAACTCGCCAAGGAGGGAGAGCGCGATCACGCTCTTGCCGGTGCCGGGGCCACCGGTGATGACCACGACCTCCTTGTGATCGGACTGCTGGGCCTTGCGTACGGCGTTGAGGACCTTGCGGTAGGCGACCTGCTGTTCGTCAAGGAGCACGAACTGCTCCCTCTCACGGACTTCCTGTGCTGCGACCGCCATTAGCTGCTTCGACGGGACCGTCTTGCCCGCGAGCAGCGCGTCAGCGGCTGCGGCGCCCGGATACTCAGGGCTGAGCCGGGCACGGAGGTAATCGATGAACCCACCGCGGGTATCTCCTGCGAACAACTGGCCCCAGTGGTCGGACTCGATCTCGCGCAGTGCACCCACATCGAACTCGGTTGCGTTGTGTAGGAAGGCCACTCCCCCAACCCTCTCAGCTTGAAATTAAACCTTCGGTGATCGTTTGAGGTTCGAGTCGTTCACCCACACGGGAATCTTCCGGACATGACGACGACCTCCCTTTCACGCTG
>NZ_JBEXPK010000081.1:0-34578 GCF_040612015.1 Streptomyces sp. NPDC006476 | reverse complement strand
CGTACCGGCTCAGCGGGTTCCTGCTGGTCAGGTCGAGATAGAAGTGCAGCGGTTCGCGCAGGCTCTGGTCGTTGCTCTGCAGGCAGGTGCGCGCGTCGAACCGGCCGGGGCGGGAGCCGGCGTCGCCGCCGACCGCGGGGATCTCGGTCTGACGGGTCGTGGTGCTCGGCGTGACCGACAGGACCTCGTTCGTCATGTGGTGGCGCTGGTCGCCGGCGTCGATGCGGGCCTGCACGACGTGGCGGGGCCAGTAGCGGCGGCCGTGCAGCTCGGTGCCGTGCGGAAGGTATCCGGTGGCGGCGTAGGCGCGGATGGTGGAGGTGTCGGTGTCTACGGCGGGTTCGTCGGACCGGTCACCACGGCGGTGGCACGCTGAGCGGAGCGCCCACGACGGGTCCGGCCGCATCGCGGCAGCTGCCGCTCGCCCGCGACCACAGCTGGGTGGTGCGGTCTGCTCCTGGAGAATGGGATGGGCGTCTTCACCTGGACGACCGCCCAGCCGGTGCTGCACGCCCGATATTGTCTGGAATGGAGATTCCGGGCCCGGCCCGAACAGGACGCGACCCAAGGGGAGTTCAGGTGATCGAGGTGCGGCCCAGCCAGCAGATGCGAGACCTCGGGGTCGTTCAGCACGGCGCCCCCGTCCTTGCCGAACCGGCCCGCCCCTTCGACCTGCCCGCCGAGCGGGAGGCAGTCGAGCAGACGGTGGAGATGCTGTTCGCCTCCATCGAGCGCATCGCCCGCGTCCACACCTTCGCCAAGGGAATGGGCATCGCCGCCCCGCAGCTCGGCATCGGACGGGCGGCGGCCGTCGTCCAGCCCCCGAGGAAGGCGCCGGCGCGATGGTGCTGCTCAACCCCAGGGTCACCGCCGTCTCCGAGGAGAGCGACGAGCAGTACGAGGGGTGCCTGTCGTTCTTCGACGTCCGCGGCCTCGTTCCCCGCCCCCTGCGGATCACCGTGGAGACCACCGCGCTCGACGGCACCACCGTGACCATGGTCTACGAGCGGGGACTTGCCCGGCTCATCGCCCACGAGATCGACCACCTCGACGGGCTGCTCTACCTCAACCGGATGCGGCCCGGCGTCGCCCCCGTCCCCGTCGAGCGGTACCGCCAGACAGGGCGGTCCTGGGCGTACGGCTCCTGACCCGGGGGGAGCTGCCGGTGACGACCGTGGAGGACCTGAACGCCGAGGACCCGGCCACCTGGGACGACCTGTTCGTCCGCGACGTCGACGAACGGTCGGTGCAGTTCGTGCGGCCCGCCGACACCGACCGGCCGACTTGGGCGGCGTACGAGGACGGCACGTACCTGGGCACAGTGGCCGCCGAGCCGGACGGGGGCCGGCCACTGTGGCGGGTGCAGACCACCCACGAGGGCCACCGCGTCCTCGACGACGCGGTTCGCGCGCTGCGGCGCCCGGCGACCCGCGCGAACGCGAGCAAGTCGCCCACTGGGCCCGACGCATGCTCGCCGACGCCGAGCTCCTGGCCGTCGATGTGGAGACCACCGGCCTGGACAATGCCTACGCGGTGCAGATCACCGCCGTCGACCGCGCGGGCACCGTGGTCTTCAACGAGTACGTGCAGCCGCACGCCGCTATCGAGCAGGCGGCTGTCGCCGTGCACGGCATCACCCTGGAGCGCGTCGCGCAGGCCCCGGCCTTCGACGAGCTGCTGCCCCGGCTGACCGACGTGCTCCACGGCCGCACGCTGGTGTCGTACAAGGCCGACTTCGACCGCGGAGTCTTCGAGCGCGAACTGGCCCGCCACCATGGCGACCCGGCGGCGGTCGGGCGGTGGCTGGGCCGGGTCCGGTGGGAGGACGCGATGGTGCCGTACGCGGTGTGGCGGGGGCTGTGGTCGGTCAAGCGCGGCGCCTACCGCAACCAGCCGCTCGGCGGTCCGCACGACGCCGTCGCGGACTGCAAGCTGCTTCTTGCGAAGCTCGAACAGATGGCCGCCACCATGCCCGCATCCCGCTGGTGATCAACCGGGGTCGGTGTCTCCCGGAAAACCGTCAGGCGCCAGCCCCGACCCCTCTGTGACAGCGTGGCCACAAGGCCCGATACGCCGGGCCGGACCCAGGGCCAAGTGGCGAACCGAAGGGGCGGAATGTGCCTGCCGATCGCACTCCTGTGCCAGGTATGGATACGCACGGGCTATCGCCTCGTACACGCGCTCGCGGATCCGGTCCTCGGCCGCATCACCGCCGAGGCGGCCGTACTGGCCGGCCAGGGCCTGGTCGTACCCGGCGAGGTCGTGCCAGAGGTGGTCGACGGTGATGCGCTTGATGAACGCCGGGTCGCAGGCGGGGCTGGCGGGCTCGTCGAACAAGCCTGCCTCCAAACGGTTGTAGGCACTGCAGGCCCGCTCGATAAGCTCCCCCCGGCCCATCACCGGCACGGTGATGGCGAGTTGCTCAACGGCCGCCATGGTCTTGGCCCTACGACGGTCCGCGGCCTGCCGGGCGACCTCGGAGCGGCGTGCGGCATTGGTCCAGGCGGTGGCGAACACGCAGCTGGCCTCGGCCTGCTCGACCCGCCGGGCGTCATACAGCCGCATGGGGGACGCCTTGCGGTAGCGGGGATTGGGCCGGCGGCGGTCGGCGGTGCCGAGCAGGTCGCGGATCATCGCGGGCGTCCAGCCACGCGCGGCAAGTTCTGGCGTCGTGACGTACCTTGTCACGGTCAACGGAGCTCTCCTGGTTCGGCGGCAGATGTTCCTCAGACCCCGGCAGCGCCTCGGGCAGCCGCGGCACGGACGCGGGCAGCGTCGGCGGGGCGGATTCCCTGGCAGACGGGATCGAGGCCGATCAGCTCGCGGTGCAGGCGGCGAATCCGCAGCGCGAGATCGAGATGAAGGCGGGGACGTTTCTCGCGGACTTCGGCGACAGTGCGGGCGCTGACACCAAGACGCACAGCGAGTGCGGCGGCAGGCCATCCGGCACGCGCCAGGTCGGCCAGCAGCCGGGACGCGTCAGCGGAGCCGATCAGACCCGGGGCTATGGGCTTGCGACGGGCGGACAGCGGGATACCGAGTACGGCGTCGGCAGTGGTGCGAGCGATGTCCCGGGCCGCCTGGCCTTGCCCCCGGGTACGGAGCAGGCGGCGGACCAGGGTCACCGACAGGCCGGCCCTGTCGGCGATGTCCTGCGCGGACATGCCCTGCTCGCGCAGCCGGACAGCCCACCGAGCGGCGGCGTGCGGCGGGACACGTGCGGGCAGACCGCGCAGGCGATCCTGGTTTCGTTGGCGCCGGGCCCGGCGCGCCGCCTGACGGCACTCGGTGCGGGTACAGCCGTAGTCGGCACAAGATGCCTGGCCATGGCGGACGGTTGACCGCTGCGGTCGGCGCTGCACAAGCGGCGCAGCCGGGACGGCAGCAGAGGATGCGGACTGTTCTGGAGAGGGCGGCATGTGATTCCTGCTGCGAGTTCGTGGTGCCGGTCCACACTACGCGCAGAGCAGAGTCGGCGAGATACAGCCGGAAGGGATAGACAAGGCCTCTTGATATCCGGTCAGGGATGTTCGTAAGAGGCCCCCAAGGAACAGAGACCGCGACCTGCAAGATCGCCGTCTCATTTAAGGTGTCCGGTGACCTGCACGGTCAGCGGGGTTCGGCAACGCCGGGCGCCTCGTTCAAGAACCGATCGGTTCTTGGACAGTGGCGGCGGGACGTCGACACGACGGGCCGGAGTCGACTGCCGGTGTCCAACAAGGGCGTTCAACAACTCTCCGCGACCCGGCCACCGGAGATCCCCGCCTCGGCCACGCCGAGTTCGAGTCGGCGACCTTCACGGGCGACGCCAGGTTCGACTCGGCAACCGGGCCTGGCTCGATGTCCGCCCCGACGACGCTCCCGGCGAGAACCGGAACGAGAAGGAGGCCGGGACGAGTGTGCTGGTCGCGCGCCGGCACCGCTACACCGGCGAGGTGTCCTACTTCCGCTGCTGAACTCCCGGCGACGTCTCGCTCGGCACGCGGGTGGAAGTGATGTGTCGCAGGTGGCGGATCGAGGAGACCTTCCAACTCGCCAAGGGATTCACCGGACTCGACCAGGGCCAGGTGACCTGCTGGAACTCCTGGATGTGCTGGTCACTGTTCTCCCTGATCGCCGCCGTCGTCCTTGCCCTCACGGCCACCGCCGTCCACGACGCTGCCGAGGACGAGCCCGCGCTCGTCCCGCTGAGCTGCCCCGAGCTCGTCTGGCTCCTGCGAGCCGTCGTGCTGCCGCCACCCGTCCGCGACCGCGAGCACGTCCTGCACTGGACCGCCTGGCGGCGCCATCACCAAGCCGTCGCGGCCGCCTGCCACCAGCAACGACACCACCGTCACGACCAGCCGTGATCAAGAACTACAGCTGCCGTGTCTGCACACCCCCACGCCACTCCCAGGCAGGAAAAGAAGAAAGGGAAGGGCGGGTGGGACAGCGGGCGTGCCTCGGGGGATCGGGGCGCCCTCTGCTGTCGTTGCGCGTCGGCGGGGTCTCCCGCGCTCGAGCGCCGGACAGGAGCCGGCGCATCGGACGGGAGCTACCTCACCGCACCGACCACACCCGCGCCGCCGCCCGCGCGGCCGGGCTGACCGTCACCGACCGCACCCCTGCGCGCACGGCTCGACGGGCGGCGTACGCCCTCGCGGCGCAACCTGGAACGGATCGAGCAGGCCTACCCCACGGTGCGGCGCGAGAACGTCGCCCGCTAGGCAGGCGTAGCCGAGCCGCGAGACGGTCTACGTCATCACTGATCTGACCAGCCGGGAAGCCTTCCCCCAGCGACTCCCGAAGATCATTCGTTCGCAATGGGTCATCGAAAACCGGCTCCACTTCGTCCGCGACACCGCCTTCCACGAAGACGCCTCCAAGGTCCACACCGAGCACGGCCCGGAGAACATGGCCACGTTGCGCAGCTTCGCGATCAACTGCCTCCGTGGCGCCGGCCACCACAACATCGCCGCAGGACTCCGCGAGATGTCCTACGAGCCGTTCACCCGACCCCTGTCCCTCCTCGGACTCTGCTGACCAGCACAGATCCGCAACAACCGGACTTTGAAATCACCCTGGTCGGAGGCCTGTGAGGTTGAACCGGGTTAGTTGCCTCTATCGTCAGCGGCCGCAGGTCTTGGATGATGCCAGGGATTTCCGGTGCTTGCACGGATCTCAACGATGGGTACTGACGTCGAAGATGTTTACTTCCCGACCCGAACGAATCAAGAGACTCTGCGGGAGATTTCAGCGGCAGTGAGATAGGGCACGTTGACTACTTTCACCGAACAGTGAAAGTGGGTATGCCAACGTCTCTTTCGACGGCAGCGGTGTTCATGTCGGGTATCGAAAAGCGAGTGGGTCAAGTCCACGCTCTCGCCCTTTGCTGAACCTGATGACGGAATCCTCGTGAAAGGCTGATGAAATTGTCCAAGCATGCCTCCTCCAAAGTCCGCCGAGTGGTATTGGCCGTTGCGGCGGCTGCTGCAGCAACCGCAGGTGCCGCGACAGTCATGTCCAGCGCCCACGCCGCCGACAGTGCGGCACGGCCTGTGAATGTGCTGAAGAGCGACTTCTTCCAGCTTTTCCCGAACGCTAAGTGCCTCATTGCTGTCAACTCCACCACGCAGGATTTTGCGAACATCCACGACCTCAGCAGCGCACAAGCCCCTGGTACCAAGGACTTGATCAACACACAGATCAAGGCCTCCGCGGGAGATAAGCTCCAGTTCTTCGCGAATCCTGAGGCGGACTGCAACGGGGAAAAGGACGACGGTAAGGTGATCATTGACCGGTTGGACGAGCGGCCTCCAGGTGACGACGGGTTCGTGGTCATTCTGAGTCGCGAAGGTGTAGTGACGCGGGGGTAGGGTTGTTCACGCGGGGTGCTCGCGGTGGCCGAGCCCACGAGCTGCGGATTCGCGGGCTTCCTGCGCATGTGGTCGTCTATCTGGTGACGGCGCTGTGTCTGTCACGGCAGCTGTAACCTCGATTCGTCAGCGGTCGTGATTGCCTGACGAGGTTGATGGTTCGCCCTGTTTGTCCCGCGTGATCGCGGGTGGGGCCTTCGCGTGTCGCTGCGGCTGCGCCGGGGTTCCACGGCACCCGGACGTCGTTCGGGGCTGCTCCTTCCTGTCTCGTTGGGGCTGTGGGGGCGGTCGTCAGGTGACGGACGGCAGTGCGCTCAACCGTTGCCAGCAGGTGGTGAGCGCTGTGGCCCATGGCCCAATGCCCCGCAGTTAAGCGGAATCAGCGCTGGTCAACTCGGGCGATTTTTGGGCATGTTGGGTGTGGGTGTAGTCGCCGGGGCCGCTGCGTTCGATGACGCCTTGGCGGACCCAGCGACAGAGTTCGCTGACCAGACTGCGGTGTCGGGAGGGTGGGAAGTCCAAGGCGTGCAGGATTTCGCGGGCCTTCCATGATCGTCCAGGATGTGCCTGAAGGAGGGCGATCGTGCGTTCTCTCGCCGTGTGTCCGGCGCGTCCTGGGTGGGCTGGATCGGCCCACGCCTGGGTCAGGATGTAGGCGCCGGGAGCGGTCCGTTCCAGTACTCCGGACAGAGCCCTTAGGAGCTGGCATGACTGCACCATCAAGGGGCCCCGGTCGAGAGATCGCAGTCATCGGATTCTCCTGCAGAGTCCCGGGGGCGGCCGATCCCACCGCTTTCTGGAAGTTACTTAGTGACGGAGTCGACGCTGTCACCGAAAGGCCCTCCCGGCGCTTCTCGGTCCAGGGAGCCGACGATCCCGACCATGCTGGCCCCGGAGCGGTAGGCACCCGCCGGGAGGGACAGTTGGAGGCGGTGGAAGAATTCGACGCAGAATTCTTCGGCATCCCGCCGCGGGACGCGGCCGCGATGGACCCCCAGCAGCGACTCATGCTGGAGCTCGGCTGGGAGGCGCTTGAACATGCCGGGACGGTCCCTCGGACACTCTGCGGTGGCCAGGCAGGCGTTTTCGTCGGCGCGACCGCCGGTGACTACGCTCTGCTCACCCAGAGGCTCGGCCTCGAGGTGATTGACCGCCACACGATGCCCGGCTTGAACCGTGCGATCATCGCCAACCGCATCGCCCACTTCCTCGACCTGCGCGGACCCAGCTTCACGATCGACTCGGGGCAGTCCGCCTCACTGGTCGCCGTCCACCTGGCTTGCGAGAGCCTCCGCAGCGGCGCCTGCGACCTCGCGCTGGCGGGCGGCGTGCAACTCAACCTGGTACCGGAGAGCACCATCAGCGCGGCGCGGTTCGGCGGCCTGTCGCCGGACGGACGCTGCCACACCTTCGACTCCCGAGCCAACGGGTTCGTCCGAGGTGAGGGCGCCGGTCTGGTCGTACTCAAGCCCTTGGCTGCGGCCCTCGCCGACGGCAACACGGTGTACGCGGTCATCCACGGCAGCGCCGTCAACACTGCGGGCGCCACCGAAGAGCTCACCACGCCCAGCGCAGCCTCCCAGGAGGAGGTCCTGCGGCGCGCATACGCGGCGGCCGGAGTGGACCCGCGCGAAGTCGCGTACGTGGAGCTGCACGGCACCGGCACAAAGGTCGGGGACCCGATCGAGGCCGCTGCGCTCGGCGCCGCGTTCGGTCGCGGCTCCCGCGAGGCGCCGCTGCTCGTCGGCTCGGTGAAGACGAACATCGGACACCTGGAAGGCGCGGCGGGGATAGCGGGGCTGCTCAAGGTGGTGCTGGCTCTCGGACACGGCCAGCTGCCCCCGAGCCTCAACTACGCCGAACCCAACCCGGACATCCCGCTGGACGAGCTGGGACTGCGGGTGGTGCAGGACCTCATGCCCTGTCCGGAGGCTCGCCCGTACATGGGCGTCAGCTCGTTCGGCATGGGTGGTACAAACTGCCACGTCGTGCTCGGTTCCGGGCCGGCCGCCGCGCCGGCGCCCCCCGGGCCGGCGCCTCGCGAGGACGCGGTGTTGCCCTGGGTCGTGACCGGCCACAGCGCGGACGCCCTGCGTGAGCAGGTGGCCCGCCTGCGGGCGGTCGCGGAGTCAGACGTGTCCCACGCCGACCTGGCCTGGTCATTGGCCACCTGCCGCACCGCCTTCGCGCACCGCGCGGTGATCACCGGGCGTAACCGGGCAGACCGGCTCGCCGCTCTCGACGCCGTCGCCGCCGGCGCACCCGCCGTCGGCACGACCACAGGGGTGGCGCGCCCTGGCCGCGTGGCGTTCGTCTTCCCCGGCCAGGGGTCGCAGTGGCTGGGGATGGCACGCGAGCTGTGGGCTTCCTCAGAGGTCTTCGGCGATTCGATGCGGCGCTGCGAGGAGGCGCTCGCCCCGCACGTCGACTGGTCCCTCCAGGAGGTGCTGCACGGCTCCGACGAGTGGTTGGACCGCGTCGACGTCGTGCAGCCCGCACTCTTCGCCGTGATGGTGTCCCTGTCAGAGCTCTGGAGTTCCTGGGGAGTGCGTCCTGACGCCGTGGTGGGCCACTCCCAGGGTGAGATCGCCGCCGCCTGCGTCGCCGGGGCGCTGTCCTTAGAGGACGCCGCGCTGGTCGTGGCGCGACGATCCGCTGCCCTGCGAAACCTCCCCGCGGGCGGCGCTATGTGGTCGGTTGCGCTCGCGCCGGACGAGGTCGCGTCCCGGCTCTCCGCGCATGTGGCCTCCCACGCGGTCTCGGTGGCGGCCGTCAACGGCCCCCGGCAGGTCGTCCTATCCGGGGACGCCGCCGCTCTGGAGGGCCTTGGCGCGGACTGGGCGGCGCAGGGTGTCCGGGTCCGGCGCATCCCGGTGGACTACGCCTCTCACGGCGCGCAGGTTGAAGCGGTTCGCGAGCAGTTGCTGGCAGAGCTCTCCGGCATCAGTCCCCGTCCGGCGCGGCTCCCCTTCCACTCGACGGTCGACGGGAAGCGGATCAGCGGCGAGAGCCTGGACGCCGAGTACTGGTACCGGAACCTGCGCAGTACCGTCCGGTTCCATGGCGTCTGCCGGGATCTGCTGGCCGAAGGATTCCGGCTGTTCGTCGAGCCCAGCCCGCATCCAGGGCTGGTGGCCGGGTTGCAGGAAACCTTCGCCGAGGAGGGGGCTGCGGACGCGGTTGTTGTCGGGTCGCTGCAGCGCCACGACGGCGGCCCGGCCCGGATGACGGCCGCAGCCGCCGAAGCCTTCACCACCGGAGGACCGGTCGACTGGCGCGCGGTGCTGACCGCGGTCGGCTGTGTCGGCAACCGGGTGGAACTGCCGACGTATGCCTTCCAGCGGCGCCGCCACTGGCTCGACGGGGCCCTGGCGGCCCGGCAGGTCGGTGCGTCGACCAGCCTCCCCCGGCGGGCCGGTGCGCCGGGGGAGACCCGCCCAGCGGTCCCGGTGTCGCCCCGTGCGGGCTCCGTGCTGGACGAGATCCGGGTGCACACGGCGATCGTGCTGGGGCACACCGAGGCCGCAGCGGTCGATCCGGTGCGCACGTTCAAGGACCAGGGTGTCGGTTCGGTGGCAGCGGTCGAGCTGTGCCGGAGGCTCGGCACGGCCATGGACCTGGTGCTGCCGCCCAACATGGTCTTCGACCACCCGACTCCGGAACTGCTGGCCCGGGTGATCACCCGGCCGGAGCCGGGGGAGGCCGAGCGGGTCGCGCGCGTTGAGCGCCCGGTGCTGCCTGTCGGCGACCCCGTGGTGATCGTAGGCATGAGCTGCCGTTACCCCGGCGGCGTGGCCTCCCCCGAGGATCTCTGGCAGCTTGTCAGCGACGGAGTGGACGCGATCGGCACGCCCCCGCCCGAGCGGGGCTGGGACCGGGCCCTCCGGGGTGGTTTCCTGCCGGATGCGGCCGGCTTCGATGCCGCGTTCTTCGACATATCGCCGCGCGAGGCCCTGGCGATGGACCCCCAGCAGCGCCTGCTGCTGGAGGTCTCGTGGGAGGCCCTGGAGCGGGCCCGTATCGCTCCTCAGTCGTTGCGCGGCAGCCCGACCGCGGTGTTCATCGGGGCGATGGGGGGCGACTACGGGCCCAGGCTGCACGAAGCCGAGGCCGATGTCGCGGGATACCGGCTGACCGGGGCAGCGGGGAGCGTCACCTCCGGGCGCATCGCCTATCTGCTCGGGTTGGAGGGCCCTGCGATCACGGTCGACACGGCCTGCTCGTCCTCCCTGGTGGCGCTGCATCTCGCGGTGCGGGGACTGCGCCAGGGCGACTGCGACCTGGCTCTGGCGGGCGGTGCCACGGTCATGTCGACACCGGGAATGTTCCAGGAGTTCTCCCGGCAGGGCGGGTTGGCGCCGGATGGCACCTGCAAGGCCTTCTCCGCCGCTGCGGACGGGACGACGTGGAGCGAAGGCGTGGCCGTGGTGGTCCTGGAGCGGCTGTCGGACGCACGCCGCCTCGGCCACCCGGTCCTGGCCGTCGTCCGGGGCTCCGCGGTCAACCAGGACGGTGCGTCGAACGGGCTGACCGCGCCGAAAGGCTCCGCGCAGCGGCGGGTCATCACCCGCGCGCTCGACGACGGGAGGCTGTCCGCGGCCGACGTCGACGCCGTGGAGGCGCACGGAACGGGCACCCCCCTGGGGGACCCCATCGAGGCGCAGGCCCTGCTGGCCACCTACGGCCGGGGGCGGTCACACGGTCGCCCGCTGCTGCTGGGATCGTTGAAATCCAACATTGGGCACACACAGGCCGCGGCCGGGCTCGGCGGGGTTATCAAGATGGTGATGGCGCTTCGGCACGGACGTCTGCCCCGCACCCTGCATGTCGACCGGCCGACTCCGCACGTGGACTGGACGGCGGGGGCGGTGGCACTGCTGACCGAAACCCGCGACTGGCCGGACACCGGGCGTCCGCGCCGGGCGGCAGTATCCTCGTTCGGGATCAGCGGCACCAACGCGCACGTCGTCCTTGAACAGGCCTCACCGGCCGGGCAGACCACCGGGCTCGGCGGAAGAGAGCTGCCTGTCGTGCCGTTCGTGGTCTCCGGTCGCGGCCCGGCCGGGCTTCGGGCCCAGGCCCGGCGGCTGCTCGGATATGCAGAGGGACAGCGCGGAGGGATCGCGGATACGGGCTTCTCCCTGGCGACCACCCGCTCCCCGTGCGACCACCGTGCCGTCGTGCTGGCCTCCGACCGCGACGAACTCCTGTCCGGCCTGCGCGATGCGGCCGAGGGCCAGGTCGCGCCCGGGGTCGTTGAGGGCTCGACGGCACCGGTCAGGCGCACGGCGTTCGTCTTCCCGGGGCAGGGTGGGCAGTGGGCGGGCATGGCCGTCGAACTGCTGGACACCTTGCCCGTCTTCGCCGATCACCTGCGGGCCTGCGAGGAGGCCTTCGCGGCGGAGCTCGACTGGTCCCCGATCGATGTGCTGCGGGGCGTCGCGGGGGCACCGCAGCTGGACCGGGTCGACGTCGTCCAGCCGCTGCTGTTCGCGGTGATGACCGGCCTGGCCGCGGTATGGCGCTCTGTGGGGGTGGAGCCCGATGCGGTCGTGGGCCATTCGCAGGGTGAGATCGCGGCCGCTTATGTCGCGGGCGCCCTGTCGCTGGCCGACGCGGCGCGGGTGGTGATCCTGCGGAGCCGGTGCCTGGGCAGGTTGGCGGGCACCGGCGGGATGGTCTCCGTGCTGTCCCCCGCGGACGAGGTGCGGGCGCGGCTGGCCCCCTGGGGCGGCCGATTGGAGATCGCGGCGGTCAACGGTCCGGGGAGCACCGTCGTCTCCGGTGACGTGGCCGCCCTTGACGAGCTGCTGGTGCAGCTCCAGGACGTGCGCGCGCGGCGCATCCCGGTCGACTACGCCTCCCACTCCGCACAGGTGGAGGCGCTCCGCGAGGAGCTGGCTGAGGCGCTGGTCGGGATCACGCCGCGCGCCTGCGACATCGCCTTCTACTCGACGGTGACCGCGGAGCGGCTCGACACCGCCGAACTGGACGCGGGCTACTGGTTCCGCAACCTGCGGGAGACCGTCCGGTTCGAGCCTGTGGTGCGGGCCATGCACCGGGCGGGCTGCGACGTCTTCGTGGAGGCGAGCCCGCATCCGGTACTCGGGATGGCGGTCGAGGAGACGCTGGCCGCTCCGGGCGGCGGACCCGGCGGGCCCGTGGTCGTGGGTTCGCTCCGGCGCGGCGAAGGAGGCCTCCGGCGCATGCTGGCGTCCCTCTCGGAGGCGTACGTGTGTGGTGTGGACGTGGACTGGGCCAGGATCTTCGAAGGCACCGGCGCCGGGCAGGTCGATCTGCCTACATACGCCTTCCAGCACCAGCGCTTCTGGCTGGAACCCGGGACGTCGCAGGCGGCTGGACGCGACGGCGCCGACCGGGCGCCGGACCGCAGGGGCACCGCTCTCGATGGATCCGTCGACGACACCTCGGAGAGCGTCGTCGAGTCTGATCTGGCACGGCAGTTGGCCGCCATGTCCGAATCCGATCAGCGGCGGGCGATGCTGCAACTCGTCCGCACACATGCGGCGGCGGTGCAGGGCCACTTCTCCCCGGAGTCGGTGGATGCCGAGCGGGGGCTCCGGGAGCAGGGCCTCACCTCTGTCGCCGCCGTGGACTTCCGCAACCGGCTCAGCAGTGCCAGCGGGCTCGGGCTGCCGATCACCATCGCCTTCGATCACCCTTCGCCGACCGAGTTGGCCGAGCACCTGCGCACCCGGCTGCTGGCGCACGACGGCGCGGTGGATTCCTCCGGGTTGCTGGCTGAGATCGACAAGCTGGCCTCGATGATGTCGACCGCCTCGGCGAGCGACCGGGACCGGCTGTTGATCACCGCGCGACTGGAGGATCTTCTGGCCGAGTGGGATCCGCGGTCCGTAGGGAGGGAGGCGTCCGCCATCGCCGGCAAACTCTCCGCTGTCTCTGACCAGGAACTGATCGACTACATAGGCAACGAGCTCGGAATCTCCTGACCGCGCGGCATCGAAAGAGGACTGGAGAAACGACCGTGTCCGAGGACCAGATTCGTCGTCTTCTCACGCGGGTGACCGCCGAGTTGGCCGTAACCCGCAAGAGAATGCAGGAATTACAGGAAAAGCAGTCCGAACCGATTGCGATTGTGGGTATGGGGTGCCGGCTGCCGGGTGGTGTGACCTCACCGGCGGACCTGTGGCGGTTGGTGTCCGAGGAGCGCGATGCGATCGGCCCGTTCCCCGACGACCGGGGCTGGGAGCTCGACGCCGACGGCGGGCGACCGGGCTCTTTCGTGAAATGCGGCGGTTTCCTTGACGGTGTGGCGGAGTTCGACGCGGAGT
This sequence comes from Streptomyces sp. NPDC006476, assembly GCF_040612015.1. Lineage (NCBI taxonomy): Bacteria > Bacillati > Actinomycetota > Actinomycetes > Kitasatosporales > Streptomycetaceae > Streptomyces > Streptomyces sp. NPDC006476. The sequence goes on along the minus strand of NZ_JBEXPK010000081.1, from coordinate 21,410 downwards.
TCTTCAACATGTCGCCGCGGGCGGCGATGGCGACGGACCCGCAGCAGCGCCTGCTGCTCGAAACCGCTTGGGAGACCTTCGAGCAGGCCATGATCGACCCGCAGACGCTGCGGGGCAGCCGGACCGGAGTCTTCGTCGGTCTGGTGGACAACGACTACGGCCCCAGGCTTGACGAGGCGTCCAAGGAGGTCGAGGGGCACCTGCTGACGGGCACCCTGACCAGTGTGGCGTCGGGCCGCATCGCATACGTGTACGGCCTTGAGGGGCCGGCCGTCACCATAGACACCGCGTGCTCCTCGTCGCTGGTGGCGCTGCACTCGGCAAGCCAGTCGCTGCGCTCGGGAGAATGCGACCTGGCGCTGGCCGGCGGTGCGGCGGTGATGTCCGGCCCCGGCCTGTTCGTCGACTTCGGCCGCCAGCGCGGGTTGGCGGCCGACGGGCGATGCAAGGCTTTCGCGGACACCGCCGACGGCACCAACTGGGGTGAGGGAGTCGGCCTCGTCCTGCTCGAACGGCTCTCGGACGCCCGCCGAAACGGGCACCGGATCCTCGCGGTGATCCGCGGGTCGGCCATCAACCAGGACGGCGCCTCCACGGGACTCAGCGCACCCAACGGGACGGCTCAGCAGCGTGTCATCCTCCAGGCCCTGGCCAACGCCGGGCTCTCCGGCTCCGAGGTGGATCTTGTCGAGGGGCACGGGACCGGGACCGCCCTGGGTGATCCCGTCGAAGCCCATGCGCTGCTCGCAACCTACGGCCGGCGGCGGCCGGCCGACAGGCCACTGTGGCTCGGCTCGCTGAAGTCGAACATCGGCCACTGCGCTGCGGCGGCCGGAGTGGCCGGCGTCATCAAGACGGTGCTGGGACTCCGCCTCGGCTTCATGCCCAAGTCCCTGCACAGCGACAAGCCGTCCTCGAAGATCGACTGGGACGGGGGTGCCGTACGACTGCTGAGCAGCTCCCGGCCCTGGCCCGAGACGGGAGGACCGCGCCGTGCGGCCGTCTCGGCCTTCGGCATCAGCGGCACGAACGCCCACGTCATCCTCGAAGCCCCGCCGACGGAGGAGGGGGCCCCCGACCCGGTTGCGCCGCCGGCCGCGGTGCCGTGGCTGCTGAGTGCCAAGAGCCCCCGGGCGCTGCGCGAGCAGGCCAAGCGCCTGAGGTCCTTCGTCGAGGCCGACGGCCGTCTCGGTATCGCTGACATCGGCGCCTCGTCGGCCACCACGCGCACTGCGTTGAAGGAGCGGGCGGTCGTGGTCGGCGGCAACCGCGAGCAGCTGCTGGAGGGCCTGCGCGGACTGTCCGCCGGTCGCCTGCCGACCCAGGTGGTGCGGGGCACGGCGAACGTCGATGGCAAGACCGTCTTCATCTTCCCCGGCCAGGGCGCGCAGTGGCCCGGGATGGCGGTGCACCTGCTGGACTCCTTACCGGTCTTCCGCGACCGATTCCACATCTGCGCCGACGCATTGGCGCCGTGGGTGGACTGGTCGCCGGTCGATGTGCTCCGGGAGGGCGCGGAGTCGCCGCTGTGGAAGCGGACGGACGTGGTCCAGCCACTGCTGTGGGCTGTCATGGTTGCGCTCGCCGAGGTGTGGCGTGCCCACGGCGTGCAGCCGGATGCCGTCATCGGGCACAGCCAGGGCGAGCTGGCCGCCGCGTGTGTGGCCGGGGCGCTGTCGGTGGCGGACGCGGCGCAGGTGGTGGTCGCGCGCAGCCGAGCGCTCATGCCCCTGTCGGGCACCGGCGGCATGGTGGTCGTGCCGGCCCCGGAATCCGAGGTGCGGGCGCGGATCGCCGCATGCGGCGACCGCCTGTCGCTGGCCGCGGTGAACGGGCCGCGATCGGTCGTGGTGTCCGGGGAGGCGCAGGCGCTGGACGACCTCGTCGCCGCCTACGCCGGCGAGCAGACCACGGCGCGCCGGGTCGACGTCGACTACGCCTCGCACTCCCGGCACGTCGAGCGGATCCGAGAGGAGCTACTGGGCTCACTCGCCGGAATCACTCCGCAGGCCGCGCAGATCCCCCTGCTGTCCCCGGTTGACTGCCGGTGGATCGAGGTAGGACAGACGCGGACCGACGCCGAGTACTGGTACACCAACCTGCGTCAGCCGGTGCTGTTCTCGCCTGCCGTACGGGTCCTGGCAGACGCCGGGTACCAGGTGTTCATCGAAATGAGCCCGCACCCGGTGCTGACGGCCGGAGTCACGGAGACCCTCGAGGACCACTCAGGCCGGGCGGCTGAGTCCAGCGTCGTGATCGGCTCGCTGCGCCGCGACCAGGGTGGCCTGGAGCGGATGATCACCTCGTTGGCAGAGGCGTACGTCCGCGGTGTCGGAGTCCGGTGGGAGCGGCTGTTCGAGGGCACCGGAGCGGCGCGCGTCGAACTGCCCACCTACGCCTTTCAGCATCGCCGCTACTGGATGGAGGCGCCGCGCCGGGGCGCCGCGGGCGACGAGACGGCGTCCGACGGACTCTGGGCGAGTGTCGAGGCAGGCGACGCAGAGGCGATTGCCTCGGTGCTGCAGCTCGACCCGGACGACGCCGCTGCGGCGCTTCCGGCTCTGACGGCGTGGCGGCGGCGGGTCGAAGGGCACTCGGCTGCCGACAACTGGCGGCTGCGTGAAGCCTGGACGCCGCTGACCGCCTCACCGCCTTCGGGGCGCCCCGGCCGCTGGCTCGCGGTCGTACCAGCGGCCGGTGCCGAGCATCCGCGCGTGACCGCCGTTCTCGGAGCGCTGGGCGCTGACGTGCTCCGGTGGGACGTCCACCAGGTCGACCGGGCCGACATGGCCAACCGTCTGGCGGACGCCGCGGAAGGCGACGGCGGCCTGGCCGGGGTGGTCTCGCTGCTGGCGCTCGACGACTCGATCGCGGCGGGCGACATCCAGGCCGCGCTCGCACCGACCGTCGCACTCGTCCAGGCGTGGGGGGAATCCGGCACAGCGGCCCCCTTGTGGTGCCTCACCAGCGGCGCGGTCTCGACCGGCCCCGAGGACGCGGCCGTCCGTCCGGAGCAGGCCGCCTGCGTGGGCTTCGGCAGGGTGGCGGCGCTGGAGTACCCGGAACGCTGGGGCGGACTGGTCGACCTCCCGGGCACGGTGGACGAATCCGTAGCCGCGTCGCTGGCGGCCGTCCTGGCAGGCCCCGAGGACCAGGTGGCCGTCCGGGCTTCGGGCGCCTTCGGGCGCCGGCTGGTGCACGCGCCGTCCCGTGGCGCCGCCCCGCAGCCGTGGCGAGCCCGCGGCACCGTCCTGATCACCGGCGGTACCGGCGGCATCGGTGCGCACCTTGGGCGCTGGGTCGTTTCGCGCGGCGCGGAGCACGTCGTGCTGGCCAGCAGACGGGGCCACGACGCGCCGGGAGCGGCGGAACTGGCAGCGCGCCTGCGCCAGGACGGCGCCGAGATCACCCTGGCCGCCTGCGACGTCGGCGACCGGGAGGCTCTGGCCGCTGTGCTGGCCGGGATCCCTGCCGACCGGCCGCTGACGGCCGTCTTCCACGCCGCCGGACTGCTCACCGAAGACGGCCCGATCGAATCGCTGACGCCCAATCAGATGCGCTCTCACCTCGCCGCGAAGGCGATCTCGGCATGGCACCTGCACGATCTGACCGGTCATCTGGCGCTCGACGCGTTCGTGCTATTCGCCTCCGGCGCGAGTTCGTGGGGGACCGGAGGGCAGGCGGGGTACGCCGCAGCCAACGCCTTCCTGGAATCCCTCGCCCACTATCGGCGGGCCCAGGGACTCGCCGCCACCGCGGTGTCCTGGGGCGCGTGGGGCGGCACCGGAATGGCGGACGACTCTGCCACCAGGGAACAGCTGAAACGCCACGGCATGCTCCCGATGCACCCGAAGATGGCGGTCGCGACCCTGCAGCGGATCCTCGAGGACGGCGACACCGCAGCGACCGTGGCCGCCATCGACTGGACGCGGTTCGCACCCAGCTTCACAACGGGCCGTCCCAGCCTGCTCTTCTCGGACATACCTGAGTTCCGTGCCGCACTTACCGAGGTGGACGAGAGACACGCGGCGGAATCGCCATGGCCCGAACGCTTCGCAGAGCTGTCTGCCGCGGACCTACGGTGGACGCTGCTCGGCATCCTCCGTACCGAAGCCGCCAGAATCCTCGGTCACGCCCATTCAGACGCGATCGACAACGACATGGCGTTCCGCGACATGGGCTTCGACTCGGTGAGCGCCGTGGACCTCCGCGACCGCCTGCGCGCCGCGAGCGGGCTCGCACTGCCGGCCACCCTCGTCTTCAACCACCCCACCCCGACCCTGCTGGTCGAGAACCTGCTCGACCGGCTCGCCGGTGCCGAAACCCCGCCAGCGGCATCCACTGGCACCACTGGCGACGAGGATCCCATCGTCATCGCCGGAATGGCGTGCCGCTTCCCGGGCGGGGCGGACTCACCCGAGCAGCTCTGGGACCTGCTCGTCGCCGAGCGCAGCACCGAGCCGAGCTTTCCACAGGACCGCGGTTGGGACCTCGACCGGCTGACCCACGTCACCCGCGGCGGCGGATTCCTCGCCGACGTCGCTGGATTCGATGCCGGATTCTTCGCGATCGCCCCGCGTGAGGCGCTGACGATGGACCCTCAGCAGCGCCTCGTCCTCGAAGTGGCCTGGGAGGCGCTGGAACACACCGGGATCGACCCCCTGACCCTGACGGGAAGCCGCACCGGCGTCTTCATCGGAGCCGGCGGCCAGGACTACCACCAGCTCGCGAAGCTGGCGATCGACCAGGACATCGACGGCCACGCGCTGACCGGAACCGCCACCAGCGTGCTGTCCGGCAGGCTCTCCTACACCCTCGGACTCGAAGGCCCGGCCTTCACCATCGACACCGCGTGCTCCTCGTCGCTGACGGCCCTGCACCTCGCAGCGCAGGCAATGCGGCAGGGCGAATGCGACCGGGCCCTCGTCGGCGGCGTGACGATCATGACGACGCCGAATCTCATCACCGACTTCGCCAAGTACGGAGCGCTGGCCGTGGACGGGCGCTGCAAGGCGTTCTCCGACGACGCGGACGGGATCGGCTGCGCCGAGGGCATCGGGATGGTGGTGCTCGAACGCCTCTCGGCCGCGCGCCGCGACGGACATCCCGTTCTCGCCGTCGTGCGCGGTTCGGCGGTCAACCAGGACGGTGCGTCCAACGGGCTCAGCGCCCCCAACGGCATGGCCCAGCAGCGGGTGATCCGGCAGGCGCTGGCCAACGCCGGGCTCTCCGGGGACGACGTGGACGTGGTCGAGGCGCACGGCACCGGGACTGCGCTGGGCGACCCGATCGAGGCGGAGGCGGTGCTGGCGACCTACGGCAAGGGACGCCCCGCGGACCGGCCGTTGTGGTTCGGCTCGGTCAAGTCGAACATCGGCCACACCCAGGCTGCGGCCGGGATGGCCGGCCTGATCAAACTGGTGCTTGCGATGCGCAACGGCCTGCTGCCCAGGACCCTGAATGTGGACACACCTTCATCACGGGTGGACTGGGGGTCGGGCGGCGTGCGCCTGCTCACCCAAGCCCACGCGTGGCCGGAGACCGGGCGGCTGCGCCGCGCGGGCATCTCGTCGTTCGGCATCAGCGGCACCAACGCGCATCTGATCGTGGAGGACGCCCCGTTCGAGGAGGGCTGCTCCGCAGCGGTCGACGAGATGGCCCCGAAGGCTGTTCCCTGGCTGGTCAGCGCCAGGACCGAGGCGGCGCTGCGGGGCCACGCTGACCGGCTGGCGTCGCATGCCGCGTCAGCTCCCGGCATCGACATCACCGATGCCGCCTGGTCGCTGACCAGGCGTTCGGACTTCAAGGAGCGCGCGGTCGTCGTCGGCCGGGACCAGGCGGAGATCGCCGCGGGGCTGCGCGCACTGGCCGACGGCGGGTTCGCCGACGGCATGGTGCGGGGCACCGCGAACATCGACGGGAAGACGGTCTTCGTCTTCCCCGGGCACGGATCGCAGTGGGCCGGAATGGCGACCGGGCTGCTGGACGCGTCCCCCGTGTTCGCCCGGCGCATCGCCGAGTGCGGACACGCCCTGGCGGCATGCGTCGACTGGACCCTGACCGACGTTGTGCGGGCTGCCCCGGACGCGCCGGAGTGGCAGCGCGAGGACGTCGTACAGCCGGTTCTGTGGGCCGTCATGGTCTCCCTCGCCGAAGTATGGCGCTCCCACGGTGTCGAGCCGGACGCGGTGGTCGGGCACAGCCTCGGGGAGGTCGCCGCCGCCTGCGTCGCCGGAGCACTGTCGCTGGAGGACGCCGCGCGGGTGGTGGTGGCCCGCAGCAGCGCGGTCATGGGCCTGTCCGGTGCCATGGCAGTGGTGCCGCGGCCGGTGGCCGAGGTCGAGGAGCGCGTCGCGGCCCGAGGCCACCGGGTCTCCGTCGCGGCGGTCAACAGCCCGCGGTCCGTGGTGCTCACCGGTGAGCGGCCGGACATCGACGAGGTGGTGGCCGACTACGCGGCGGACGGTGTGGAGCTACGCCGAGTCAAGATCCACTATGCGGCGCACTCCGAGCGCATCGAGGCGGTCCGTGACGGAATGGTGGATGCGCTGGCACCGCTCGCGCCGCGGGCGGCGGAGGTCCCCATGGTTTCCACCGTAGAAGCGGACTGGGCCGACACCACCCGGATGGACGCCGGGTACTGGTACGCCAACCTGCGGCAGCCGGTGCGGTTTGAGAGCGCGGTGGGGCGGCTCGCCGAGAACGGCTGCAGGGTGTTCATCGAGATCAGCCCGCATCCGATCCTGCTTGCGAGCATTCAGGAGACTCTGGAGGCCGCCGACGGCTGCGACGGACCCACTGCCCTCGTCGGCTCGCTGCGCCGCGGTGACGGCGGTCCCGACCGGATGACCACCTCGCTCGCCGAGGCGCACGTCCGTGGTGTCCCGGTCCGATGGCAGCCGCTCTTCGGCGACCGCGGCAGGAGCCTGGTGCAGCTGCCGACCTACCCGTTCCAGCGTCGGCGGTATTGGATCACTCCCGAACCGGACGGCAACCGCGCCGTCGTCCACCTGGCCGAAGAGACGTCGGCCCCAGCTCCCGCCCCAGCGGGGCGGCGCGGACTCGACCTGGTCAACGGCGCCGGCCCGGCCGAACGGCGGGTCAGACTGCAGGAGGTGATCACGCGTCTGGTCGCGCACGGGCTCGGTGCCGACCCCGGCGAGCTCGACGTCCACGAGGAGTTGCCGCGCCTCGGTCTCGATTCGCTCCTCACCGTCCAGGTGCGGGCGATGCTGGCGGCCGAACTCGGCATCACCCTGCCGCTGGTGGCGTTCCAGGAGGCGTCCAGCATCGCCGAACTCGGCGAGCGGATCCTCCCCATGCTCGGCACGGCCGTCGAGAGTTCGGCTGCTTCGGGCGCCGACCCCTGGAAGGCGGAGTTCACCGCCGACCGGGACGGCCGCTACGAGCCGTTCGATCTGACCGACCTGCAGCAAGCCTACGTCGTGGGACGCACGGACGCGCTGCTGCTGGGCCGCATCTCCGCGTACTTCAGCGTGGAGGTCGACCTCCAAGGCGTCGACCTCGACGCGCTCAACGACGCCTTCCAAGCGACCGTCCGACGCCACGACATGCTGCGGGCGCTGATCACCCCCGACGGCCGGCAGCGGGTGCTTCGCGATGTGCCGCGCTACGAATTCCACACGGTCGACCTCGAACAGTGCGACGAGTCCGAACGCGCAGCCCGGCTGGACGAGATCAGCCGTGAGATGCGAACGCAGATGCTGGACGTGACGGCATGGCCGCTGTTCGACATCCGGCTGACGAAGCTACGCCCCGGTCGTGTCCGGCTGCACATCGGCTTCGAACTGCTGATCGCGGACGGATGGAGCACCGCGGTCTGGTTCCACGACTGGGCGGCCTACTACCACGGCGCGACCGAGCGCCTGGCCTCGCTGAACGTCACCTATCGCGACTGCCTGACCGCGATCCGCGGGCAGGAGGGCAGCCCGGAGACGCTCCGCGCCCTGGAGTACTGGCGGGCGCGGGCGGCCACGCTCCCACCCGCACCGCCGCTCCCTCTGGCCAAGGACCCGGCCACGGTGTGCAAGCCCGACTTCACACGGCGTGCGGGGCGCCTGGACGTCGACGAATGGGGGCGCTTCCAGGAGTATGCGGCAGCCGTCGGAGTGAGTCCCTCGGCCGCCCTGTGCGCCGTCTACGCGGAGGTCATCGCGGCGTGGACGGGGACCTGCAGGTTCACCCTCACCGTCGTCGCTTACAACCGGCCGCCGGTGCACCCCGACATCACGTCGGTGGTGGGCAGCTTTACCACCACCGTGCTGCTGGAGATCGACAGCACCCCGACGGACCGCTTCGCCGTCCGGGCCGAGCGCATCCAGAAGCAGCTCTGGTCCGACCTCGACCACCTCGACGTCACCGGGGTGCAGGTGCTCCGCGAGATCAACCGGGGCCGCCCCCACGCCGAGCGGGCCATCATGCCGGTGGTCTTCGCGAGCACGGTCAACTTCGCCGGGCAGAAGAACGAAGCGGTTGCGAGCGGCGCCATGCGCCAGCTGATGTCCATGGCCGACTCGGGGGAGGTGGTGTCGAGCGCGCTGCGCACCCCGCAGGTGTGGCTGGACCACCAGCTGATAGAGGAGGACGGCACCCTGGCATTCAACTGGGACTGCGTCGACGAACTGTTCCCCGAGGGAATGCTCGATGCGATGTTCAAGGCGTACGCCGACGAGCTGCACGGCCTGTGCGCCGACGAGAACGCCTGGCACCGTCCGGCGCCACTACTTGTGCAGGCGGCGGACCTGGAGGCGCGGGACGCCGCCAACGCGACAGCGGGCCCGGCCCCTCAAGGCCTGCTGCACGAGGACTTCCTCCGGCACGCCCAGGAGCATCCGGACCGACCCGCGGTCATCGCCCCCGACCGCACCCTCACCTACGGCCAGCTGGACCGGCTCTCCAACGGCTTCGGTCGGCTGCTGCAGGACCACGGTGCGGGCTCCGGCTCGTTCGTGGGCGTGGTGGCGGAGAAGGGGTGGGAGCAGGTCGTCGCGTGCCTGGCGGTCCTCAAGACGGGCGCCGCGTACGTCCCCATCGACGCGTCCGTGCCGACCGAACGCCTGCGGCAGTTGACGAGCAGCGCCGGGATCTCCGTGGCCCTGACCCAGTCGCGCTGCGAGACCGCGGTCGACTGGCCGGACGGCACAAAGGTCTTCGCCGTCGACGGCTCCGCCGCGCAGCAGTACGGTGAGGAGCCGCTCATCGTCGAGACGGCACCCGACGAGCTGGCCTACGTCATCTACACGTCGGGGTCGACGGGTGTACCCAAGGGCGTCATGATCGAGCACCGCAGCGCCCTGAACACCGTGCGGGACGTCAACGAGCGCTTCGCGGTGGGTCCGGACGACCGGATCCTGGGGTTGTCCGCACTGAACTTCGACCTCTCCGTGTACGACGTGTTCGGGACGCTCTCCGCCGGTGGCGCACTCGTCCTTCCCGAGCCGGCGGCGCACCGGGAGCCCTCACGGTGGGCGGCGCTGGCCGTCGAGCACCGCGTGACCCTGTGGAACAGCGTGCCGAAGCTCATGGAGATGTTCGTCGAGCATGTGGTTCCGCAGTCCGGCTTCCCGTTCCGCGTCGTCATGCTCAGCGGCGACTGGATCCCGGTCACACTGCCCGAGCGCATCCGCCAGGCCGCACCCGGTGCGGAGGTATGGAGCCTGGGAGGCGCCACCGAGGCCGCGATCTGGTCGATCTGGTATCCGATCGGCGAGGTCGATCCGCGCTGGGCCAGCATTCCCTACGGCAAGCCCATGCGGAACCAGCGATTTCATATCCTCAACGAAGCGATGCAGCCCTGCCCGACGTGGGTGGAGGGCAACCTCTACATCGCCGGCAGTGGCCTCGCACGCGGCTACCTCAACGACGCGGCCAAGACCCGGGCGAGCTTCATTCGCCACCCCGTGACCGGGGAGCGCCTCTACGCGACCGGCGACCTGGGCCGCTACCTGCCCGATGGGAACATCGAGTTCCTCGGGCGCGCCGACCTGCAGGTGAAGATCCAGGGCCACCGGATCGAACTGTGCGAGGTCGAAGCGGCCCTGCTGCGGTGCCGCGGTGTACGCGAGGCGGTGGCGGTCGTCGCGGGTGACCGGCACAGCAGCCAGCGCCTGGTGGCCTACGCCGTGCTCGACGACGGGCACGAGGACCCCATGCAGGCGCTGCGCCGCCAGTTGCCCGGCTACCTGGTGCCTCAGCAGATCGTGGCCCTCGACACGCTGCCGCTGAGTGCGAACGGCAAGGTCGACCGGGCGGCGCTGCCGGCGCGCGGCACCGTCGACAGCGGTGCGGCGACGGTGCTCACCCAGCCCCGGGACCGGCTTGAGGAGGAACTGGTCGGCATCTGGGCGCAGTTCTTCGAGGAGCCCCCCTTCGGCACCAACACCAGCTTCTTCGACCTGGGCGGCGACTCGTTGCTGGCCGTGCGCATGATGGCGCGGATCCAGGCCCTCACGGGCCGCTCGCTCCCGGTCTCCACCCTCTTCAGCCGGCCCACCATCGAACTGCTGGCCGAGGCGCTCCGCGACGCCGGCACCGCGACCCGGCGCGATGCGCTGGTGCCGGTCCAGGTCGGCGGGGAGTTGCCGCCCCTGTTCTTCGCGCATCCCGTCGGGGGCGACGTCCTCTGCTACGCCGAACTCGCCCGGCTCCTCGGTGACCAGCAACCGTTCTACGCCCTCCAGGTGCCCGACGTGGACCCGCTGCCGGCGACCGTCCCGGAGATGGCGGAGCACTACACGGACGCGATCAGGACCGCCGCGCCGCACGGACCCTACCGGCTTGGCGGCTGGTCGATGGGCGGAGTCCTGGCACTGGAGATCGCCCAGCAGCTCGCCAAGGCGGGGGAGGAGGTGGAGATCGTGGCGGTGATCGACCTGGTCGAACCGCCCGGACCCGCCGACCTCCCGATCGACGAGCCGACGGCGCTCGCCTGGTTCGCCCGTGACCTGGCAGGTCTCGTGGGCGTCGAGTGGGCACCGGGTCCGGAGCTGTTCCGGCCCACCGAGGACCGGACGGCCCTGGAGATCCTGCACAGCGAGCTGTGCCGCGCCTCCGTGCTGCCGCCCAGTATCGACGTGGCCACGCTGGGGCGAATCATCTCCCGGTTCACCCGCAACGCCGGTGCGCTGCGGGAGCACGCGCCGCAGGCCTATCCGGGCCGGGTGCGCTTCTTCCGCGGCCGCGACGGGGCTGTGCCTGACGAGACCATCCATGCCTGGACCCGGCTGTTCGCGGGGGACGCGGCCGTGATCGACGTACCGGGAGACCACTACACCATGATGCGGCGCCCGCACCTCGACGTGCTCGCCGCAGAACTCAAGACCGTGCTTTCCCAGATCCGATGAGGCCTTAGGGACCCCCCGTGACACTGACATTTGGCGCGTTCGTGCCGCCGTTCCGCAGCCTCGCCGAGAACCCGACCACGTCCCTCCGGTTCGACCTCGAACTCGTCGAACGGCTTGACGCCCTAGGCTTCGACGAGGTGTGGGTCGGCGAGCACCACTCCGGCGGACTGTCCCCGGTCAGCTCGCCCGAACTGTTCCTCGCAGCCGCGGCCGAGCGGACCCGCCGCATCAGGCTGGGCACCGGAGTCGTCAGCCTGCCCTTCCACCACCCGCTGACCGTGGCCGAGCGCATCGTCCAGCTCGACCACCAGAGCAGCGGCCGCGCCATGCTCGGCATGGGGGCGGGAACCTCTCCCCTCGACGCCCGGATGCTCGGCATCGACCCGGCCCACCAGCGCCGTCGTATGTCCGAGTCGCTCGATGTCCTGGTGCGGCTGCTGACCACTGACGAGCGCATCACCCAGAGCACGGACTGGTTCGAACTCCACGACGCGGCGCTCCAGGTCCGCCCATGCAGCAAGCCGCTGGACATGGTCGTCGCCGGTGTCGGATCGGACCTTGGCGCCCGCCTGGCCGGCCGTCACGGGCTGGGCCTGCTCACCGCGATCGGCCGCCTGGGCAGGCAGGGGCCGAGCCCGGCCATGATGTGGCAGGCACTGCAGGAGGAGGCGAGCCGGTACGGGAGAGCGGCAGACCGGTCGAGGTGGCGCATCAGCGTCCCCGTCCACGTCGCCGAGACCCGTGAGGAGGCCCTGGCGCAGGTCCAGTCCGGCCTGAGTCGGTGGTTCCGGTACAACCGGGAGGTCCCCAAGATTCCGGTGCCGCTTCCGGAAGGCCAGGAGGCTGCGGCGGCGTCGGAACAGGGCCTCATGATCATAGGATCGGTGGCCGACGCTATCGAGCGGATCGAGCAGATACGGTCCGTGACCGGCGGCTTTGGCACCCTGCTCGTCCACACCCAGGACTGGGCGTCCCGTGAGCACGTCCACCAGAGCTTCGAACTGCTCGCCCGCCATGTGGTGCCCCACTTCGCCAAGGCCCTCGACAGCCTCCGGGCCGCACGGCAGTGGGTCGCCGCTTGCTCGTCCATCACTCCGTCCGCCCCCGACGCGCCTGGGCCCGTGCTGCGCTCCGGCGCCGCGCCACGCTGGCCCGCACCTAGGGCGTGTTTCAGAAGTGGATCTTGATGTGTCAAGATCCACTTCATGGGGAGGCACGATTTGACGAATGCGCAGTGGGCGAAGCTGGAGCCTCTGCTCCCTGCTGGGAAGAAGTCCGGACGGCTACCTGATCCGCGGCGTGCTGGCCACCGCCGTAAAGCACACCGTCAACACCCTCGCCGTGCTCCGCGACGCATTCACCGGCACCACCTGGCTCCCGCCCGCAGCCCTGGCCTGACCGCCCGACGCACCGTCAGCCGACGACCATCCCGGTCACCGGCCGTCACCCCGCACCCGAAACCATCACCCAACGCGGTCGTGGTGAATGTTTGCGATCAGACCGCCGGACTCTGCGAGTTCAACCTGAGTAACCGTGTCGGTCGGAGGCTGCCCGATGCCCTCGCGTATCGTCGTTCGCCGTGACTGATCTTTCGGACGTCAATCCGATTCCGACGTAGAACTTGCCTTGGTAGGATCCAGTCGTCTCTTGCAGCGAACACCGGTCGATGGCGCAGCGAACCCGCTCCGCGAAGAGTCGTGACGATATCGGTGTCATGTCCTCCAACCGGCACCAATTCTGGTACGCGCCGTACAGATCCCGCTGCTCGGCTCGAAGTCCTTTGGCGAGCATGCACCGTTCGTCGAGGAACCGCCCCACGTGATCCTCGGTCTCCGCATAAGCAGCCGTAGCGGCTTTGACGCGCTCCGTGCCGGAAAGATCGGTGTCCCCGGCCAGGTAGCGGTTGGCGCCGAGTATCAGCCAATGGAGGATGCCGGGCCCTTCTTCGCGGACTAAGGTGTCGGCTAGATTGTCGATCCTCCGGGCATCCGGGACGACCTGATCGAAGGGTAATACTCGCACCCGATCCAAGAATGAGCACCGACCCGTGCTCAGTTGAGGGCGATGATTTCCCAGAAACCACAGCTTGTGTGTGGGTGAGAATGAGAAGGGAGTCTGCCGCACACGGCGTGCTTCGATGCGATGACAGCCTGTCAGTAGTTCCACCCGGTCCTCATCCCAGCGATCGTCAGCCTGCAGTTCGGAACAAACGATCAGCCGGCGACCTCGTAACTCGGCAAAATCCGTTGGGTGACTTGTAGCAGGTCGTGCCAAGAGGAACCCTGGCGGGCCGGAAGTGGCGTAGTCTCCGAGGAGTCGCATGAGTACATCGACCAGAACGCTCTTTCCGTTGCATCCCGCACCGTACAGAAACACCATGATCTTGGCATCGACAGCGCCAGTGATCGAATATCCGAGCAACTTCTGAAGGAAATTGATCATATCCCTACCAGATGCCTCCTCGCCGAAAGTATCCGCGAGGAATCGGAACCAAAGAGGGATGGGCATCTCAGCAGGTACCGTGGATGTTGACCTTGTGTGACCATGCCTGTCCGGGTCTGGATGATCACTGAGTCCTGAACGCAGATCGACGATGCCGCCGGGCGTGCACAAGACGTATGGGTCAGAATCGAGTGCTTCTGGGGCAAGTGCCATGCTGGCAAAAGAACTTGCCTGGGCAAGCATCGCACGGATACCGGAGGTGGACAGGGCCCGGTCGCGGTGTTTGTCGAGATCGGACTGACGATAAACCCCATCAAGGTCACTCGTAGCCAGGGCCTCGCCCATCTCTCCTGCCGCCCAGAGCACCGATCCGCCCTCATCGCTCTCCCAGCGATGACCATCCCAGCGGTGCCAGCCCAATCCAGGGACGTATCTGAAGCGTCGGCGGTACAACTGGGCGAAGAGCTTGGCGTTTGCATGGTCTGTCAGGGCGTCGGGGAGAATGCCGGCGGTCATCACCGTCCGGTCCGCCAACCTGATCGGCTCCGGACCGCGGCATAACGGATGCAAGGTGTCTCCGATGAGTCCCAGCCTTGACACGGGATTCCGAGTCGCTCATGCGCTGCCATGACAACGGAGCGCCCAACGGGTACTGCCATACTTAGTCACGAATTGACGGCTTCGACCCGCGCCCGTCCGAATTGAGACTGCGGCTGGATGCCTTCCGGATTCCACGTGTGAAGAGTGATATGGAATGCCGGTCATGGAGCCGACGATGCACGCTTCACCCGAGATGAAGATGCGTTACGACACGATGATGTCACCACAACGGAGGCGGCAGTAAGCTTTCTCATCGGTCTGCTCTCCCTGGACGGCACTTTGTACTGCACGATGATCCACTAACAGGGCACGGGTATGCAGAAGCCTCAGCAGGCGGCTTGGCGATTCAGGCATACGCCTGCGGCATCCCCTGCGGGTGGCGGACGTTTTCTTTCTGCGAAAAGACCTTATGAACGTACAGCAGGACCGTCAACGCAGAGCTGTAGTGACAGTCGCAATACGAGGGGGATCCGCCCCGAGGGTACGGTGCGGGACGGATGCTGGTTCGGTTCGGTCTCCGGTTCTCCTCCGTTGGGATCAGCCTCATGTATGCAGCTGCGGCCGTGACCTGACGCCCTGACAGGAGAAGGTCGCCTCCTACCTGCGATGATCTGGATTTCCTAGATCAAAACCGTCGCAGAGAAGAGGCACCCAACAGGTGCAGGCTACCGAATGGGATCACCGGCTTGCCGTGCGGGCCGACGGCAAGAACCTGATCGGCCACGCGGGCGTGGTGCTGCTGCGGAAGGTCGCCGACCGCGTCGGCCTGGCCACCGCGCTGAGTGCGGCGCTGCCGAAGGGCACCGGTCCGGGCTGGCGGGACCGGGGAATGGCGCTGCTCCAACTGGCCTGCGCATCGTGCTCGGCGCGACGAGCATCCTGGAGGCCGAGCAACTCCAGCACCACTGGAGGCCGGTATTCCCACGGCCGGTCTCGGACAGCACCCTGCGCCGCGCCCTGGCTGCGATCGACACCCCGGTCGCGGCCCGGGTGGAACGCGCCCGCGCCGCGATACGCCGCGTGGTGTGGATGCTGCTCGCCCTGCGCCCCGGCGGCTTCCCCTGGATCTCGGTGTGCGGCCGGGTCCTGACCGGCTGGTACGTCCTGGACCTGGACGCGACCATCGTCACCTGCACCAGCTGCAAGGAGGGGGCGGCCGGCACGTTCAAAGGTAGATGGGCGGCGCCCACGCCCTGGACGGCCTGTGGCACCGCATCGGCATCGACACCGTCACGAAGAAGCTGCTGACCGGGCGTCGCCTGGACCCGACCGCCGAGCGGGTGCTGTTCGCACTGGTCGCCAACCGCGCACTGGCCCCCGGTTCCAAGCTCGCCGCCACCCGCTGGATCGAACACGACAGTCACATCCCCGGACTGCCCGCCACCAGCGACGACGCCTGCTACCGGGCGATGGACTGGCTCCTCAAGATCGAGGACAAGCTCGCCGAAGAGGTCTACTGGCAGGTCGCCGACCTGCTCAACCTCGAAGTCGACCTGCTGTTCTTCGACACCACCAGCACCTACTTCGAGACCGGCGAACCCGACATCCCCGTGGCCCGAGACGAACACGGCCTGCGCCTTCCCGACGAGCCTGCCGACCAGGCGGAGCCGAGCAAGGCCACCGAGGACAGCGGTGACCCGAAGACGGCGTCTTTCCGGGCCTACGGGAAGAGCAAGGACCACCGCCCCGACCTGCCGCAGGTCGTCATCGGCATGGCCGTCACCCGCACCGGCATCCCGATCAGGGTGTGGAGCTGGCCGGGGAACACCGGGGACCAAGCGCTGATCCGCCAGGTCCGCGAGGACCTGCGCGAGTGGAAGCTGACCCGGGTGGTCTGGGTCGCCGACCGCGGCTTCGCCTCCGAGACCAACCGCCGCTTCCTGCAGCGAGCCGGCGGCCACTACATCCTCGGCGAGAAGATCCGCTCCGGCTCACCAGCCGCCCAGGCCGCCCTGTCCCGCCAGGGCCGCTACGCACACGTCGCCGACAACATGCAGGTCAAGCAGGTCCAACTCCCCGACACCGCAGACCGGTTCGTCATCTGCCACAACCCCGACCAGGCGACCCGCGATGCCGCGATCCGGGCCGACCTGCTCGCCCAGCTCGAAGACGCGATCAAGGGCTCCGACAAGCTGGAGCCACTCAAGCGCGCCGAACTGCGCGGGAAGCTGTCCACCAAGCCCGGCCTGCACCGCTTCCTGCGCGCAACCCCCGGCGGGCTGCTACGGATCGACAAGGCCGCGATCAAGGCCGAGGAACGCCTGGACGGCAAGCTCCTCCTGCGCTGCAGCGACCCGCACCTGTCCGCCGAGGACATCGCGACCGGCTACAAACAGTTGCTGGAAGTCGAGCGCGGATGGGGCGACATGAAGACGATCATCGATCTGCGGCCCGTCTACCACCGCAAGGAAGACCGGATACGCGCCCATGTCCTGCTCTGCTGGCTGGCGTTGCTGCTGATCCGCATCGCCGAGACCACCTGCGAAGACACCTGGCTCAACCTCCGCGAGGAACTGGAGCGCATCCACGTCGGCACCTTCACCGGACCCGCCGGAACCTTCCGCCAGCGCACCGAGACCAGCCCCCCCCCCAGCGCGCCATCCTCGCCAAGCTCGGCGTCACCGAGCCCAAGCGCATCATCACCCTGGAACCCGGCACAACCGTCTGACCAGCACGAACGCTCCCGCCTAGACACACGCCGATCCCGCGTGCGATCACACATATCCGCAGGTCAACCCACATTTTCGTGGACTAGAGCAGCACCTCAGCTGCGGAACTCAGGTCAAGTAGGGAATCTCAACACGACGGTGGATGGTGTTGACGCCTCTTTGGTGCCCATCATTGCGGTAGAGGCGCTGTTGGAGTTGGTCGCCGAGGTCGGGCGGATCGCGGGCCGGCGAGCGAGTGCCTCGGGGCCGGAGGAGCCGTGGACGGACAGCAGGATGAAGGTGAGCCCCCCTCGTCTCGGGGGCGACCGTGGGGGTGTGGGCAGAGCTACCTGAGGTGAACCGGCATCTGGTAGTACGGCTGTTAGGGCTGCTGGCGCGCCGGGCCGCGGGGGCGGCGGTGGCGACAAGCCCTTGACGACCGTCGCGAGAGCGAGCGGGGGTGATGATGGTGACGGCGCGGGCGGAGCGTCTGTGGGAAAGCGTGTCGGGGAAGGTGGCCGCGCATCACCGTGACCGGCTCCCGGTCGTCTATGTCCGGCAGTCGACGCTGCGTCAGCTCCGGCACAACACCAAGTCGGCGAAGTTGCAGTACGCGCTGGTGGAACGGGCCGTCATGCTGGGCGGGCCACCGTCGCGGACGCTCGTGATCGACGAGGACATGGGCCATTCCGCTTCCGGGGCGCAGGACCGACCCGGGTTTACCCGTCTGGTCTCCGAGGTCGGGCTGGGCCACGTGGGGGTGGTGCTGGGCATCGAGATGTCCAGGTTGGCCCGTTCGGGCCGGGACTGGCATCAGCTGTGCGCGTTGTCGCGTACGTTGCTGGCGGATCCGGACGGGGTCTACGATCCGGCCGAGCACAATGACAGGCTGTTGCTGGGTCTCAAGGGCACGATCAGCGAGGCCGAGCTGTATCTGATCAAGCAGCGGATGTGGGGCGGGCGGATCGCCAAGGCCCGGCGCGGGGGGCTGGGGTTCGAGCCGCCGATCGGCTACTGGCGTCGCCCGTCCGGAGAGATCGTGATCGACCCGGACGAGCAGGTCCAGTCCGTCATCCGGTTGCTCTTCGCCAAGTTCGAGGAGCTGGGAACCTGCACGCGCTGCTGGCCTGGCTGGTCGCCAACGACATTGAGCTGGGCGGACGGCAGCGCTACGGGCCCGATCGCGGGGAGGTGGTGTGGCGGCGCCCGAACCGCACCATCGTTCGCAACACCATCCGCAGTCCCGTCTACGCCGGGATCTACGCCTACGGACACAAGCACACCGAGTACCACGGGGCGGGCCGACGCGAACGCGCGGTCAAGGATCCCGCGGACTGGCTGGTCTACCTGCCTGGACGACTGCCCGCCTACATCAGTGTCGAGTGGTGGCAGCGCAACCTGGCCCGGCTGGAGGCCAATCGCAACACCGCGACCACACCGGGCTCCCCGCCTGGCGGTGATGCCCTGCTCGCGGGCCTGCTGCGGTGCGGCAAGTGCGGCAAACGGCGCATGGGCGTGTACTACCGCAGCTACCAGGGGCAGCGCGGATACATCTACCACTGCAGCTGGGAGTACGCACACTACGGCGGGCAGCGCTGCCAGGAACTGGCAGGTGCCTGCCTCGACGAGCACATCACCAACCTCGTCCTGACCGCGATCGCCCCCGCTTCGCTGGAGTTGTCGCTGCATGCCGCCGAGCAGGTCGAGCGTGACCGCGCCGCCGTGGAGAAGATCTGGAGCCAGCGCCTGGAACGCGTCGACCGCGCCCGTCGGGCTCACCACCTCGCCGAGCCCGAGAACCGCCTGGTGGTACGCCAGTTGGAGGCCGAATGGGAACAGGCCCTGGCCGACCGGGAGAAACTGCGCGAGGACGACGCCCGGTTCACGGCCGCCGCACCGCGCATGCTTTCTCCCACCGAGCGCGAGACGATCCGCGAACTGGCAGCCGACCTGCCCGGCCTGTGGCACGCACCCACCACGACCGTCGAGGACCGCAAACACCTGCTGCGGCTGCTCATCGAGCAGGTCGCGGTCCGGGTCATCGGCGAGTCCGAGCAGGTCGGGTCACCGTCACCTGGGCCGGCGGCCACCGCACCACCAGCCGCCTGCTCCGTCCGGTCGCCAAGTTCGAGCAGCTCAGCTACTACCCTTTACTCCTGTCCTGGACCCGGGAACTGGCCAAACAGGGGGTGGGCACCCGCCAGATCGCCCAGATCCTCAACAGCGAGGGCCTGCGGCCGCCGAAGCGCTGCGAGACCTTCGGCCCGGACAGCGTCCGCGATCTCCTGCGCCGCCAGGGTCTGCTAGAGCCCAGGGCAGCAGCACCCGCGCCCCTTACGAGCACCTCCTCGGCCCGGACGACTGGTGGGCCACCGACCTCGGGGCCGAACTCGGCATCCCGCCAAGCACGATGAACTCCTGGATCGTCAAGGGCTGGGTAACCGCCCGGAAAATCGACGGCCGGGGCGGGATGTGGATCATTCACGCGACCGGACAGAGCAAGAGCGGCTACGCGAGCTTCACTCTCGCCCCAACGGCTACTACACCCGCATGCGCTTCCTGGACAACCAGCAAGCACCGCCACCGGATACCGACGCACGAGGAGAGGACAATGGGCTGCGACGCGGAACATGACTGCACAGTGATTCCCTCATCTCCAACGACGTCGCCGACCACAAGAGTGTTCTGGCCGCCACGCTGCGGCAGCTCCCGCTCCCGCTGTGGTCGAAGCTGCTGATCCGGATCGACGGCGCGGCCTTCAGCCACGACGTTCTCGACCACCTCCAGACCCTGACCACCAGCCGGCGGCGGGTGCGCTGGGTAACCGGCTGGGCCATCAACGCCACGGACGAACGAGCCATCGCGCTGCTGCCCAAGAACGTATGGACTCCCGCGCTGCGGCAGGAAGGCCGGGTGCACGAGATCAAGGGCCCGGACGGCGAGTGGCTGTCCTACCAGGTCGCCGAGCTCACCGGGGTACGCGACCTGACCGGCTGGCCCGAGGGGATGCGGCTGATCGTGCGCCGGGTCAAGCCCTCGCGGCGGGATGCGAAGAAGCTGACGGCCTTCGAGAAGCGCACCGGCTGGCGCTACCAGATCATCGCCACCAACATCCCCGACCATCATGGGCTTTCCAGGGTGCCCGGCTCCGGGCAGGTGTGGTTCGTCGACGCCCTCTACCGTGATCACGCCGAGGTCGAGGACCGCGTGAAAGCGATCAAGCGGATCGGTCTCGGGCTGCTGCCGTCGAAGTCCTGGCAGCTGAATGCCGCCTGGTTGCTGGCCACCACGATCGACCTCGACGCCTGGACCCGGCTCCTCCTCCTGCACGACGAAGCCGGAACTCGCCGCCGCGGAGCCGGAGACCATCCGGATGAAGCTGTATCACCTGCCCGCCCGGCTCACCGATCACGCCCGCAGACGCACCCTGCACCTCGACCGCACCTGGCCATGGGCGGCGGCGTTCACCACAGCCTGGCAGCGGGCCACCCAGATTCCGACCCGCACATGACAGCCGGCCACCACCCCGACGACGCCGGAGAGGAGAGCACCGCACCACCATCGGCCCCGTGGAAGCCGACGCCCCCGCAGCGCATGCGGTGAGCCGTCCCCACACGGCGAGGGACATATCGGCACCCAGCCGTTCACGACGACGCCGTCAGACCACAGACGAATCGAGGTTGGTGTCCCAGGGCTGGGCGGCGTCGGAGCTCCAAGGAATTTTCCCGCCGCCTCGGCGACATCACCGTCCAGTCCATCTGCCGCCAGCTCAGTCGCCTGGCCGACCGCGGTCTCATCATCAAAACCGGCCCCGCCGCCCTACATCATCCCAATCCCCTTGACACCAGCGGAAATCGGCCTCCAGCTCGAAGACCCCCTTCCGCACCGTCGTCTCGCTCACCCCCGCGGCACGCGCGACGGCCCGAACCCCGCCATGCCCCAGCAGCCGGGCCTCGGCGGCCAGTGCCAGTCGCTGCTGCCGCTCATTGAGATGAGGGAACAACCCCCCGAATCTCAGGGCCAGTTGGTCATGAACCTCGCTCGGTATGCGCATACCCCACCAACGACAGAGAGACCGTGAAGCAACGTGTTGATTCTTTACGGGCCCTAACTACCCGGCCTTGGGGGAACTTCAGTCGTGCGATTCGTCTTCCTTCCTCGGCCGGCACACGACTCGTTCTCCTGGCGTCGGATCCTTGTCGACCGCGTGATATGCAGCACCGTTTCCCTCAGTGCCTGCCGGTGCCGTCCCACGCCTTGACCAGTTCCATACGTGAGGCGACGTCCAACTTGCGGAATATCTTGCGCAGGTGGAAGGCCACGGTGTGACGGGAGAGGAAGAGCTGGGAGGCCACCT
>NZ_JBEXPK010000080.1:0-35335 GCF_040612015.1 Streptomyces sp. NPDC006476 | reverse complement strand
TTCTCGTGGTCGATCTTGGCGGTGCCGAAGGTCTCCACGAACAGACCCACCGGCTCGGCCTTGCCGATCGCGTACGCGACCTGCACCTCGCAGCGTGAGGCGAGACCCGCTGCGACGACGTTCTTGGCCACCCAGCGCATCGCGTACGCCGCCGAACGGTCCACCTTGGACGGGTCCTTGCCGGAGAAGGCGCCGCCACCGTGCCGGGCCATGCCGCCGTACGTGTCGATGATGATCTTCCGGCCGGTCAGGCCCGCGTCGCCCATCGGGCCGCCGATCTCGAAGCGGCCGGTCGGGTTGACCAGGAGACGGTAGTTCTCGGTGTCCAACTTCAGGCCCTCGGTGGCCAGTTCCGCGAGGACGTGATCCACCACGTGCTCCCGGACGTCCGGGGTGAGCAGTGAGCCGAGGTCGATGTCGCTCGCGTGCTGCGAGGAGACGACGACCGTGTCGAGGCGGACCGCCTTGTCGCCGTCGTACTCGATGGTGACCTGTGTCTTCCCGTCGGGGCGCAGATAGGGGACCGTGCCGTCCTTGCGGACCGACGACAGGCGCCTGGACAGGCGGTGTGCCAGGGAGATCGGCAGCGGCATCAGGGTGGGCGTCTCGTCGGTCGCGTAACCGAACATGAGCCCCTGGTCGCCCGCGCCGCCGGTGTCCACGCCCTGGGCGATGTCCGGCGACTGCGCGCCGATCGACACCGACACCCCGCAGGAAGCGCCGTCGAAGCCCTTGGCCGAGGAGTCGTAGCCGATCTCGGTGATCCGGTCGCGGACCAGCTGGGCGATGGGCGCATAGGCCCGGGTGGTGACCTCGCCGGCCACGTGCACCAGGCCGGTGGTGATCAGCGTCTCGACGGCGACCCGGGAGGCCGGGTCCTCGCGCAGCAGCGCGTCGAGAACGGTGTCGCTGATCTGGTCAGCGATCTTGTCGGGGTGACCCTCGGTCACGGACTCCGAGGTGAACAGACGACGGGACACGGACCCTCCAGGGGGACGACAGCCGGACCGCGGTTGCGCGGCCAGCGTGGCGCCGGGTTCTGCAGAGCGGCTCGAAGGGCTCTACAGCCCGGCGCACGGCGAGGCCGCCGTACGCGGGTGTGCGCGTACGGCGGCCCCGGACGCCCGGTCCGGTCCTCCGGGCGTCGGTCTCCCCGTGGCCGGGTCAGGCGCGGTCGGCGGTGTGCGCCCGGGGCGCCGGGTCCGAGCCGTCGCTCTGAGGTGTCTCCTCACCGCCCTCCTCGCCCTGCTCCCACTCGGGCTTGCGGGCGTACTTGGGCAGCATGAAGGTGAGCAGGAAGCCGAGGCCGATGACGCCGACCTCGTACCACAGCACATGGCTCGTGGCCTTGGCGTAGCCCTCCTTGCGGGCCTTGTCCGAGGCCTTGGCGAGCGCCTTGCCGACGCGCTGCTCCTGGCCGGCGGGCACCGCCCCGGCCGGGGCGATCCGCCGGCAGACGGCGGGCGGGGCACCGGCGTCCTCGTTCTTGCCGCTCTCCTTCGCGCAGGCGCGGAAGTTGGCCGCGATGGTGTCCTGGGCCGGCGCGGCGACCCCGGCCGCGGTGAGCTCCTTGCGCAGGTCGGGAAGTGCCGTGTTCGCGCCGGGAACCGCCTGTCCCGCCAGCAGGTTGAAGAACAGCACGCCGATGACGGCGACACCCGCGGCGGCACCGAGCTGGTCGGCGGTGCTCAGCACCCCGGAGCCGGAGCCGGCGTGCTCCACCGGGACCCCGCCCAGCACGATGTCGACCACCGGCGAGATGACGAAGCCGAGACCGAGACCGAGCACGGCGAGCGCCGGCGCCAGGTCCCAGCCGCCGGTGGCGGAACCGAAGTGGTCGATCGTCCAGATCAGGGCGACCATGCCGACACCCATGATCACCATGCCGATGCTGAGCACCTTGCGGCCCATCTTGATCGCCAGGACCGCCGAGAACGACGAGGTGATCATCGCGCCGAAGGAGAAGGGCACGGTGGCGAGACCCGCCGCCAGCGGCGAGAACCCGAGACCCACCTGCAGATACAGGGTGAACGGGAAGAACAGGCCCGAGATGATGGCGAAGAAGCTCAGCATCACCAGCAGACCGGCCACGAACGACCGCTCCTTGAACAGGCTCGGCTCCACCAGCGCGGAGCCGTCCCGGGACGCCTTGCGCCGCTCGTACAGACCGAAGATCACGAACAGCGGCACCGAGCAGCCCATGGCGACGAACGACCAGGTGGGCCAGCCGTCCTGCTCGCCCTGCACCAGCGGGTACAGCAGCGACAACAGGGCCAGCGTCACCAGGGCGACACCTACCAGGTCCAGGTGCTTGACGTTGGGCGAACGCGACTCGCGCACGTACAGGTTGACCCCGATCAGGGCGAACAGGCCGACCGGCACGTTCACCAGGAAGATCGGGCGCCACGACCAGCCGAAAAGGTCGGCGTTGACGAGCACGCCGCCCAGCACCGGGCCGAGCATCGCGGCGACACCGGACAGGGCGCCGAACATGCCGAAGACGGCGGCGCGTTCCTTGGGCGGGAAGCTGACCTGGAAGACGGACAGTCCCTGGGTCATCACGATGGCGCCGCCCAGGCCCTGCAGCACCCGGGAGGCGATGAGCATCTCCGTGCTCTGCGCCGCGCCGCACAGCAGCGAGGCGGCCACGAACACGACGATGCCGATGGAGATCATCCTCTTGCGGCCGAGCATGTCGCCGACGCGGCCGACGGTGATCAGGCTGAGGGCGAAGGTGAGCGTGTACGCGGCGGCCACCCACTGGAGCGCCGCCTTTCCGGCGCCCAGGTCGGTCTGCAGCACGGGCAGTGCCACGTTCACGATCGTGGTGTCGATCAGGTCGAGGGCGATGGCCACGAGGATCACTGCGGCGGCGCGCCACCGCTGCGGGTCCGGCTCTCCCTCCCCTGCCAGGTACGTCTCGTCTGCTGCGTGCGTCACGGGGCTCTCCTCTGTCCGACGGCGCGCTTGCGCCGAGTGTGATCGCCTCCGCTTGAGCGCCGCTCGAGCGCGCGCGCCCACCATGCCGGGCGGCAGCGGCAACCCGCCGCGCCGGAAGGGAACGCGCAGACATGAGGCTGTACTTGCTGAGGCTGGGCACCATCCCGGGGCTCCAGGCGCCGGTGCCCGGCTATCTGATCCGCACCGACGACGGGCGTACGGTGCTGGTCGACACCGGGGCGGCGCCGGGCGGCGGGCCCGTCCAGGTCGCCGAGGGCGAGGACGTGGTGGCGACGCTGTCCCGCCTCGGCGTACGACCCGAGGACGTCGACACCGTCGTCTGCTCCCATCTCGACCCCGACCACGTCGGCGGTCATTCCGCTTTTCCCGGCGCCGAGTTCGTGATCCAGCGCGAGCACCTCGACCTGGCCCGCTCGGGCACCGTGCCGCGGCTGGAGGCCTCCCGTCCGCTGTGGGACGTGCCGGGCCTGCGCTACCGCACGGTCGAGGGCGACACCGAACTCCTGCCCGGTGTCGAGCTGATCGCCTCCGGCGGCCATGTGCCGGGCCACCAGTCCGTGCTGGTTCGCCTGGCGCACACCGGGCCCGTGCTGCTGGCCGTGGACGCGATCCCGGTCAGCGCGGCCCTGGACGCCGACAAGCGCCCCGTCCTCCCCTTCGACCTGGACGAGAAGGAACTGCGCGCCTCCACCCGCCGGTTGGTGGAGCTGGCCCGCGCCGAGAACGCCCTGATCGTGCACGGCCACGACGCCGAGCAGTGGCGGACGCTGCGGATCGCACCCGAGTACTACGACTGAGGACAGGGGCTGAGCCGATGAGTACCGAGGCGAAGAGCACCGAGGCGAAGAGTGCCGAGGCGAAGAGCGCTGAGACGAAGAGCACCGAGCGCATCCGCGTGGTCATCTATCTGCGGGCCCCCGAGGAAGGGACCGAGCCGCTGGAGGAGGCGTACCGGGAGATCAGCTGGGTGCGTCCCGGCGCCATCCCGGGTCTGCTGCGCAGCGAGCTGCTGCGGGACGTGGACCGGCCCGACGAGTTCGTGCTGCACGGCGAGTGGGAGAGCCTGGAGGCGTACCGGACCTGGCAGTTCGGCCCGGACCACAAGGACAACCCGTCGGCGCTGCGGCCGTACCAGGACCGCTCGCGCGGCCGGCACTACGCCGTCTACGGCATCGCGTCCGAGGAGGTCCGGGGCGCCTGAACCACGCGGAGGGCCGCCGACACCGATGCGGTGCGGCGGCCCTCCGCGTGCGCGCTGCCGGTCACTCCACGGGTTCCGCCGGCTCCACCGGCGCCTCCCACACCACCAGCATCAGCGCGCCCTGCTCGGTGCGCGGGGCGTGCACGCTGCCGGGGGCCATGACCAGCAGGGAGTTCTTGGGGTGCCGTCCGTCCTCGGTGATCAGCTCGCCGTCGAGCACGAGGATGATCTCGTAACTGGTGTGCCGGTGCGGGGTGGCGGCCGCGCCCGGGTGGTAGCGCACCAGCGAGGCCGCGGGGCCCGTCGGGCCGGTCTGCTCGGTGGTGTAGAGCGGGAAGACCTCGACACCGACCCGCCCGTCCGCGGTCAGCGGTGTGAACTTGAGCTTCCCGAGAAGTTCCTCGGGCCGGTCGAGCCCCTCGACGACCAGGGGAACGGCGGCCGTGGCCCGCTGTACTGACATGACGTCAACTCCTTGGCGGCGTAGTGATGATGGTGGATCGGTACGGCGTTCCGTACTGCGCCGATTGCCCGCGCACCGCACGCCGCTGGACCTTGCCGGAGGTGGTGCGGGGCAGCCGGTCGGCGAAGCACAACTGCTCGGGGCGGCCGACGGGGGAGAGGGTGCGCTCGGCGTGGGCCAGCAGTTCTGCGGCGAGCGCCGGATCAGCCGTACGGCCGGGGGCCGGGACGACGACGGCGAGCGGCAGCAGACCGGCCGTCTCGTCGGGCACCGGCACCACCGCCACGTCCGCCACCGCCGGGTGGGCACGCAGCGCGGCCTCCGCCTCGTACGGGGAGACGCGGTGGCCATGGGACTTGAACACGTCATCGCGCCGGCCCAGGACCCGGATCCAGCCGTCGGCGTCGCGTTCGCCGAGGTCGCCGGTGGCGTACCAGTCGCGCCCCAGGGCCCGTTCGGTGCGCTCGGGATCGTCCGGATAGCCGGCCATCACACCGACCGGCCGCCCGCCGTCCGTGCCCCCCTCATCGCCCCCGGGCGCCAACTCGACGCAGATCTCGCCCACTTGCTCGTGTCGCTCGCCGGTGTCCGGGTCGCGCAGGGTGATGCGGTAGCCGGGCAGCGGGCGGCCCAGCAGTCCGGGCCGGGGAGTGGTGCCGGGCGGGGTGCCGATCAGCGCCGTCGTCTCGGTCTGGCCGTACCCGTCGCGTACGACGACACCCCAGGCGTTCCGTACGGCCTCGGCGAGGTCCGTCGGCAGGGGCTCCCCGGCGCTCGTCGCCTCCCGCAACCGGGGTGTGGCCGAGCCGAGATGGGGGCGCAGGGCCTGCCAGGTGCTCGGCGGGGCGCAGAAGCTGTCCGCCGCGAGCCGGTCCAGCAGCCGGGGCAGCCCCGCCGGGTCCACCGGGCCCTCGGGCAGCGCGACGATCGTGGCCTCGGCGTTCCACGGCACGAACAGGCTGCTCCAGGAGTGCTTGGCCCAGCCAGGGGAGGAGACGTTGACGTGCCGGTCGCCGGGCAGCAGGCCGTTCCAGTAGAGGCTGGAGAGGTGGCCGGCCGGATAGCTGAGGTGGGTGTGGGCGACCAGCTTGGGCGTGGAGGTGGTGCCGGAGGTGAAGTAGCAGAAGGCCACGTCGTCGGCGGGAGTGGGGCCGTCGGGTACGAAGGGCTCGCCGACCGCGTGACTGTCGCCGTAGTCCGTCCAGCCCCTGGGTACGCGCCCGTCGGGTCCTGGCACCGCGACCCGTATGCCGGGGACGGTCACGGACGCGAAGGCGTCGGTCGACGCGGACCGGCACACCAGATGCGCGAGGCGCCCGCGGCCGACCCGGTCGGCGGCCTGGTCCGGGGTCAGGTCCGGGTGGCTGGGCACCACCACGGCCCCCAGTTTCAGCGCCGCCAGCAGCACCTCCCACAGCTCCACCTGCGTACCGAGCACCACCATCAGCCGGTCACCGCGGGCCACCCCCAGCCGGGCCAGCCACACGGCCACCGCGTCCGAGCGCCGGGACAGCTCGGCGTACGACACCCCACGCACGCTCCCGTCCCGCCCGACCAGCTCCAGCGCGGGCGCGTCGTTTCCCTCCGCGACCACGTCGAACCACTCCAACGCCCAGTTGAAGTACACGGGCCGCGGCCAGCGGAAGCGGGCAACGGCGGCGTCGGGCTCGGTGCGGTGGCGGAGCAACAGGTCGCGGGCGGCGCGGAATTCACGGTGGGCGGGGGTGTGGCGGGCGGGATCCGGCGCCGTGGTCGACAACGTGGCGAACCCTGATGATTCCCGTGACGTCGACATCATCGTTCTCCCTCGTCGTCAGTCGTGGTCAGTGCCGTGCGCCAGCGGGGGCTCAGGACGACTCCGGTCAGTTCCGGGTGGTCGGGGGTGGTGTGCGCCCCGGTCAGCGCGTCCTCGGCTATCGCGTCGGCGTCGGCCGTGAACTCCCCCCACACGCCCGGACGTCCGCTGCCGACCTGGGTGAACCAGCGGGTGAACTCGCTCGGGATGCCCAGCACGTACATGCCGGTCTCGGGGCGTCCTTCGGCGCGGACCGGATGGAACGGCGAGGCCGTGACCGTGACACCGCCGGTGGCGAACTCCCTGCCGTCCGGGCCCCGGTTGACGTACGGCGTGAGCAACCCCTGGTCGCGCAGCCGGGCGGTCAGGTCGCCGTGGGCCCGGCGCAGGTCGGGTTCCGGGATGCGGGCGTCGATCAGCACGTCCAGCGCGCTGCGGCTGCCCGCGACATGCGGGGACTCCACGAAGAACCGGCCGGTGTCCTCGTCGGCGCCGAACCGGGCGTCCGGCCCGGCGACGCGCAGCAGCCCGGCGTCCAGGAGCGCCAGCAGCTGCTCCAGGCGCACCATGGGCGGACCGGTGGTCAGCCTGGACACCATCGGCACGAAGTCCGACAGGAAGTCCTCGCGGTGCGAGTCGGGCGCGAGCCCCGAGAAGTCCACCGCGGTGCGCAGCACTCCGCGCACGTCCCGGATGGTGTCGAGACACGCCTTCACCGGCCCCTCGGCGTTCCCCTCGGCGGCCAGTTCCAGATCCCGGCGCAACAAGGCGGCCAACTCCGTCTCGAATGCCTCGGGACTCGCGAACCGCCGCCCACGAAACGGCCAGGCCCACTCCTCCAGATCCACCGCCCGCCACCCACGCAGCCCACAACGGGCCGCCGCCCGCACCACCACGTCCTGCGGCTCACGGACCGGCGCGCACACTGCCTGTGGGGCGTCGCCGGTGGTGCGGCTTGCGTGCGGCTCAGCGCCCGGTGTGCGGAGTGCCTGTGGGCCGTCACCCGCTGCAAGGACTGTCCGCTGGCCATCGCCTGGCTCGCACACTGCCTGCAGGCCGTCACCGGTGGTGCGGGCTGCCTGCGGCTCACCGCCGGCTGCGCGGACTGTCTGTGGGTCGGCGCCGGTGGTGCGACCTGTCTGCGGCTCAGTGCCCGGCGTGTGGAGTGCCTTTGGGGCGCCGCCCGTTGCGCGTACTCCTCGTGCGTCGCCGCCCGTCGCGCGCACCGCTTCCCGGCCGTCTCCCCACGCGCGTACCGCCTCCACCGCCTCGTGGCGGAAGCGTTCGGCGATGTCGGGGCCGTAGGCCCGTTGCAGTGCCGTTGCGCAGCGGACCAGTTCCACCTCGGCCAGCAGCCATGGCAGGACGTCGGCGCGGAAGTCGAGGGGGCCGCGGCGGCGCAGGGCGCGGATCCGTTCCCGGGTGAACAGCAGCGGTCGGTAGGTGTGCCGGGGTCCCTTCTGGTTGCGGCCCCGGGCGAGCAGCGGCACCCCGCTGCGGGACCCGGCCACCACCACCGGCTCCCGGCCGCAGGGCACGTACCGCAGTCCGCCCCCGTCGCCCGGCACGAACCGGCCGCCGCGCCCGGTGGTGAGGGCGGCCAGCACGTCGTAGAAGGACAGGCCGAGGCCGATGACGCCCACGGTGCTGCCGGGTGGGACGTCGCCCAGTGGCATGTCGACCGCCGAGTCGCCCCGCACGTACCGCAACCCGGGCCGTGCCGCCGCGAAGTCCGCCAACGCGCGCTGCTCGGGCCGGAGTTCGGGCAGCGGGTGACCGGTCGTCAGCACCACCCGGTCGGCACGCAGCTGCTCCCCGCCGCCGAGCGAGAGCAGATACCGTCCGTCCGGCTCGCGAACGACCGTCTCGACGTACCGGCGCAACCGCCGCAGCCTGAGCGTGTCCGGCGGCAGCGTCTGCTCGATCCGGTCCAGGGCATAGGCGAGGTACTGGCCGTACAGCCCGCGCGGCGCGCACACGTCGGGGGCCGCCCGGTCAGGCTCCACGACGCGCCACCACTCGTACAGCGAGGGCCCGGCGCCCGCCCGGGCGGGACCGGAGTCGGGGAGCCCGGAGAAGATGGTGACCTCGCCGCAGACCGTGTTCATCATCGACCAACGCGGCTGGTCCGTACGCCAGATACGGCCCGGCCCCACCTCCACGGCGTCAATCGCGTACACCTCGACGGGACGCGGCGCGGGCCGCTCGGCGAGGCGGGCCGCCAGCCGTTCCAGCACGGAGATGCCGCGCGGCCCGGTGCCCACGACCGCGATCCGGTACGGCTCGGGCGGTGCGTCCCCGGGCAGCGGCTCGGGGAACCCGGCCGAGCCGGACTCCGGGGCCGCATCCAGAGCGAGCAGATCGTGCCGGTCGGCGGTGTAGCGCAGCATCTGCAGCAGCCGTCCCGCCGTCACCGGAGCCGGGGACGCGCCCACCCGGCGCGGCAGCGGCATCCGCCCGGTCCTCGTCCAGCGCAGCCGGCCCTCCCCGTCGACCGCCGCCTGGGTCAGCCCCCGGTTGTCCTCGTGCAGACAGAACGGCACGTCCAGGATCCCGGCGGCGAAGGCGCGGGTCAGCGCGGTGCCCACGTCCTCGTGCAGCTCCAGCGTCGCCTCGACCAGCGCCCCGGCTTCGGCCAGCACCTCACCGGGGTCCACCTCGTGCGCCCACGGGATCCGGCTGTCCGCCCGGGCCCGTTCGGCGGCACGGTCGGCCGACCTGAGCGAGGCGATGTTCTCCGCGACGGTCGGCAGCCGCAGCGCCTCCGCCGGGGTCTTCACCACGAGCCGCTGGGCGCCGCCGCGCACCGCGAGCTCCGCGCTGCGGTCCATCAGCAGCCGGGCGCCCC
The DNA here is from genome assembly GCF_040612015.1 of Streptomyces sp. NPDC006476. NCBI lineage: Bacteria > Bacillati > Actinomycetota > Actinomycetes > Kitasatosporales > Streptomycetaceae > Streptomyces > Streptomyces sp. NPDC006476. The sequence continues at coordinate 26,067 of NZ_JBEXPK010000080.1, read as the reverse complement.
GCGGACTGCCCGGGAAGACACCCATGTACGTGTAGAGCACCAGATGCCGGTCGACATGACCCGGCAGCCAGGCGTCCGCGAGCATCCGCAGCGCGGTCAGCGCCTCCACGTCCTGCCGGGCGTCGGTCTGCTGGGCGTAGCTCAGCGAGACGCTGGGCGTGCCCTGCTGCACGAAGAACAGGGCCTCCAGCAGGCTCGTCGCCACCAGCAGGGAGGGCGGGCAGAGCTGGCCGAGCAGACAGCCGCCGAAGGTCTCCAGATGCGCGCGCAGCCCTCGCTCCCGGCTCAGCCCGGCGAACTCCGCCGTCGCCGCACGCCAGTTGGCGACCGACTCGGCGAGCGGGGTGCGGCCGTAGGGCAGGCAGTACGACACCGGGCCGCCCTCGCTCGCGGACAGCCCGGCGCGCACCATCGTGCGGAAGATGTCCCGCGGCAGCGCGGAACCGTGCCGCACCTGCACCGACCGCTCCCCGGCCGCCCGCGCGACCTCGGCGGCGACCCGCGGGCCGTGCGCCACGAGAGGGAAGCCGTTGAGCGGGTCGCCCGCGGCCAGCGCCGCCCGCGCGTGGTCGTGGTCGCCGACCCGGGTGTAGCTGTCCAGCGTGAGGGTGCCCACGGTCGGGAACGGCAGCGAGCACACCGCCCGCAGCCCCGCGGCCATCGCGTCCGGGGCGGCCATCCCCATCCGGGGCTGTACGACGAGACGGCCCGCGTCCGCCGCCCGGCGCACCTGGTCGCCCAGGTCGGCGGGGGAACGGCCGCGCACAGACTGCTCCGTCATACCGCCCTGCCCTCCGCGGCCCGCTGCGGCAGCGCGCCGAGGAGCCGGCCGATCGACGAGGCGTCCGCGGTGTCGGTGAACACCGCGTCGAAACCGGCGTCGACCAGGGCCCGGGCGGCCGCGGTGCCCTCGTCGCCGTCGATGCCCAGCTTGCCGCCGATGACGGCGGGGACGTCACCGGCGACCGGGTCGGCGCGCAGCTTGCGGATCACCCGTGCCCCGTCGAGGCGGCCGTGGCCGTTGACGGTGCTGACCACCAGCAGGTCGGGCCGGACGCGGCGCATGGAGTCGAGCAGCAGCCGGTCGGGTACGCACGGCCCGAGATTGACGACCTCGTGGCCCATCTCCTCGAGCAGCAGCTGCAGGAAGACCAGGTTCCAGGTGTGGGCGTCCGAGGAGACCGTGGACAGCAGGACGCGCCGTCGCCCGTCTCGTGGGGCCACCGTCCTCATAGTTGCTCATCTCTCTCTCGCGTAGGACTGGCTGATGGCTCTCGTGGGGGAGGGGCGACGGCGGGTCAGCGGAGCGTGACCAGCTGCCACATGCCCTCGAAGGCGCGCTTGACGAGCGTCTGCCGGTTGCTGATGAAGGAGGTGAGGAGGTAGCCGCCGGGCTGCAGGGCGAGGGAGAAGACCGCGGAGGCGCCGGGCTGCAGCGGTGTGAGTCCGACGGGCACGCCGACGAAGGGGTACACCGGCGGCTGCTGGCCCTTGCGCAGCGCCTCCATGCAGGCGGTGACGTCCGCCTCGGTGGCGCCCGGGGTGGTGCGCAGGAACATCACCTCGTTGAGCTGGGCGGTGTGGTTGACGACCTGGAAGGTGCCGTCGGCGGGCAGGGTGGGGGCGGTGAGGTAGCGGCCCTGGTCGCCGTCGTCGTACGGGGCGATGGTGTGCGCGGTGACCGGGAGGCGGCCCTGCGGGCGGGTGCCGGTCACGGTGAGGGTGCGCACGCGCTCGGGGTGGGCGGGGTCGACGGTGGTGTAGTCGAGCAGGTGGTAGGTGCCGGGCGCGAGGATCCAGCTCGTCTCGACCGGGCCGCCCACCGCGCTGACCGCCGGTCCGCCGAAGTAGCGGGCCTCGCTGTCGATGAGGGCGAGGCCGGTGCGGCGCTCGGCCGGGTCGGTGGCGGTGGCGGCCTGCCGGTAGTGGGTCAGGAAGTCCACCAGGGGCACGCCGGGCCGCAGCCTGACCAGCCCGAGCGGGTGCTGCTGCTTCTGGTCGGGGGTGGTGGCGCGCAGGGTCACGGCGCCCGCGGTCACCGAATCCGTGCTGAGGGTCAGTGCGTCGGGCGCGGCCACCGCCTCCACGACCTGCCCGGTACGCCGGCCGCGCGAGCCCTGCTGGGCGAGCGCGGGCGTGGGCAGCAGCGCGACCGCGCCCGAGGCCATTCCGAACAGCACTCCACGGCGCCCGAGCCTCGCCGACCCGTCGCTGACGTTCGCTTGCATCACCGGTTCCTCCTCTTTGCTCCGAGGCCCGGCATGCTCCGTAGACCGGCTCAAGGGTGACTTCAGGGCGTATCGAGAGGGGGGCGGCACGGTGTGGGGGTCCGGTCCGCGGAGTCCCTGGAGGTACCCCCATGAGCCGCACAAGCCCCGTATGCCCCGTAAGCCCCGTGAGCCGTATGGGCACAGCCACCGCCGTCGTCACCGGAGCGGGGAGCGGGATCGGTGCCGCGACCGCCCGTCGGCTCGCGTCCGCCGGGTACGGGGTGGTGCTGGCCGCCCGCCGCAAGGACCGCCTCGACGAGGTCGCCGCGCGGATCGAGGCGGACGGCGGCCGGTGTTCCGTACACGCCCTCGACGTCACCGACCGCGACGCCGTACGGGCCTTCGCCGACGGCCTGGACCGGGTCGACGTGCTGGTGAACAACGCGGGCGGCGCGCTGGGCACCGAGTACGTGGCCGTCGCCGACCCCGCCGACTGGTCGGCGATGTACGAGGTGAACGTCCTCGGCGTCCTGCACGTCACCCAGGCCCTGCTGCCCGCGCTCGTGGCGAGCGGCGACGGCACGGTCGTGGTGCTGTCCTCCACCGCGGGCCATGTCGCCTACGAGGGCGGCGGTGGCTACGCGGCCGCCAAACACGGGGCGCACGCGCTCGCGGCCACGCTGCGGTTGGAACTGTGCGGCGAGCCGGTCCGGGTGATCGAGATCGCACCCGGCATCGTGCGCACCGAGGAGTTCGCCCTCAACCGCTTCCGCGGCGACGAGGACGCGGCGGCCGCGGTCTACCGGGGCATCGAGGCCCCCCTCACGGCCGAGGACATAGCCGACACCGTCACCTGGACCGTCACCCGCCCCACCCACGTCAACATCGACCTGATCGTCGTCCGCCCCCGAGCCCAGTCAGCCCAACACAAGGTCCACCGCACGGCGTGAGGTACGGCGGTATGGGCCGGCCCGGAGGGTTACCGCCCGGCGCGAGGCGCGGCGGCATCCGCCGTCCCGGGCGGCTGGGGGGGAGGGCGTGCGCTGGCGGCCCGGGTGTGCCGGCGTGGGGTACGGGGGGCGGTGTCATGCGCCGCCCTCCGACGGCTCCGCGGCGTGAGGTACGGCGGTATGGCCCGGCTCGGAGGGTTACCGCCCGGCGCGAGGCGCGGCGGCATTCGCCGTCCCGGGCGGCTGGGGGGTAGGGCGTGCGCTGGCGGCTCGGGTGTGCCGGCGTGGGCCCGCGCGGACGGCGTGGCTGGGGGATGGGCGTGTGCCGGTCGGGGTGTGCCGGCGCGGGCTCAGGCCGATCGTGGCCGTCGGTCCCGGCAGGACATCGCCGGACGGGAGACGCGCCCGCCGCCTCCGGCTGCGCCGCACCGCACGCCATTCGGGCACACCCATCGGCCCCCCTCCCGCGTATCCACCACCCGATGTGAGACGCGTCTGGATCGGCCACCCAGCCGATCCCGGCTGACCACCGTGCGTGCCCGCCCCGCCCCGGCGTACCTGAAGCGCCCTCCGGTGTACCGCCGCTCAAGCGGGCGCCTAGCCCCCTGCGGCTGAATGTGCGCTGCCGGTCCCGAGCGGCGCCGGAACGAGGTGACGAAGGAGAGTGCACGTGCTGACGCGCAGGCAACTGATCAAGGCGGGCGCCGCCACCGGTGTGCTGGCGGCCGGCTCCGCCTCCGGCATCGCCCTGGCCGAGGGATCCGGCGCTGCGGCGGCCGACGAGCCCTTCGGCGTCCCGCTCAGGCCCGCCCGGGTGCTGAGTCCGGTCCGGCAGGGGCGCGGGCGGTCCAAGGGGTGGTACGACGTCTATCGGCTCAGCCCGACAGAGGCCGATGTCACCGTGCTGCCGGGGACCACCACGCGGATGCGGCTGTTCAACGGCGAGGTCGCCCCGGTCATCAGGGCCACCCGCGGCCGCCCGGTGTTCATCGAGCAGACCAACGCCCTCGACGTGCCGTTCTCCATGCACCTGCACGGCGGCCACGTCCCGGCCCGCTACGACGGACACCCCGCCGAGGAGGTGCGCCCCGGCGGCAGCCGCGTCTTCTTCTACCCCAACGAGCAGCGCGCCTCGACCCTGTGGCTGCACGACCACTCGCTGGAGGCGCACACCGAGAACATCTACCGCGGCACGGTGGCCGGCTACCTCCTGACCGACGAGTTCGAGGAGCGGCTGCCCCTGCCCAAGGGCCGGTACGACGTCCCCCTGTACCTGCGGGACGCCAAGTTCGCCGCCGACGGCTCACTGGTGTACGCCATGGACGGCTTCCGCGACCGGCCCACCCTCCTGGTCAACGGCACCCCGCGCCCGTACTTCGAGGTCGCCGCCCGCAAGTACCGCATCCGCCTGACCAACACCTCCAACGAGCGGGCGTTCCTGCTGCAGTTGGGCGAGGGCGACGAGATGACCCACATCGCCTCCGACGGCGGCCTGCTGCCCGCCCCGGTCTCCGCCCGGGTGCTGGAGATATGGCCGGCCGAACGGCAGGAGGTCGTCATCGACTTCTCCCGCTACCCCGTCGGCTCGAAGATCGTCCTCGGCAACAAGCTCGCATTCCCCGGCGAGGCCCCGGAGGTCATGCGCTTCGACGTGGTGCGCACCGCGGAAGACCCCTCCAGCGTTCCCGACCGGCTGCGCCCGGTGCCCGACCTCGGCACCCCCACCGTCGAGCGGACCTTCGTGATGTCCTTCGACGTCGCCACCGGACAACACCTCATCAACGGCAAGCCGTTCGACCCTGAGCGCGTCGACCTCCGGCCCCGACTCGGCACCACGGAGATCTGGACCGTCACCAACACCGACACCAGGTTCGGCATCCCGCACTCGATGCACACCCACCTGGAGCACTTCCAGGTGGTGGACCGCGACGGCACGGCCCCCGCGGCCGGCGAGGCGGGCCTGAAGGACACCGTCACGGTCATGCCGGGCAGGACCGTCCGCTTCAAGCTCAAGTTCACCGACTACACGGGCAAGTTCATGTACCACTGCCATCTGCTGGGCCACATGACCATGGGAATGATGGGCCAGATGGAAGTCGTCGACTGAACGGCCCGCCGCGCCTCATCGAGCATCCTGGAGGACCGTCTTGTCCGACGACATCCCGGACGAGGGCCTGCGCTTCCCGTTCGAGACCAGCCGCCTGTTCGATCCGCCGGCCGAGTGGCGACTGCTGCGGGAGAGCTGCCCGGTGGCCCGTGCCGACCTGCCCACCGGGGACCGGGCCTGGCTCGTGACCCGGTACGAGGACGTCCGCGCCGTGCTCAACGACCCCCGCCTCAGCCGCGCGGCCACCACCCGACCCGACGCGCCGCGGCTCGGCCCGGCACGCCCCGAACCGGACTCCATCATGGCGATGGACCCGCCCGACCACACCCGGCTGCGCCGGCTGCTGGCCCCCGCCTTCACCGGCCGTCAGGCCGAGCGGTTACGGCCGCGGATCGCCCGTACCGCCGAGCGGCTGCTGGACGACATGGCGGAGATCGGGCCGCCCGTCGACCTGGTGGAGCATCTGGCCCGCCCGCTGCCCATCATCACCATCTGCGAACTGCTGGGCGTGCCGGACGAGGACCGGGAGTCCTTCAAGGAGTGGACGGACGCGGCCCTGACCCTCGCCCCGCACGCGGCCGGCGCGGTCACCGGCGCCCGGGAGCGGCTCGCCGACTATCTGCGGCACCTGATCGCGGAGAAGCAGGAGAAGCAGCAGACCCCGGGCGACGACCTGCTCGGCACCCTGATCGCGGCCCGAGACGAGGACCGGCTGCGCCCCGCGGAACTGGTCACCGTCGCCGCCACGCTCATCACGGCCGGCTACCACACGGTCGCCAACTCCCTGGCCAACTCGGTGCTCGCGCTGCTGCGCCACCCGGGACAGCTGGACCCGCTGCGCGGCGGCCCGTTCCCGGCCGAGGCCGTGGAGGAACTGCTGCGCTGGACCCCGGGGCCGGTGAGCGGCGGCACCATCAGGATCGCCACCCAGGAGGTCAAGATCGGCGCCACGGTGGTCCGGCCGGGCGAGGCGGTGATCCCGTCCACCGCGTCGGCCAACCGGGACGCCGGGGCCTTCGAGGACCCCGACGTCCTCGACCTCGGGCGTCCGGAGAACCGGCACATCGCCTTCGGGCACGGCATCCACCGCTGTCTCGGGGCGCCCCTGGCCCGGGTGGAGCTGCAGGTGGCACTCGACGCCCTGGTGCGCCGCTTCCCCGCCCTGCGGCTGGCCGTCGCCGAGCGGGAGCTGAGCTGGGGGACCGGGATGATCCGGGGCGTCAACGCCCTGCCGGTGGCGTGGTGAGCGGCGCCCCGGGCAGCTGGTGCGTCAGATCGCGCAGCAGGTCGTTGACCCGTCCGACGAACTCCGCGATGAGCTCCAGTTGTTCGTCGTCGTACGACTCCAGGACGGCCGTCATGACGTCCTTGAGCGGGGCGAACGCTGCGGACAACTCCTGCTCGCGGCGGCCGGTGGAGACCACGATGACCTTGCGCCGGTCGTGCGGGTCGCGGACCCGTTCGATGAAGCCGGCCTTCTCCATCCGGTCCAGCACGGCCGTGGTCGCCGACGTGCTCATGCCGGTGATCTCGGCGAGCCGGCCGGCCGTCAGTCGCTCCTCGCTGCGGGCCAGGTCGACGCACTTCATGTCGGTTGGGTTCAGCCCGAACCGCTCGGCGATCGCCTGGTGGAGCAACTGCCCGCGCCCGCCGTTGTCCCGCACCGCGTCCTCGATCGCCGCCATCAGCTGGGTCCTGCGACGACTGGGCCGGGTTGACATGGACCACCTCCAGGAGGAAAGTATTTCGACAGATCGAGATATTCGATGAGTCGAGATGTTCGATGATCAGAAATGCTCGATCGATCGAGATGTCCGAGACTCCGAGAAGTCCCACGCATGGAATTAGTTTAGCCTTGAGGGGTAGTCATGAACACATCTGCGGCTGAGCAGGCCAAGTGGCGCGTCGAGGGAATCGTCGAGGCTCCCGTGGAGCACGTGGCCGAGGCCCTGCTGACCGTGCGCGAGGGTGAGGCCGGCGTCGACGGCAACGCGCTGGTGCTGGCCGGCGACCACACCCGGGAGAGCGGGGCGGTGACCCTGGAGGGCGGCCCCGAGAAGTTCGTCGGCCGCTTCGGCGACTCCGGCGCCGACTACCTGGAGCTGACCGTGGACCGCGCGGCCGGGGCGGTCACCGTGCAGACCTGGTTCGGCGGCACCTACACCGTCGAGCCGGCGGGCGGTGCGAGCCGGGTGGTGCTGAGCGTCCACAACCTCGTACCGGGCTCCGGGCGGCTGGGCCGCAAGGTCGCCGAGATCGGCGTCGAATCCCGTCTGGAGCGGGTCCTGACCGGCGTCCTCGGCGCCCTGTCCGACCACCTCGGCGCCCCGACCCCCGCCCCCGCGAGGGCCACCGCCAAGTAGCCGCCCACGGCGCCTCCCCGCGCCCCCCGAACCCACAGCCACCCGGGCATCATTCCCCCGCCGCCCGGGTGGCTGTGTGCTTCCCCGGCCGCCGAACGGCCGCGCCGATCACGCCAGTTGGCCGGTTCGAGGTCCATTGGAGCACCGCACGAGGCCCGGGTGTGACCCTCTCCGCGACCGTGCGCCGCCGGGCGCAGGGCACGAGGAGGGCAGTATGAGAAAGGACCGAACGGCTCCCGCGCGGGCCATCCGGGGGGCGCTGCCGGTCGCCGCGCTCGCACTCGTGGCGGTGGCCGCCGCACCGGGCCCCGCCACCGGGGCCACCGGTGACGGCGGTACGACCGTCCTGGTCAGCGTCGGCCTCGGCGGCCGCCCGGCCAACGGGCCCAGCGAGCGGGCCTCCATCAGCGCCGACGGCCGTCTGGTCGTGTTCACCTCGCACGCGAGCAACCTCGTGCGCGGCGACCGCAACGACTGCACCGACGTCTTCCTGCGCGACCTCGACCGCGGCACCACCGTCCGTGTCGACCGCGGCTGGGACGGCACCGAGTCCGACGGCTGCACCGGCATCGACCCGATCATCAGCGCCGACGGCCGCTACGCGGTCTACTCCGCCGACTCCACCAACCTCGTCCGCGGGGTCCGCGACGGCCGCTCCCACATCTACCGCACCGACCTGCGCACCGGCGCGACCGTGCTGGCCTCGGCCGCCGCCGACGGCACCCCCGGCAACGGCGACAGCATGCGCCCGACGCTCTCCGCCGACGGCCGGTACGTGGCCTTCGCCACCGCCGCGACCAACCTGGTTCCGGGCACCCCCTCGGGCACCTGGGACACCGTGGTCCGCGACATGAACAGCGGCAAGGTCGTCCGCACCAGCGCCGCCTCCGACGGCACCTCCGGCAACGCGGCCAGCGACGGCACCCAGATCAGCGCCGACGGCCGGTACGTCACCTTCTTCTCCAACGCCACCAACCTGGTGGCCGACGACACCAACAAGAAGGTCGACGAGTTCCTGCACGACACCGCGACCGGCCGCACCACCCGGCTGAGCGTCTCGACGGCCGGCGTCCAGTCCGACCAGATCACCATCGGCGGCACCATCAGCGACGACAACCGCTACGTCGTCCTGAACTCGCACGCCACCAACCTCACCGCGGACAGCCCCGCCACCGGCGCCAACCACATCTACCTGCAGGACCTGGACGACAACACCCTGCAGCTCATCGACAAGGGCGCCGACGGCGTGCCCGCGCCCGGCGGCACCTTCTGGGCCAGCATCAGCGGCGACGGCAAGCACATCCCGATGGCCTCCGCCGGCGGCGACCTGGTCCCCGGCGACACCAACGACGTACGCGACATCTTCGTCGCCGACCTGCCCGGCCCGACACTGCGCCGGGTGAGCGTCGGCACCGACGGACAGCAGGCCGACGCCGCGAGCTACTTCCCCGACGCCGACCAGCACGCCGACGCCGTGGTGTTCACCTCGTACGCCACGAACCTCGTGGCCGGGGACACCAACGGCCGGCCGGACGTCTTCGTCCACCGCGACCAGCCGTGAACCGACCGCCCGAGCAGCAGCACACGCAGAGAGGGAAGCACACCATGGGGATCACAGCCGGCCGGCGCACGGCGGCGCTCGCCGCCACCGCGGCCCTGACACTGGTCGGGGTCGGCGTGGGCGTCACCCACGGAGCCACCGGATCCACGGCGGCCGACACGACGGTGCCCGGCACCGTGGTGGTCGAGGAGAACGCGCACGGGCGGGTGCTCACGGCCGACCCGTCCGCCCACGACAAGCAGGCGCTCGTCGACGCCGTGCACGAACTGCGGCGCGAGCGGGAGCGGCAGACGAACGACCCGACCCCGACACCCACCTCCACCGGCGGCGGGGGAGGACACGGCGACCAGACCGGCTTCCCCGTGCGCGACTCCTGGCTGACGTCCGCCAAGAGCAAGCGGGTGACCGTCCCCGGCGGCAAGGGCAGCATCGAGGCGGCCGGCGCGAGCTTCGTCAAGGTGCCGTTCATGGAGTACTACGCCATCTTCACCGACACCTCCTCCGACGTGTCGTGGCTGGGCGAACGGCCCTTCAACGCCGACAGCATCCAGCACACCGACACCTGGGACGTCGGCTCGGTCGGCGCGCCCTTCTGGGTGGTCGGCGCGCCGCAGGGTGCCAGGACGACGAGCAGCGGCAGCGGGGCGCAGGCCGGCTGGAGCACCACCGTCCAGAACAACTGGTACAGCGAACACGCCTACGACCAGGTCGCGTTCTACCCGCCCAACCAGGACGACTACTCCAACGTGTTCCGCATCAGCCACTCGGTCACCGGCACCTTCCAGTTCGGCTCGTCCTTCTACACCGTGACCAGCCGCGACCGGGCCTACCGCTGATGCCCGTCGCACGACTGACGGCCCGGCTGAACGCGGCGGTGGCACGGCTGGTGTGCTGGACGGCCCTGACCGCCGTCGCCGCCGCGTGCGGGCCCGCCGGCACCCCCGAGCCGGACGCCGTGACCCCGGCCGCCGTGCGCATCGACACCCGTCAACTGCTGCGCGACGCCTGGGTCACGGACGGGCGGCGCGGCTACTTCGTGGACGGCGCGGACTCGGCCACCGCCACGCCGTTCTCGCTGTACGAGACCGCGTGGCGGCTGCGGCTGGCCGCCCGCTCGGGACAGGACCCGCGCCGCCTGGTCGACCCCGGCCGGATGAGGCGATGGCTGACAGCGGCCGAACGTGGCCGTCTCGACTCCTCCAACCTCCCCACGGTCGCCCAGATCGACCTGGCCGTGGACGCCCTGCTCACGACGGGCGGCACGGTCGACCGTACGGAGGTGGCCCACACCCTGGAGTCCCTGCGCACGGGCGGCAGTTACCGCACGGCCCCCTCCGCCCGGACACCGGACGCGGGCGCGACGGCGCTGGCGGTACGAACCCTGACCCGCCTCGGCCTGCCGGTACCGGGGCCGGTGCGAGCGGCCAACTCCCTTGCTCTGACCGACCTTTCCACCGCCCGCCACGCAGATGTCGCCCCCGACCAGGTGGTGCCCGTACTGCAGACAGCCGCCGCGTTGAGGGTGACCGGTGTCGATCGCGGGCGGGCGGCTCGACTCGCACAGGCTGCCGAGGGGGACTTGGCCCGACTGGGCGCCGATCCAGTGCGGCTCGCGTCCGAGGGTGCCCTGCGTGACGCGGCCGGTCCGCTCGGCGTGCGGTTGCCCCGCTTCGACCCCGCGACCTGTGACGGGCGAGTGCGGCGAGACGGCGGCATCGCGCTGCCGGGTGGCACACAGAGCGATCCACAGGCCACGTACTGGGCGTTGCGGCTGGGCTGTTCCGCCGTCCGTGCTCCGGCGCCGGGCGCCCACTCGCGGGCCGGCTGGCCGACCGAGCAGGCCCGGGAGTCGGCGCTGAGCGCATCGGCGGCGGCGGTCGCGGTGGCGGCCCGGTCCGTCGGCGGTGTCGCCGAGTTCGCCGGACCGCTCGCCCGTCAGGTGCGCGAGGTGTGGCTGCCCCGGGCGGCCCGTCCGGCGCCGTACGACACGGCGGAACTGGTCGACCGGGTGAACCTGCGTCAGATCGCCGCAGCCCTCGGCCCGTCCGCCACCCATGACGTGGACAAGCGCCTGCCCGCCCCCACGCTCCGGGGCGTCAAGGCGACCGACGACGCGCGTCTGTTGCTCAGCACCCTGGACGCCCGCGACTCGACACCGGCCCGGCACGCCCTGTGCGCGGCGGGCTCCACGCTGCGTACGGCGTCTGCACGGTCCGGCGGCTCGCTCGTACGGGCGGCCTGGCTCGCGGCCGCGGCCGACCTCTGCCACGACCCGCGCCTGCGCACCCGTGCCATGGAGACGGCCCGAACCGCACGCGTCGCTGCGGCGGTCTACCGCGCCGGCGCCGATCCCTCCTTCGAGGCCTCGGTACTCGGCACCTGGATCGAGCGCCCCCGCACGGACGCCCTGACCGCCTGGACCCACGCGGGCCTGTGCCACGGCGACCGCTGCGCGGAAACCCCGACCCACTGGAGATCCACCGACCACACCCCGCTCCGCACCCTCGCCGTCCTGCTGGCGGCGAAGACCGGTGACTACCGCGGCCTGTTCCCCGTGGCTTTCTGACTCCCGCCCGCGACAAGGGGCCTGTCCGCCGCCGGTGGTCGGGTCCTTCGCGTTCCACCTGCGCCGCTGTGCTTGCCGTCAGGGGTGGGGCTACGGTGGCCTGTTCCTGGTGGTCTTCTGACTCCCGCCCGCGGCAAAAGGGGCCTGTCCGCCGCCGGTGGTCGGGTCCTTCGCGTTCCGCCTGCGCCGCCCTGCTTGGCCGTCAGGGGCGGGGGTTACGGCGGCCCGTTCCCTGCTGCTTTCCGACGCGCACGCGCCAAAAGGGCTCGTCCCACCCGATGATCGAGCCCTTCGGCGTTCCCGGACCCCGCTGCGTACCCTCACGTCCAGCCGGCCGCCAGTCAGCGCGCGCCGAAGGGCCCGTCCACCACCCAGTGGACGGGCCCTCAGGAGTTCCCGCTCAGGCCAGCGCCAGCGCCACGTGTTGGTCCAGTGCCGCCCCGTCATGGACGCCGCCGCGGAACGCCACGTAGCCGTCCGGGCGGATCAGCAGCAGTGCGCCGGTCTCCGCGCCGAGCGTGGTGCGCAGGGTGCCCGAAGTGTCCTCGACGGAGTCGCGTCCGGCGGTGGTCACCAAGTGGACCGGGATTCCGGCGCGCCGGGCTCCCGCCGAAGCCGACTTGGCGGCCACGTCCGCCGAGGCCGGGTCGGACGGGTCCTCGGGGAACGCCAGCAGCGTCCAGTCCCCTTGGCCCAGCAGTCGGAACAGCCGTTCCGTGCCGCCCCGCGCCGGGACGTCCGGCACCCGGGAGCCCGGGCCGGGGGCGCCGGCAGGCCCGAGGGTGCCCGCGCTGAGCGGGCTGTCGGGGTAGGCCAAGGGGAGCCCCGTGTGGCCGGCCCCGGCGTCGGTGAGGCGGGAGTGCAGCAGCTCGAACGGCGGGACCGGGCCGACCCCGCCCCAGTAGGTCCGCCGGTTGCGCTCGGCCAGTCCCTGGGCGATCGGCCGGCGTTCCGCCTCGTAGGTGTCCAGAAGGCGCGCGGAGGCCCGGCCCTGGACCACCGCCGCCAGCTTCCACCCCAGGTTGAACGCGTCCTGGATCCCGGTGTTCATGCCCTGCGCGGTCACCGGCATCACGGTGTGCGCGCTGTCGCCGGCCAGCAGACAGTGGCCGACCCGGTACGTGCCGGCCACCGCGTTGTAGAGGCGCACCCGCCAGTTGAAGCGGCCGTCGCGGAAGTCCAGGTCGGACACGCCGCTGACCCGGCGGACGGCGTCGAGAACCTCCGCCACGTCCGGGTCACCGGTGCGGGCCGGGTCGGGGTCGGCCACACCGGCGTAGAACCGGTGGCGCCCGTCCGGCAGCGGGGCGGTGCCGAGCGAGCCGGCCTCGGTCAGGAAGAGGTGGCAGTGCGCCGGGTCGCCGGGCAGCGAGCCCGTCCAGCGGGCGTCGATCTGCAGCAACTGGGTGCCGGGGCAGGGCTGTTTGTCCCAGCCGGCCCCGATCTCGTCGCGCACCGTGCTGTGCGGGCCCTGCGCCCCCACCACCCAGCCGGCCCGCACGATGTGCACGTCGCCGTCGGCGCCGGAGAGACGTACCGTGACCCGCGCCGGGCACTGCTCCACGGAGACCGCGGTCAGGCCCCGCTCGACGCGCACACCGAGCCCGGCCAGATGCCGGGTGAGCATGTCCTCGGTCGCGGACTGCCCGATCAGCAGCGGACGCGGATACGGCGTACCCGGCTGGTCGGCGGGCCGGACCAGCGGCGGCAGACCGGCGAAGTGGTGGGTGCGGTGGGTGTAGGGGACGCCGGAGTCCAGGTAGTCGGCGACCGGCAGGCCCATGAGGTCGAAGACCTCCAGGGTGCGCTGCCACACCGTGCAGGCCCGGGTGCCCCGGCGAGGTTCGGCGCGCCGGTCCACGATCCGTACCCGCACACCCCGCCGGGCCAGTTCGATCGCCGTGCACAGGCCGACCGGCCCGGCGCCGACGACCAGCACCTCCGGGTCGGCGTCGGCGGCGCGGCTCACGCCCGCTCCCAGAAGAGCAGCGAGTGGTGCGAGGGCAGTTTCGTCACGCCCGCGAGCCGCAGCCCCGCCTCGGCGGCGAGCGCGGCGAACTCCTCCACCGTGCGCTCGCGGCCCTTGTTGAACACCAGCATCCGCAGGTCGTACTCGGTGTTGAGCTGCTTGCCCGCGTCCTCGGCGATGACCCGCTCGACGACCACGACCCGGCCGCCCTCGGCCAGCGCCTCGGCGCAGCGGGCGAGGATCGCCACGGACTGCTTGTCGTCCCAGTCGTGCAGGATCTGGCTGAGCAGGTACAGGTCGGCGCCCGCGGGCAGCGGGTCGAAGAAGGACTGCCCGACCACCTCGGTGCGCTCGGCGAGCCCGGCCGCCGCGAACCGTTCGGCGCCTCCCTCGACCGTGCCGGGCAGGTCGACGAGCGTGCCGCGGGTGTCGGGCGCGGTCTTCAGGATCGCCTCCAGCAGGGCGCCCGTACCGCCGCCGATGTCGGCGATCCGGCGCGCCTCGTGCCAGGGGTGCGCGGCCGCCGCCTCGGGGGCGAGACGGCCCTGGACGGCGGCCATCTGCGCGTTGAAGGAGTCGGTGAGCTCGGGGTGGCGCTCCAGGTCGTCCCAGAACGGGACCCCGAAGACGGCGTCGTAACCCGGCTCGCCGGTGCGCACCGCGTGCAGCAGTCCGCCGCAGGCGGCCAGGTCGATCCGGCCGCTGGCGCCCTCCAGGTCCAGCCAGTGCCGCATCCGTGAGGGGTGCGAGTCCAGCAGCAGGCGCGAGGTGGCCGTCAGGCCGTACACGCCCGGCTCGTCCTCGCCGAAGACGTCGCGGCAGGCGAGGAAGCGCAGGAGCCGGCCCAGCGAACCGGGATCGGTCGACGTCTTCTCGGCCAGCTCCTCCCGGGTGCGCGCGCCCGCCTCGATGTGGTCGGCGATGCGCAGCGTGGCGGCCACGCGCACCGCGATGGGGGTGAACACGTCGACGAAGGCCGGGCGCCCGCCCGGCCCCTTGGGTGTCGGCTGCTGCGAGTGCTCCGTGTGCGTGTCGATGGCAATGCACCTCTTCCGGAAGTCCCGTGTGCTGCTGCTGCGTGAAGCGGTGCGCCGATGGTCCTGACAACGCCTCGACGGGCGCTCAAGCGCGGGTGGCGGGCCGGATGCGGGGGAGGGGTTGACACCCATGCCAGCTTCTCTCTAAATTAGAGATACACGGAAAGAGAGAAGAACGAAAACAGAGCGAACCTGTGAGAGCAGGCCGTCACGGACCGAAGGAGCACCGACATGAACGCCACCCACGAGACCCGCGCCACCGACCTCGACGCCCGCGCCGTCCTCGCCGCGCTCGCCGACCGCTGGGACGCCGCCGACGGCCACGGCTACGGCGAGCTGTTCACCCCGGACGCCACCTACGTGCAGTTCAACGGCGTGCTGCTGAACGGCCGCCGGGAGATCGCCGAGATGCACGACCTGATGTTCCGCACGATGCTCTACGGCACCCGCCTGGTGACCGGCGAGATCGAGAGCGTCCGCCGGCTCGGCGAGGACCACGCCGTCGTCGTCTCCACCGGCGCCGCCCTCTACCCCTGGCAGAAGGAGGCCACCCCCAAGCGGCTGTCGCGGCAGACGCTTCTCCTGGAGCGCCGGGACGGCCGCTGGCTGGTGGCCGGCTTCCAGAACGCCCGCATCAAGCCCTTCCCGACGAGCGGCCCGCTGTTCGAGGTCGCGAGCAGGGCCGTCCGGCTGCGGGTCGACCGTGCCCGGCGCGCCGCCTGAGCCACCACGGCCGTACGGACGGATCGCGGCCCGCGCCAGTACGCTGGCCGGAACCCGACGGCAGAAAGGCACCCCGACGATGCGACCGCAGAGTGAAGAGGACCGCTCCCTGGGCGTCCTGATGTCGCTGGCCACGGCCCTGCGGGTGCAGGCGGCCAGGACGGTCCTCTTCCAGTCCGCGGTCGCCCAGTCGATCGGGCTCAACGCCACGGACTTCAACTGCCTGAGCCTGCTCGACCTGGAAGGCCCGATGACACCCGGACGGCTCGCCGAGCGGGTCGGACTGAGCCGGGGCGGCGCCATCACCACGGTGATAGACCGCCTCCAGAAGGCCGGATTCGTCCGCCGCAGGCCGGACGCGGGCGACCGCAGACGGGTCATCGTCGAGACGATCCCCGAGGCCTTCGCCGAACGCGTCGACACCGTCTTCACCGACTACCGCGCCGCCCTCGGCAAGCTCCTCGCCGAACTCACCCCCGAGCAGCAGGAGTTGCTGCTCGACGTCACCAACCGCGGCAACGAGATCTTCCACGCCGAGACCCTGCGGCTGCAGTCCCGGGCCTGAGCGCCCGGCCACGGGCCTGAGCGCCGGCCCCACCGCCCCACCGCCGCTCCAGCGCGCGGCGCCACACTCCGGGCGCCGACGGCAACCGCCGCCGGACACCGAGGACCCGGATGAGGTGACGTGTCCGTGCTGACCGCGCACTACTCGATCCCGCTGCCCGCCGACTACGACATGAGCGTCATCGCCCGACGGGTGGCGGACCGCTCGGCCCCCTGGGACCGGCGGACCGGGCTGCTGCTGAAGGCGTTCTGCGTCACGGACGCCGGCGACGGCGGGCACAACAGCTACGCCCCGTTCTACGTCTGGGCCGCCGCGCACGAGTTCGCCGGCTTCCTCACCGGCGCCGAGTACGCGGGACTGTGCGCCGCCTTCGGCCCGGTACCCGTCCGCACGGGCACCGTCCTCCATTGCGACCTCGGCTCCGGTCCCGCCGGCCATCTGGTCGTCGCGACCGAACCGCTCGGCCCGGTCACCGACCTGCGCGACACCGCCCGGGCGGAGACCGAACGCCACCACGCCGTGCTGGCCGACCCGGCCGTGCACTCGCACGTCGTCGACCTCGACCCCGCCACGATGACGCTCACCCGGCGCACGCTCCTGCACGCGGGGAGCGACGCCCCCGTACCGAAGAACGGCGAACGGGTCCTGCGCGTGCTGCACCTGTCCCAGCCCCAGCCCCCGCACCACACCCGCGACTGACGCCCCGTCACGGCACGGCCCGTTCCAGCGCGGCTCCAGCCGCCCCCGAGCGTGCCGTGACACCTCTGGGCGCACTGTCTCTCCAAGGAGTGCAAGGTGACCACTACTCCGGTCCGAGGCGCCACCCCCACCGCGCCACCACCCCCACACGGCCGCTCCCTCCTCGAGCGCACCGCCGGTTTCGCCCAACGGCACCGGTGGACGGCCCTGTTGCTGTGGGTCGTCGTCCTGTTCGCCGTCTGGGGCGGGGCCTCCGCCGTCGGCGACGCCTACCGCGACGACTTCTCCCTGCCCGGCACCGAGACCCAGCAGGCCCTGCAGACCATGGAGGACCACGGCTCCGCCCAGGCCGGCGACAGCCTCCAGATCGTGCTGCACGACCGGCAGGGCCTCGGCGACGCCGCCACCCGCGCCCGGGTCACCGCCATGCTCGGCAAGGTGTCGGGCCTGCCCAAGGTCGCCCAGGTGCGCAGCCCGTACGACGACCGGCAGGCCGTCTCCAAGGACGGCACCGTCGGCTACGCCACCGTGGTCCTCAAGGGCAAGTCCGAGGACATGGCCAAGGCGGACACCCAGCGGATCTACGACACCGCCCGCACCGCCCGCACCGACGCGCTGGGCGTCGAACTCGGCGGTGACGCGGCGCGCAAGCTCGGCGAGGCACAGGGCGGCGCCGCCGAGGGCATCGGCATGCTCGCCGCGCTGGTCATCCTCGGCCTGATGTTCGGCACGATCATCGCCGCCGGACTGCCCGTCATCACCGCGGTGTTCGCTGTCAGCAGCACCCTCGGCGCGATCATCCTGCTGTCGCACGTCTTCACGATCGCCAGCTACACGCCGTACATCATGATGCTCGTCGGTCTCGGCGTCGGCATCGACTACGCCCTGCTGATCTTCGCCCGCTACCGGGCCGAGCTGGTGCGCGGGGCGTCACCCGAGGACGCGGGCAGGCGCGCGCTGGACCTCGCGGGACGCACCGTGTTCTTCGCCGGCTGCACGGTCATCGTGGCTCTGCTCGGACTGGTCGCCCTCGGTCTTGGCTCGCTGCAGGGCACCGCGGTCGCCGTGGCCCTCACCGTGCTGGTGACCATGCTCGCCTCGCTCACCCTGCTGCCCGCGCTGCTCGCCCTGTTCGGCAAGCGGTTCGCCCGCCAGTTCACCGCGAAGGCGGCGCGGCGCGAGGCGAAGGGCAAGCCGGTCGAGGGCGGGGCGCGCTGGCGCCGCTGGGCGGGTCTGGTGCAGCGCCGGCCGCTGGTCGCCCTGCTGCTGGCGGTGGCCGCGCTCGGCGCCCTCGCCGCGCCCGCGGCGGACCTGCGGCTCGGTTTCGCCGACGCGGGCAACGACCCCGCGAAGACCACCAGCCGCAAGGCCTACGACCTGCTCGCCGACGGCTTCGGCCCCGGCTTCAACGGCCCGCTCGTGGTGGTCACGGAGGGCGGCGCCAAGGCCGGCGCGGCCCTCTCCCAGACCCTCAACACCACCCACGGCCTCGCAGCCGCGACGGGACCCATCCCCTCCCAGGACGGCAAGGTCTCCACGGTCATCGCCTTCCCCACGACCTCACCGCAGGACGAGCGCACCACACAACTGGTGCACACCCTCCGCGACGACGTCCTGGTGAAACTGCGTCAGCGGACGGGTGCCCACTACCTCGTGGGCGGCTCCACCACGGCCGTCATCGACTACGCCGACACCGTCTCCGCCCGCATGCCGCTGTTCATCGCCATCGTGGTCGGGCTGTCGCTGCTCATCCTGGTCATGGTGTTCCGCTCGGTGCTGGTGCCGCTCAAGGCTGCGCTGCTCAATCTGCTGAGCATCGGGGCCGCGCTGGGCGCGATGACGCTGGTCTTCCAGAAGGGCATGTTCGGCCTGGAGCCGGGCCCGATCGAGGCCTACCTGCCCATCATGATCTTCGCGATCGTCTTCGGGCTGTCCATGGACTACGAGATCTTCCTGGTCTCCCGCATCCGCGAGGAGTGGAACCGCACGCGTGACGCCTCGGTCGCCATCCGCGAAGGCCTCGCCCACACCGGGTCGGTCGTCCTGGCCGCCGGCGCGATCATGGTCGCCGTCTTCGGTGCCTTCATCCTCGGCGGCGACCGGATGCTCCAGCAGTTCGGGTTCGGCATGGCGGTTGCGGTCTTCGTCGACGCCGTCGTCATCCGCTGCCTGATCGTCCCCGCCGCGCTGCAGCTCATGGGCCGCCGCGCCTGGTGGATCCCGGCGGGCCTGGACCGGATCCTGCCGAAGGTCGACATCGAGAAGCACGACTGACGAGGAGACGGACGCAGGCGGCCGTACGACACCGCTACGACCGCCCCCGAGACGGAGCCCGGGTGCCCCTGACGGCGCCCGGGCTCCCGCATGAGCCGGATCCGAGCGGAACCCGAGCAGCGGGGCGTTCTCTGGAGGGGTGAGGGGAACGGCTCCCGAGCGCGGGCGGCGCCGGATGCCGGACCGATCCCCGGGACGAACGCCGGCGGCATCCCCCGCCGCCCGCCTCCCACGGTCCACCCCGCTCCCCTCACCCCCGGCGCCCGGCAGCTCCCCCCTGCCGGGCGCCGCGCCGTACTCCGCCGGGCGGGCGTCGTGCCATACCCGGAGTGGGGGGTGGTGCCATATCCCGGGCAGGGGCCGCGCCGTACTCCGGGCGGGGGCCGTGCCGTAGTCCGGGCGGGGGCCGTGCCGTACTCCGGGCGGGGGCCGCGCTGTACTCCGCCGGGCGGCGTGCCATAGCCGGGGTGGGGGGGGTGGTGCCATATCCCGGGCAGGGGCCGCGCCGTACTCCGGGCGGGGACCGCGCTGTACTCCGCCGGGCGTCGCGCCCTACCCCCGGCCGGCGCCGCGCTGCACCCCGCTGGGCGCCGCGGCTTATTTCGCCGGGGCGTCGTGCGATACCCCGGGCGGGGCCGCGCTGTATCCCGCTTGGCGCCGCGTCGTACCCCGCCGGGCGTCGCGCTGTACCCCGTCGCGCGCCGTGCCATACCCCGGCCGGGCGTCGCGCCGTACTCCGGCCGGGCGTCGCGCCGTACCCCGCCAGGCGTCGCGCTCAGCTCCGTGACCAGACAGCCCGCGCCGAACCGCCAGTCAGCCGGGGTGCCCCGCGCGCCCGGTGCCTCGCCCCGCCCCCGGCCGAGCGTTTCTCGACCGGTCGTCGAAGGCGGCGGGTGAATCTCGCCCTGCAGCCGTCCCAGGCCCGCAGGGAGGAACCGTGACCGCCCCGCCGCACCCGTCCGCCGCCGACCGGCGCTCCCGGCTGGAGGGCACCCCGGCCCGCCCCGGGGGCCCGCTCGCGCGCCCGCGCTGGTTCGCGACCCTCTTCGGCACCGACGTCTGGGAGCGGTTCAGCTTCTACGGGATGACCGCGATCCTCGTGCTGTACGCGACGGAGGACACCCGGCACGGCGGTCTCGGCATGTCCTCCGGGGACGCGGCGGTGCTGTACGGGCTCTACATGGTCGCCGTCTTCCTGGCCTCCGTACCCGGCGGCTGGATCGGCGACCGGCTCCTCGGCGCCCGCCGGGCCGTCCTCCACGGCGGTGTCCTGATCGCCCTCGGGCACACCGCGATCGCGGTGCCGGTCACCGGCTCCCTCTACCCGGGCCTGCTGCTCGTCGCCTGCGGCACCGGACTGCTCAAGCCCAACATGGCGAGTCTGCTGAGCGCGTTCTACGACCGCGACGACCGCACCGGACGCGACACCGGTTTCGCCGTGTTCTACATGAGCGTCCAGGTCAGCGCCCTGATCGCGCCGATCGTCGTGGGCGCCTTGGGCGAGGGCGTCGACTGGCACCTGGGCTTCGGCGCCGCCGCCCTCGGCATGGCCGCCGGCCTGGCGCAGTACGTCCGAGGCTCCCGCCACTTCGGCGACACCGCCGCCGCCCCGGAACTCCCCGCCCCGCCCGCCGAACGCGCCCGCGTCCTGCGCACCGCCCTCGCCGCGACCGTCGTCACCGTCCTCGGCTACGGCACCGACGCCGCCCTCGGCACCTTCCGGCTCGCCCATCTCATGGCGCTGATCGGCCTGTTGTGCGTGGTGTCCCCGGTGATCTGCTTCTGGCGGCTGCTGCGCAACCCCCTGCTCACCGCCACCCAGCGCGTCCGGGTGTGCACGTACGTCTGGCTCTTCGCGGCCTCCGCCGTGTTCTGGGCGCTGTTCCTGCAGAGCGGCTCCGCCTTCGCCCTGTTCGCCAAGCACGCCACCGACCGCCAGGTCCTGGGCCGGACCGTGCCCGCCAGCTGGTTCCAGGCGGCGATCCCGTTCTTCGTGCTGCTGCTGGCGCCCCTGTTCGCCCGGCTGTGGACCCGGGCCGGAGACCGGCTGCCGACCGCGGTCAAGTACGCCCTCGGCATGGGCACCACGGCCGCCGCCTACCTGGTCACCGCGGTCGCCGCCGGACTCGCCTCCGACGGCACCCGGGTCTCCCCGCTGTGGCTGCTGCTGGCCTTCCTGCTGCTGGCCGCCGGGGAGGTGTCCTTCGGGCCGGTCGGCATGAGCGCCGCCACCGCGATCGCCCCGGCCGGCTTCGTCAGCCGGATGGTGGCCCTGTTCTGGCTCTCCGGGGCCCTCGGCGGCGGCATCGGCGGCAACGCCCTGAAGGCCTCCGGCGACCGCGTGCCGGGCCCCGGCTACTTCCTCGTCCTCGGCGCCGCCGCCCTCGCCACCGGCACGGCCCTCTTCCTCGCCCGCCGCCCCCTGACCCGACGGCTCGGCGTCTGAGGGCCGCCACAGGACTCAGTAGGCGTGGTTGGCCTGCCAGTACGTCCACGCGCCACAGGGGCTCCCGTAGACGCTGTTCATGTAGTTGAGGCCCCACTTGATCTGGGTGGCCGGGTTGGTCTGCCAGTCGGCGCCGACGGACGACATCTTGGAGCCCGGCAGGGCCTGCATGAGGCCATAGGCACCGGAACTCGGGTTCACGGCCCGGTAGTTCCAGCCGGACTCGCGCTCCACGATGTTGCTGAAGCACTGCAACTGGCCGCCCGGCACGATCTGCGCGGCGATCGCCTTGATCTGCGCGGTGGTGTAGGAGCTCTGGACGGGGATGTTGGAGGAGCCGCCCTGGGAGGAGCCGGAGGAGCTGGAGGAGGAGGCGGAGGTGGTCTTCGCCTCGGCGCGCTCCTTGGCCTCCTTCGCGGCCTTCTCGGCGTCCGCCTTCTTGGCCACGGCGGTCCGCGCGGCGGCCTTGCGGGCAGCCTCCTCGGCCTCCTTCTTGGCGCTGGCGTCCGCCTGGACGGCCTGTGCGTCGGCCTGCTGCGTCAGGGACTCCGTCTGCACCTGGGCCTGCTGACCCGCGGGGATGTCCGCGAGGAGCGTGGCGCCGACCGCCGTCGCCTCCGTGTCGCCCGGCTGGGCGCTGCTGCCCGAGGCTATGCCGACGACGCTTCCGACGGCGGTGACCGCGGTGGCGGAGGCCGCCGCAAATCCCCGTACCGATATCGGGCTCACGCGTCTTCCTTCCGGTTCGTCCGTAGGGTCGTGCCGCGACGGCCGCAGGTAATTCGCCTGCCGGGCCCGGCAGTTGGAACACTCTGCCGTGTCCGGACGGATGACGCAATCATGGAGCGGGTGTGCATGCTCACACACGGAACCTTCCGCATCTCAGGAACCGCCCACGGATTTTTCACATCGACCGGCGCCCGAGCACCGCACGCCCCGTCTCACGCTGCGGGCATCCTCCGGCCCGAATCGTCCGTTCCCCGATACTTCACGGGTGCGGTTCGCGGCCATGTGCGCGCGGCCCGCGACAGGACCTCCTCCAGGAAGCAGGAAGGCTGATCACGGTGACGACCGCCGCATACCAGGGTGAACCCGGATCCAACTCGGCGACCGCTGCCGCGGCCCTCTACCCCGGGGCGGAGGGGATGCCCTGCACCAGCTTCGAGCAGGCGCTGGACGCCGTGACGCTGGGCACCGCAGACGTGGCCGTGATCCCGGTGGACAACTCCGCGGCCGGCCGCGTCGCCGACGTCCACCATCTGCTGCCGGAGTCCGGGCTGTTCATCGTCGCCGAGTACTTCCTGGCCATCCGCTTCGACCTGATGGGCGTGCCCGGCGCGACCCTGGAGGACGTCGAGTGCGTACGCAGCCATGTGCACGCGCTCGGGCAGTGCCGCAAGGTGGTGCGGGAGGGCGGCTGGCGCACCCTCGTCAGCGATGACACCGCCGGAGCGGCGCGCGAGGTGGCGGAACTGGGCGACCCGCGGCACGCGGCGCTCGCCCCGCCCGCCGCGGCCCGGCTCTACGGCCTGGACGTACTGCGCTCCGAGGTCGAGGACGACCCCGACAACACCACCCGCTTCGTCGTACTGTCCCGTGAGGCCGCGCTCACCCCGCACACCGGGGAGCCGACGATGACGAGCCTGTTCTTCTGCGTGCGCAACATCCCGAGCGCGCTCTACAAGGCGCTCGGCGGGTTCGCCAGCAGCGGCGTCAACCTCACCAAGATCGAGAGCTACCAGCTGGGCGCGGGCCTCAACCCCAGCCGCTTCTACGTCGAGATCGAGGGCCACCCCGACGAGGAGCGGGTCGCCCTCGCCCTGCACGAACTGCGCTTCTTCTCCTCCGAGGTGCGCATCCTCGGCGTCTACCCCGCCCACCCGCACCGCCTGGACCACTGACGGTCCTCGTTCGCGGTCAGGACGCCCCGAGTCCGTTCAACACGGCACTGATGTGACAGGTAGGGCAAGTTCGTAGGGTTCCCGCATGACGGATGAGAGCGAGCGGGCCGTCCGAGCCGCCATCGAGGGGGAGTTGCGGCTCCTCGACCCCGAGGTACGCGCCTCCCCGGCCCGGGTCATGGAGCTGCTGGACCCGGAGTTCACCGAGATCGGGGCCTCCGGCCGCCGCTGGGACGCGGAGTCGATACTCACGGTCACGAGCGGCGGCTCGGTCTCCCCGGACTCCCCGGTCGAGGTCACCGAGATGAGCGGAGTCCTCCTCGCCCCGGGCGTCGTCCACCTGACGTACTTCGCCGACAACCAGGGCCGCCGCGCATGGCGAAGCTCCGTGTGGCGCCTGACGGAGACGGGCTGGCGCATGTACTTCCACCAGGGCACCTTGGCCGATTGAGGGGGTGGGCCTCTCCGACGGCGTCTGGTCCGCCGACGAGGAACACGCCCAGGCGGTCGCCCGCCGCCTCCGCACCGGCACGGTCACCGTCAACGGCGCGGCGGTATCGGGCGCCTTTCATGGTTGAGTAACCACTCAAACCGGTGACTGATGAGGTGCGCACACTGCTGACGCGCACGAAGCGAGATCTCGGCCGCGTCGTGCAGGTCACCCCGCCCGGTTCCGCGTGCTCGATCATCCTCGGCGAGGGGCTCACCCGTCAGGAGCCCGGCGAGACGCCCAGGAGATCACCGAGCGCGCCCCCGGCCGCTGGCGGGCGGGAAGCGAGGGGAACGGCGGGTCTCGCCTCAGTGCGCGGACGTCGCCGGTGCCGTCTTCTTGCGGGCCCGGTACGCGGCCGCCTTGATCTTGTTGCCGCAGGACTCCATGCCGCACCACTGGCGTCGCATGCCCCGGGAGCGGTCGATGTAGACGCGCGTGCACTCGGGGTTGCCGCACTCCTTCAGCAGGGGGACGTCCGGGCCGCTGAGCAGTTCGACGGCCTGCCGGGCGACGGTGGCCAGGGCCTGCTCGGGGGTCGCCTCGGTGTGCCGGCCCCCCAGGGTGAGCTGCGGTGTCGCGGGCGTCCTGCGCGCGGCGCCGTTGAGCACGGCGAGGGCCTCCCGGTCGAACTCCTCACCGAGACGACGGTTGGTGACGAGCCGGTAGAGGGCCTCGCGCACCGTCGTCGCCGCCCGGACGTCGTCCTCCTCGCCGGGCGTGATCGTGTCCACGAGTCCGGACTCCAGGTACCAGGCGTTGAGCCGCTCGGGCGTCACGAACATCTCGAACCGGGTCGAGCGCCGGGCCCGCAGGGTGGCCGCGAAGTCGAGGGCCGGGTGCCCGCAGACGAAGACATGATCAAGATTCACATCACCATTCTGACAGGTGACTGCGGGGTGAGGCAATGATCGTCACCGCTTCAGGCGGTGTCGGTGCGGGACGGCGCCCTCGCCTCGTCGGCCGGAGCCGTCGTCCGCCGAGGCGGTCGCTCCGTACGTGATGAACTCGTGGAGGATTGACGGCAGTTGTGAAGGGTGGCAAGAATGCAGCTCACTCGCTGTGTTTGAAGTGAGTGATGTGACGTGAGTGGCTCCCCCCGCCCTCTTTCCGCCCGTGGACATGGGCTGCTCACGCCCAGCCACCTCCCACGCCTCGATGCCACAGGATCAGACCTTGATGCGCTCGTCACGCTCCAGAACGGCGGCCGCCGTCGCCGCAAGCGCTCTCTTCGGCGCCACCGCACCCCTCCTCGGTGCCACCACCGCAAGCGCCACCAACGGGGGCGACTGCCAGTCCGCCACCGTGCAGTACCGCATCGTCGACAGCAGCGGAAACCCGGTCGGGTCCGACTGGACCTCCCAGGGCGGCTTCCACCAGTGGAACGCCGTGCCCGGCACCGTCGAGGTGCGCCTGGCCCCCGGCCAGAACATCGGCGAGAGCTGCAAGTACCCCGTCTCGCTGGCCGAGTACACCACCGAAGGCCCCAACTGGCCCACCTCCGGCCATCAGACCCTCGTCGACCATGCCACGGTCTACCTCACCTCGAAGGACGTCGCGGGATCCGACGACGCCAAGCGCGACTGGCAGAAGCTGGCCGTGAAGTCCCCCGACTGCTACGGGCAGATCGACCTGTACGGCGACGACGTCATCTACGACGGCCAGTCGGGAGAGGGGCACGGCCCCGCACCGTACGAGCCCGGCAACGTCGTCACGCCGTACCACCTCATCGCCGCGTGGAACGGCGGCGACAAGGCCTGCACCCCCGACAAGCCGACCTCCCCGACGCCGACGCCCACCGCGTCGACGCCGACCAGCCCCGCCACCAGCCAGCCGCCGGCCGAGGAGTCCACCCCGCCGGCCGCCCCCACGAAGCCCTCCACCTCCACCACCCCGCCCACCACGCCGCGCGTCCCCCCGATGACGTCGACCCCGCCCACGACCCCGACGCCCTCGCCCAGCGAGAGCACGCCGCCCCTGGCCGAGACCGGTTCCAGCGCGCCGGTCGGCCTCATGGCCGGCAGCGGCGCCCTGGTCATCGCCCTCGGGGCCGGCGCGGTCTACGCGACGCGCCGGGCACGCCGTTCATGACGAGCAGCTGACAGAGACGGGGCCGTGCCCCCGGTCGTACGACCGGGGGGCCTGGTCGCTCTGCGAGCGCGTCCAGGAGGCGCCCTGGCCGATGGCGAGCATGCCGAGGGCGACG
>NZ_JBEXPK010000079.1:0-35983 GCF_040612015.1 Streptomyces sp. NPDC006476 | reverse complement strand
TGCCGGGCCGAGTTTGCGGTCCTGCCGCAGCCGCAGGTGAGCGGTCCGTGACGTGGAAGACCGAAGCTCCGTTGAGCGGGGTGACCCCGGACCTTGCGTCAGCCCTGCCGGGTGGGATGAGTTCAAACTCTGGTGCGACCACTT
This sequence comes from Streptomyces sp. NPDC006476, assembly GCF_040612015.1. Classification (NCBI taxonomy): domain Bacteria; kingdom Bacillati; phylum Actinomycetota; class Actinomycetes; order Kitasatosporales; family Streptomycetaceae; genus Streptomyces; species Streptomyces sp. NPDC006476. The sequence goes on along the minus strand of NZ_JBEXPK010000079.1, from coordinate 35,839 downwards.
CGCCCGCCAAGACGTACCAGTCGCCTGGGGCCCCAGTCGGCACGGAATCGGCGACGCCCTCTTCATCATGTTCCACGACGCTGCGGGCTACCTGATCGAGTTCTGCGCAGAGATGTCGCCTTTACCGACTCTCAATGTGTGCGGATTGGCTCTGAACTGTGGCGATGCGTCGCGTGGATGTCCGTGACGGTTCCGGGGTGCCCCGCCAGGGCGGCTTCGATCTTGTCCGCGTGTAAGCAGAGCGCCGCGCTGCACGTTTCGCTGGCTGGGGTCCCAGTACGTAACACCACTGCGAAGTGGACGGGGCCGACTTGAGTACGGCTCGCCCTGCCCGGACATCACGCGGGCCTGCGATCTCGCCCAGGCGTTCGCCGATCTGGTCCGTCACCAGCGCGGATACCTGCTGCTGGAGTGGATCCGCCAGGCTGAGCAGGACGCGCCGAAGCCCATGAAGGGCTTCGCGGGCTTCCTCCGCCAGGACCTCGACGCGGTGACCGCCGGTTTTGACCCTGCCCTGGAGCCAGCTCCGCTCCGCTCCGGAGTCGTCGAGGGACATGTAAACCGGGCGGTCACCAGCACGCGACCGCCGGGCTTGATCGTTCTCAGTCGACCGTGCGTTGGTCAGTCCTGACCGTGCAGTCGTCGCTGTATCCCGTCTCTGGCCCGGAGGAGGGCCGGGACGAGTTCGGCGGCCTGCGCTTCGGTGCCGAGCCGGTGCAGCGGAGCACCGGCAGTGATCGCCGCGATCGGGTAGCCGGAGGCGGACAGGAGTGCGACGCCCACTCCTCCCACGCTCGGATCACTGTCGCCCAGGTTGACGGCCCACCCTCGCTCGCGGATCAGCCGCAGGTCCTCCATCAGCGCGGGCCAACTTTTGGGAGGGTGGCCGTCTACCGCTTCAAGCTCCTGTGTGGGGTAGCGCCTGAGCAGTTCCTCCGGTGGCAGAGCCGCGAGCATGGCCTTCCCCCCGGAAGTGCAGTGTGCGGGCAGTGCCAGGCCGAGCCGGGAGCCGACCCGGACCGAGTGGCTGCCCTCCAGCGATTCCGCGAATCGCACCCGGGTTCCTTCCAGGAGCAGCAAGTTGGTCGTCTCGCCGCAGTCGGCCGCCAGTCGCTCAAGGACCGGTCGGGCTGCGTCCCGCAGGTCGACGGTGACGCTCGCGGCCAGGGCGAGTTCCTGTACCGCCGGTCCGGGGAAGTACGGTCCGCCGGGCCGGTCCTGGGCCGCGAACCCGACGTGCTTGCAGGTGGCGAGCAGCCGGTGGGCGGTGGAGGGAACGACGCCCAGTTCCGTGGCCGCCTCGCTGAGTGTGATGGAACCGCGCTGTGCCACCAACAGGACCAGACGCAGCGCCTGTTCGGCCGACTGCAGGACCTGGGTACGAGCCGGGGCTGATTTCCGCATGGAAGAAGTCTAGCGGACAGGTATTGCGCAGAGAGAAAAGCAGTCGTACGTTCCGTGCAGTCGGATCAGCCGCGTACTGGTTTGGATCCGTTTCTCCGCATTCATCGAAGGCGTCGAAGGGATGGTCAGCGAATGGGGCTGCTCGATGAGGCATCGTGGGTGGGCAGGATCAAGCTGCTCGAATGGGCCAACGGCCGCGCCGGCAGCAGGGCGGTGACGGAGCCCGCCACGGGTGCGGAGCTGGGCCAAGTGGGCATGGCCACGCCCCAGGACGTCGCCGACGCGGTGGAGACAAGTGCGCGCGCCCAGCCGGAGTGGGCGCGGCTGCCCTACACCGAGCGGGCGGCGGTGCTGCGGCGGGCCGGTGAGCTGTTCGAGCAGACCGCCGAGGAGGTCGGCGACTGGATCGTCCGCGAGACCGGCTCCATACCCGGCAAAGCCGCCTTCGAGACCCACACCGCCGCACAGGAGTGCTTCGAGGCCGCCGCCCTGGCCTCGTACCCGTACGGCCAGCTGCTGCGCTCGGCCCAGCCCCGGCTCAGCCTCGCCCGGCACCTGCCGGTCGGCGTGGTGGGGGTGATATCCCCCTTCAACGTGCCGATCGTGCTCGCCATCCGGGCGGTCGCCCCGGCGCTGGCCCTGGGCAACGCGGTGGTGCTCAAGCCCGACCCGCGCACCGCCGTGTCGGGAGGCGTGGTGCTCGCCCGGATCTTCGAGGAGGCGGGGCTGCCGGCCGGACTGCTGACCGTGCTGCCCGGCGGCGCGGACGTCGGTGAGGCCCTCGTCACCCACCCGCGCGTCCCCGTCATCGCCTTCACCGGATCCACCCGCGGCGGACGGGCTGTCGCCCGCGCCGCCGCCGAGCACCTCAAGCGGGTCCACCTGGAACTGGGCGGCAACTCCGCGATGATCGTCCTCGACGACGTGGACATCGACCGCGCGGCCTCCGTCGGCGCCTGGGGCTCCTTCTTCCACCAGGGCCAGGTGTGCATGGCCACCGCCCGCCACCTGGTGCACGAGTCGGTCGCCGACGCATACGCCGAGGCGCTCGCCGCCCGGGCCGAAAAGGTGCCGGTCGGCGACCCCGCGAGCGGCACCGTCCTGATGGGCCCGGTCATCGACACCGTGCAGCGCGACGCCATCCACGCCGCAGTCACCGAGACCATCGACGCGGGCGCGCGGCTGCGCGCCGGAGGCACCTACGACGGACTGTTCTACCGCCCCACCGTCCTGGACGCCGTACCGCTGGACTCGCCCGTCTACGCCACCGAGGTGTTCGGTCCGGTCGCCCCAGTGGTCACCTTCACCTCCCTCGACGAGGCCGCCGAACTCGCCCTCGGCACCGAGTACGGCCTGTCGCTGGGGATCCTGACCCGCGACGTCACCAAGGGGCTGGAGCTCGCCGAGCGCATCCCCACCGGACTGGTCCACATCAACGACCAGACCATCAACGACGAAGCGGTGGTGCCCTTCGGCGGCCTCGGCGCCTCCGGCACCGGCTCTCGGCACGGTGGCCACGAAGCCAACCTGGAAGCCTTCACCGAGACCCAGTGGGTGACGGTGCGCGGCGACCTCCCGTCCTACCCCTTCTAGACGCGAGGCGGCACACCCTCATGGTCACCAGGTTCCCCGACATCCCGCAGCTCAGCGGCTTCAACGCCCCCCTGCGCGTCGAGGCCGACATCTACGACCTCGAAGTCAGCCAGGGCGAGATCCCGCCGCAACTGGACGGCACCTACTACCGGATCGTCTGCGACCGTCAGTTCCCGTCCTTCGTCCAGGGCGACATCCCGTTCAACGCCGACGGCATGGCGACGTCCTTCCGTTTCAAGGCCGGCCACGTCGACTACAAGAGCCGTTACGTCCGCACCCCCCGCTTCAACGCCGAACGCGCCGCGCGGCGCGCCCTGTTCGGCGCGTACCGCAACCCCTTCACCGACGACCCGTCGGTCACCGGCATGGTCCGCGGCGTGGCCAACACCAACCTGTACTGGCACGCCGGGAAACTGCTGGCCCTGAAGGAGGACAGCCCGCCGATCCGAATCGATCCCGACACACTCGAGACCATCGGCGAGTACACCTACGACGGCGCGCTGACCGGCCAGACCTTCACCGCCCACCCCAAACTCGACCCGCGCACCGGGGAGATGGTGTGCTTCGGCTTCGCCGCCAAAGGCGAGACCACCCCGGACATCGTGTACTACGAGATGGACCGCGACGGCCGCGTCATCCACGAGACGTGGTTCCAGGCTCCGTACCCCTCCATGGTCCACGACTTCGCCGTCACACAGAACTTCGTCGTCTTCCCCGTCATCCCGCTTACCAGCGACATGGAACGCCTCAAGACCGGACAGCCGCACTTCGGCTGGGACCCGGACAAGGACGTCTTCCTCGGGGTCCTGCCCCGCAAGGGCACCGGACGGCAGGTGCGCTGGTACCGGGGGTCCAACCGGTTCGCGAGCCACATCATGGGCGCCTACGACGACGGCCGGTACCTCCACATCGACACCCCCGTCGCCCAGTCCAACTACTTCCCGTGGTTCCCCGACCTGTCCGGCGCCCCCTATGACCCGGAACGCGCCAAGGGCCACCTGTCCCGGTGGACCATCGACACCGCAGCGGACCCCGGCGCGGGCGGCCACGGCACGGACGGCGGCGACGACTTCACCGAGACCCGGCTGACCGACTGCTCCGGCGAGTTCCCGCGCATGGACGACCGCTACGAGACCCTGCCCTATCACTGGGGTGTCCTGGCCCTGAACCACGTACCGGACGACGAACGCCCCGGCATGGGATTCCGCTGGCTCGGCGCCGTCGACCTGGACCGCAGGCGTACCACCACCCGCTGGGCGGGACCCGATTCCTGCTTCTACGAACCGCTTTTCGTGCCCGCGCGGCCCGACGCGGCCGAGGGCGAGGGCTATGTCATGGCGATCGTCGGCCGGTACGCGGAGATGCGCAGCGACCTGCTCATCCTCGACGCCCAGCGCCTGGACGCGCCGCCCGTCGCGACCGTCAAACTGCCCATCCGCCTCCCGTACGGCCTGCACGGCAACTGGCTCGACGCCTCCGAACTGGCCCAGCGCGCCGACTGACCCACATCAAGGAGCCCCCTCGTGACCAGCACCCTCCCCGAGACCTCGGGAACACCGAAGACATCGGGAAACCCGGAGACGTCGGGATACCCGGAGACGTCGGGATACCCGGAGGCCTCGGCCCTGGCGGCGACGGTCGAAAGCCTGGCCCGCCGCGTCGACGCCCTGGAATCCACCCTCGCCATCCGCAACCTCCAGCACGCCTACGGCTACTACCTCGACAAGACCCTCTACAGCGAGGTCGTGGAACTGTTCGCCGAGGACTGCACGGTGATCTTCATGAACGCCGTCTACCGCGGCAAGGCGGGCGCCCGCCGTCTGTACACAGGACGCTTCCGCTCCCTGTTCACCGACGGCCGCAACGGCCCCATGCCAGGCTTCCTCCTCGACCATCCGCAGATGCAGGACGTCGTCCACATCGACGACGACGGCAACCACGCACACGGCCGTTTCCGCACCCTCATGCAGGCCGGCGTCCACGACAGCGTCGAGGACCCGCGCAAGGGGCGGGGCCGGGCCAAGCAGTGGTGGGAAGGCGGCATGTACGAGAACGAGTACGTGCGCGAGGACGGCGTCTGGAAAATCCGCACCCTCAACTACCGGCCGCTGTGGCACGGCACCTTCGACGACGGCTGGGCCCACACCCCGCTCGACTTCGTCCCTTCGCCCAACTCCCTCTACCCTCAGGACGAGTTCGGCGCCGACGAGATCCTCCAGGACGACACCCGCGAACTGTGGCCCAACACAGCGGTCATGGACTTCCACTATCCGCACCCCGTCACCGGCGAACCGTGGAAGAGCTCATGACGACCGGCACCGACCAGACCCACGTCGCCCCCGTGCTGGTCGGCGGCGAGGAACTGCCCACCCCTACGGCGCCCGTCGTCAACCCGGCCCGCACCGACGAGGTGGTCGGCGAGCACGCCCTCGGCGGCGAGAAGGAGGTCGACGCCGCGGCCCGCGCGGCCGTCGACGCCTTCCCCGCATGGGCGGCCCTGCCCGCCGCCGAGCGCGCCGCGGCCATGCTCCGCGCCGCCGACGCGCTGGACGGAATACGGGAGGACCAGGCCCGCCTGATCACGCGTGAGGTCGGCAAGGTGATGGGCGAGTCGCGTGCCGACGCCGCCGGCGCGGCGGCGCTGCTGCGGTACTTCGCCTCCCTCGCCGACGAGGTCGACCGAGAGGAAGCCGCCCCCGTGACCTTCGGCCGGGGCTGGATACGGCACCTCCCGATGGGCCCCGTCGCGGTCATCTCACCGTGGAACACCCCGGTCCTCCTCACCTTCATGGCACTCGGCCCGGCCCTGATCGCCGGGAACACCATCGTCGTCAAACCGCCCGAGATCGCCCCCCTGGCACTGTCTCGCGCGCTGGCCGTCCTCGCCGCCGAACTCCCACCCGGTGTCATCGGCAGCGTCCCCGGTCTCGGCGACGCCGCGGGAGCGGCACTCACCGCCCACCCGCTGATCCGCAGAATCCTGTTCACCGGCAGCATCGCCACCGGGCAGCAGGTGATGCGGTCCGCCGCCGCCACCGTCAAGAGCGTCGGTATGGAACTCGGCGGCAACGACGCCGCGCTGATCCTGGAGTCGGCCCGCATCGACGAGGCCCTGGCCAGGGAGTTCGTCGCCGGAGTCTTCGCCGCCTCCGGGCAGGTCTGCTACAACGTCAAACGCGTCTACGTACACCGCTCGCTGCACGACGAGTTCGTCGAGGCGTTCACCGACCTCGCCGCGCAGCTCACCGTCGGCGACGGCCTCGACCCGCACACCGCGATGGGTCCGCTCACCACCCGCGAGGGCTGGGAACGCACCCAACGGCTCCGGGCGGACAGCGACGCCCGCGGAGCCAAGGTCACCACGGTGGGGGTCAAACGCGACCCCGCGAACTGGGACGGCGGCCATTTCCAACTGCCCACCGTCGTCACGGGTATCGATCCGCACGCCGAGCTCGTCACCAACGAGCAGTTCGGGCCGATCATCCCTGTCCTCGCCTTCGACGACGAGGACGAGGCCCTCCGCCAGGCCAACGACACCGAGTACGGCCTCGCGGGATCCGTCTGGTCCGCCGACCCCGACCACGCCCTGCGGGTGGCCCGGCGACTGGAGGCAGGTACCGCCTTCGTCAACGTCCACCGGGTCGGCGCCTCCCCGATGAGCGTCCCCTTCGGCGGGGTCAAGCAGTCCGGGATCGGCCGCACCCACGGCATCGACTCCGTACGCGCCTGCATGGAACCCCAGGCCGTCGTGTGCGCCGACGACCACGGCGCGTTGCCCGGCCTCGGCCACTTCGCCCAACTTCGGCTTCGGCGACAGCCGTAATCGGTTCCGGTCACACAACCGGGGCGTGGCTTCTCCCAAGCTCTCTTCACATGCCTTGACGACTGCGTCATGCCGTCATGCCGTCTTGCCCTGAAAGGAACCGCATGACCGACCAGGGATATCTCCGGATCGCCACCGAGGAGGCGTTCGCGCCGCCGGAACTCATCACCCGCTGGCGCAGCATGCTCGCCGACGGCTCCTCGGGCGACCCCGGCTTCGACAGCCTCTGGGGCTTCTACATGGGTGACAGCCCACGTGCCCGGCAGATCGTCGAGCGGCTGGAGGACCTCGGCGAACGTCGCATCGCCGACATGGACGCCACCGGCATCGACCGCCAGATCATCGCCCTCACCTCCCCGGGCACACAGATCTTCGACGCCGCCGAAGGCACCGCCATCGCCGCTGCGGCCAACGACGTCCTCGCCGACGCCTGCCGCCGCCACCCCGACCGATTCACCGGCCTGACCGCCATCGCCCCGCAAGACCCCGAGCGGGCCGCCGAGGAGATCGAACGAGGCGTGAACCGCCTCGGATTCCGGGGCGTGATCATCAATTCCCACACCCGCGGCGAGTACCTGGACGACAAGAAGTTCTGGCCCGTCCTGGAAGCCGCCGAAGCCCTCGATACGCCGATCTACCTGCACCCCAACACACCCTCGCCGCGCATGATCGAGCCGATGCTCGAAGCCGGCCTGGACGGCGCCGTGTTCGGTTTCGCGGTGGAGACCGGACTGCACCTGCTCCGCATGATCACTTCCGGCGTGTTCGACCGGTTCCCCCGGCTGCGGGTCGTCGTCGGCCACCTGGGCGAGGCACTGCCGTTCTGGTCGTACCGCATCGACTTCATGCACACCGCCAGCCTGCGCTCCGGGCGTTTCCCCCACCTGTCCGCACTGGAACTGGCCCCCGGCGAATACCTGCGCCGCAACATCTGGGTCACCACGTCGGGCATGGCCTGGGAACCCGCCATCCTCTTCACCCGCCAGGTACTCGGTGACGACCGGGTTCTGTACGCGATGGACTACCCGTACCAGAGTGCGCCCACCGAGGTGAGCGTGCACGACCGGCTCCCGATCGACGCCGCCGCCCTGCGGGCTCTGTACCAGACCAACGCCGAGAAGGTCTTCGGTCTGCCGCCCTCGTCCTGAGGCTCCTGAGGCTCTCACTTCCTCCCGAGGTACCCATGCACGCCATCCCCTTGGCCCCGCCATGCTCGAAATAAGAGACATCCGTGTCCGCTTCGGCGGCCTGACCGCTCTCGACGGGGTGTCCTTCGACGTGCCGGACGGAGTCGTCTGCGGCCTCATCGGCCCCAACGGCGCGGGAAAGACCACGCTGTTCAACGTGATCAGCCGGGTGTACCCGGCCGACTCCGGCCAGGCCCGCCTGAACGGACAGGACCTGCTCGCACTGCCCGGCCACCGGATCGCCCGGGCCGGCGTCGCCAGGACCTTCCAGAACGTCGCCCTCTTCCCCGGGCTGTCCGTGCTGGACAACGTGCTCACCGGCGCCCATTCCCGGTCCGGGGGCAGTTGGCCGGCCGCGGCCCTGCGGTGGCGAACGGCCGCCACGGGCCGCGCCGAGCGGGCCCGCGCCATGGACATCCTGCGCCTGCTGGACCTGGACCACCTCGCGCTCGCCCCGGTCGAGGGCCTGCCCTTCGGCACCCGCAAACGCGTCGAACTGGCCCGCGCCGTCGCCGCCGGACCCCGGCTGCTGCTCCTGGACGAGCCCGCCAACGGCCTCACCCACGAGGAGGTCGACGCCCTCGGCGGCACCATCAGGGCCTTGCGCGAGCACTTCCAGCTGTCCGTGCTGCTGGTGGAGCACCACATGCGGCTGGTGATGGACACCAGCGACAAGGTCGTGGTCCTGGACTTCGGCCGCCTGATCGCCGACGGCACCCCCGACGAGGTCCGCCAGGCCCCCGCCGTGATCGACGCCTACCTGGGAGGTGCCGCATGACCGCCCTCGCCGCCTCCGGAGCCCGTCTCGAAGTCTCCGCGCTGCACGCGTCGTACGGATCCGGCGAAGTGCTGCACGGCCTGGACTTCCATGTCGAGGCGGGCGAGGCGGTCGTGCTCCTCGGGGCCAACGGTGCCGGGAAGACCACCACCTTGCGGGCTCTGAGCGGCATGGTCCGCACCCGGGGCTCGGCCGTCCTCGACGGACAACGCCTTCTCGGCCGGCCCGTGGACCACACCGTACGACTCGGCGTCGCCCACGTCCCGCAGGGCCGGGGCGTCTTCGGCGAACTGACCGTCGAGGAGAACCTGCGGGCGGGCGCCTACCTGCGCCGTGACCGCGCCGGCGTGGAAACCGACCTCGCGCACTGGTACGAGGTCTTCCCCCGCCTCGCCGAACGCCGCACCCAGCAGGCCGGCGGCATGAGCGGCGGAGAACAGCAGATGCTCGCCGTCGCCCGCGCCCTGATGTCCCGGCCCCGGCTGCTGATGCTGGACGAACCGTCGCTCGGCCTGGCGCGCATCATCACCCGGCGGCTGTTCGACCAACTCGGTGAAATCAACCGGGAACAGGGCACCTCCATGCTCATCGTCGAGCAGAACGCCGAACTCGCCCTCGCCTTCGCGCACCGGGCGTACGTCCTCGAATCCGGCCGCCTCGTACGCACCGGCACCGCCGCCGAGGTACGCGCGGACGACGGACTGCGCCGCGCCTACCTCGGCTACTGAGAGGCCGGCAAGGCCACTGCCGCCCGCGAGGGACATGAGGCCGGGGAGCCCCTCGGCCGCCGAACCACCGAGCCTGCCACCGACTCAGGCCGTCAAGGGAGACCTCCATGAGTCCTGACGCCGCCAATCCGGCATACCTACTGACACTGCTGACCGGGGGCCTGGTCAACGGCAGCCTGTACGGGCTCGTGGGCCTGGCTGTGGTGGTGCTCTACCGCGCCACCGGGCAGGTCAACCTCGCCCAGGGCGAGATGGCCGTCACCGGCGCCCTCACCTTCCACACCGTGCGCCACGCCGGGCTCGCCCTGTGGGCCGCGCTGCCGATCGCCCTGGCCGCGTCGTTCGCCCTCGGGTGCGCGGTCGAGCGGGCGGTGATCCGGCCGCTGGAGCGGCGTGGCATCTTCCCGGTGCTGCTCGCCACACTGGCCCTCTTCCTCGGTCTGAACGCCGCCAACGCCATCATCTGGGGCACCCAGCCGTTCCCCGGCGTCGGGCTGTTTCCCACGGGCCTCGGCGACCGGATCGAGTTGCTGTCCGGCCCGCCGCCGTACCGGCTCGCCTACTCCGCGATCGGCACTCTCGCCGTGGTCGCGGCCGTCGGCGGCACGGTGTGGGTGGCGCTGCACCGCACCCGGCTCGGGCTCGGCTACCGTGCGGTCGCCGCGCACCGGGAGGCAGCCGCCCTGATGGGTATTCCGGTGCGCCGGATGTTCACGCTCGGCTGGGGAACGGCGGCGGCCGTCGGCACCCTCGCCGCCGTGCTGGTCTCCCAGACCACCGGCACCCTCGACTACAACCTCATGGGCTCCGTGCTGGTGATGGGCCTCGCCGCGGCGACCCTCGGCGGGTTCGACAGCGCCGCCGGGGCCGTGCTCGGCGGGCTGCTGCTGGGCACCCTCGAGGCCCTCGTACCCGGCGTGTTCACCGCGATGCAGGGCGACCTCAGCCTGCTGCTGGCCCTCGCCGTGATCCTCCCCGTCCTGCTGGTGAGGCCCCAGGGCCTGTTCGGAACCCGGAAGGTGGAACGGGTATGACCGCCAAGCCCGCCAAGTCCTTTGAAGTCTCCCAGCTCACCGGGTTCCCCAAGGACGTGGTCATCGGCTCGCTGGGCCACCGGCTGTGGCAGGGCATCGGCCTCCTGCTCGCCGTCGTCTGCGCGGTTGTGCCCGCCCTGCTGCTCAACGATGCGGCCCTCACCCCGATCGCCCAGGTAGTGCCGTACGCCGTCGCCGTCCTCGGCCTCAACCTCGTCACCGGCTGGACCGGCCAGGTCTCGCTCGGACACGCGGCCTTCTTCGGCGCGGGCGCCTACACGGTGGCCGTGCTCTGCGGTGACCGAGGCTGGCCCTGGGGCGCGGCCGTGCCCGCCGCCGCCGTCGCGGGCGCGGCGCTCGGCTTCCTCGTCGGCATTCCCGCGCTGCGGCTGCGCGGCCTTTACCTGGCGGTGGTGACCCTCGCCGTGGGTGTCGCCTTCCCCGTCCTCCTCACCCAGCCGTTCGCCCTGGAACTGGGCACCGGGGGAGTGGGGGGCAAGACCACCGACGTGGGCTGGCACAAACCGGCCTGGTTCGGCCTGAACGTCACCGACTTCGGCTGGCGCTACCTCGTGGCCGCCACTGTCGCGGGGGTGCTGTTCTGGCTCGCTGCCGGGCTGGTACGAGGCCGGACAGGGCGCTCCCTCATCGCCGTACGTGACCACGAGACGGCCGCCCGGGTCTGCGGTGTGTGGCCGGCCGGCGTCAGAACCGGCGCGTTCGCGGTGAGCGCCGCCTACGGTGCCCTCGGCGGCGCCCTCTACATCCTGATCACCCCTACGGTCAGCCCCGGCACCGTGGGATTCCAGATCACCCTGCTGTTCATCACGGCGATGGTCCTCGGCGGCTCCACCACCGTCGCCGGGGCCTGGATCGGCGGCGCGGCCATGGTGTTCCTGCCCCAGTGGACCGCCGACTGGGCGGGTTCGATGCCCGGCCTGGCCGCCGTCTCCAGTCAGCCCGGACTCTTCTCCAACGCCGTCTACGGCCTCTTGCTCATCGCCGCCGTCTTCGCGATGCCCGAGGGCATCGCCCCGTTCCTCACCCGCCTGCGGGCCAGGGCGCTCCGCCTCGTACCACGCGAGGTGACCGAGCCACCCCCCGAGGCTCCCGACACCACGCCCCTCGCCGATCCGGCCTCCCCGCCCACACCCGTTTCCGCCGCCCCCGTCAGGAGAACCCGATGAACGACTCCGTCACCTCGAAGAACCTGTGGCGCAGTGCCACCCTCTGCGTCGCCATCGCCCTGCTCGGCACCGCCTGCGGCAACAGCCGCAGCGCCGCCGGCTCGGCCGGGGAATCGGCCGGCGGAAAGGCCGAAGCGAACTCCGCAGCAGCCTGCCCCGCCTCCGCCTCGAAGCCCCTCGCCGACGGCGCCACCATCAAGATCGGTATGAGCACCCCGATGAGCGGCCCGCTCGCCAGCGCCGGGCTCACCGCCCTGGGCATGAAGGCGTACTTCAAGGCCGTCAACGACAAGGGCGGCATCGACGGGCACAAGATCGAGCTGATCACGCGGGACGACGCATTCGACGCGGCACGAGCCCTCGCCAACGCGCAGACGTTCACCGGAAAGGACAACGTCCTCGCCACGGTCAACCAGATCGGGACCCCGCAGATCAATGCGGCGCAGCCCGTCGCCGAGAAGACCTGCACACCGCAGCTGTGGTCCATCACCAGCACCACGAAGGGGCTGACCGACCCCGAGAAGCACCCGTGGTCCACCCTCGGCATCGCCCCCGCGGCCGTGGAGGCCCAGGCCGTCGTCGACTACATCAGGACCACCAAGCCGAGCGGCACCGTCATGGAACTCACCGGACCGGACGCCCTCAGCACGGACTTCCACGCCTCCTTCCCGGCCCTGGCCAAGAAGGCCGGACTGACCGTCCTGCCGAACCAGTCCATCGCCGCCGGCGCGACCAGCGTGGACGGCCCGGTGGCCGCCATGGTCGCGGCCAAGCCCGACGCGGTGTTCCTGGAGACCCTGCCGAACTACTGCCCGGGCTTCCTCAAGGCCTTGGCCACCGCCGGCTACAAGGGCATCGTCGCCGTCAACTCCGCCTGCAACGGCGCCGCCCAGTGGATCACTCCGGTCGACCCGGCGGGCGACGGCGTCGTGGCGCCGATGTTCCGCAAGGACCCCGCCGACCCGCGCTACGCCGACGACCCGGCGATGAAGCAGTACCGCAAGGACATGGCCGCCCTCGGGGCCAAGGCCCAGGCGTCCATCGGCAACGCCCTGGACGGCTACAACTTCGGCGTCCTTCTGGTGCAGAACCTCAAGGACGCGGCCGGTATGAAGGGCGGCCTCACCCGCGTCAACCTGATGAAGGCCGCCTGGCACACCAAGGTGACCCGCCCGTTGTCGATCTCCCCGCGCCAGCGGACCGACGGCGCCACCGACCCGGTTCTCCTCGAAGCCGGACGCGTCGACCGGTACTCCGCCAAGACCAACGGCTGGAAGTCGACCTCGACCACGTTCGACCTCGAAGGGCACACCCCCCTCGGCTGACCCGTGCGGCCGCTGACATTCGCCGGGCGACCACCGATACTCGCCAGGCGACCGATGACAATCGCCATGCCTCCGCCGGCATGCGCCGACCTTCCGGAAGGAGCCACCCCGTGATGAGCCGCACCAGCGACTCCGCCCAGGAGCTCACACAGATCCACGCCGGCGGAGCATGGCAGCCCGCCATCTGCGCCGAGACAGCCACCCTGACCGACCCCACCACCGAACAGCCGCTCGGCAGCATCGTCCTCGCAGCCGCCGCCGACGTCGACACCGTCGTCGCCTCCGCGCGCGAGGCGTTCGACCACGGCCCCTGGGGCCGCAGCACGCCCGCCGAACGTGCCGACGCCCTGGACCGCTTCGCCGACGCGTTGGACAAGCACGCCGACGACATGAGCCGGCTCGTCACCCGGGAAATGGGAATGCCACTCGGCTTCTCCCGGATCAACAACGCCGACGGCCCTGCCATGATCCTCCGCTACTACGCGGGCCTGGCCCGCACCCTGGAAGAGGAGGAGACCCGTACCCCCGTCGGACCCGGCAGCCGCACCGTGGTGCGCCGCGAGCCGCTCGGCGTGGCGGCCGTCATCCCGCCGTGGAACTACCCGGTCTTCCTGGCCATGACCAAGATCGCGCCCGCCCTGGCGGCCGGCTGCACCGTCGTCTTCAAACCCGCGGTGGAGACCTCGCTCAGCGGTGCCCTGCTGGTCCGGATCGCCGAGGAGGCGGGCCTGCCACCCGGCGTCCTCAACTTCGTACCGGGCGGTGCGGCCACCGGGTCAGCCCTCATCCGGCACCCCGGCGTCGACAAAGTGGCCTTCACCGGTGCCACCACCACCGGCCGGATCATCGCTGCCGCCTGCGCCGAGCGGCTCATCCCGGTGAGCCTCGAACTCGGCGGCAAGTCCGCGGCCATCGTCCTGGACGACGCCGACCTAGAGCAGACCCTCGGCGGCCTGGGCCTCCTGTCCTTCCTCAACAGCGGGCAGACCTGCTTCGCCATGACCCGCGTCGTTGCGACCCCCGGCCGCTACGACCAGATCGTCGCCGGTCTAGCCGACGTGGCACGCGCTCAGGTGCTAGGCGACCCGTTGGACCCGGCGACGACGGCCGGCCCGCTGGTCAGCGCCCGCCAACTGGCGAAGACGGAGGAGTACGTGGCCTCCGGCATCGCCGAGGGCGCCCGTCTGGTCACGGGAGGACGTCGGCCGGCCGCCCCGGACACCGGCTACTTCCACGAGCCGACCGTTTTCGCCGAGGTCGGCAGTGGGATGAGGATCGCCCAGGAGGAGATCTTCGGCCCCGTCGTGTGCGTGCTGCGCGCTGCCGACGAGGAGGAAGCCGTGACGATCGCCAACGACTCCGCGTACGGCCTCGCCGGCACGGTCTGGACGGCCGACCCGGAACACGGTCTGGACGTCGGACGCCGCGTCCGGACGGGGACCTTCGGCGTCAACGGCTACCCGCCCGACCTCTCCGCGCCCTGGGGCGGGATGAAGGACAGCGGCACCGGCCGCGAGTTCGGCCCTGAGGGCCTGGAGGCGTACCGGGTCACCAAATCGGTTTACATCTGACCGAGGGTTCGCGCGTCTGCTGGTGTACATCCTGTGGGGAGGAGAGCGTCGGCCATCGGGCCCGTTCAGTGTCCGCGCACCGCCCACCGAATCGGGCGGTGCACGGATGTGGGTCTGACCGGATGACCAACGGCGGCATGCTGTGGCGCGGACGGTTGGGATGATGTGCCTCGGGTGCATCACCGCCAGGCACCTTCTGCGCTATCGACGGCCCGGATCCCAGCCCGGTACCGGACGGCCGGTGCCGGTCCCGTGGTGTGCCGCGCTGTCAGGGCGTGCGGCGCAATACCCATCCCATGGCGCGGTTGACTTGGTGAGATGGACGCTGCCTTTGTCCACACTCCCAGGCCCGACGAGCCGCAGATCGCGCCCGCCAGGCTGCTGGAACTCGCCACCGCGTGCCGCCGGGGCGAGCGCACCCACCTGTCGTACCGCGACAGGGAAGGGAGGGCCACCGTCCGGGACGTCGACCCGTACCGCCTCGTGCACACAGGGCGCCGCTGGTACTTCGTGGCCCGGGATGTGGTGCGAGGCGAGTGGCGGACGTTCCGGGCCGACCGGGTGGCTCACATACGGCCAACCGGGCATGCGGTGGAACTCCTCGACCCGCCCGACCCGGTACTGCTTGTCTCCCGATCCATCGCAAACGGCGCCTACCTGCTCTATGTGTGCGTCCGCCTCCCGTTGCCCATGGACCAAGCCCTGCGGGTGGTCCCGCTGACTGTCGGCACTCATCGCCCGGACGGCCCCAACGCCACCATCGTCGACATCGGCGGTCCCGACGCGGACGGGCTCGCCAGATACCTGCTCAGCTTGGCTACCCCGCTCCGGGTCCTGTCTCCGGACGATGTACGGGAGGCACTGCTGCGTCGTGCCCGGGACCTGTGCGCGGACAACGGGAGCGGTCACCCCCGGCTGCTGGCGAGCGGCGACGCCGACCCGGGGACTTCGTCATGATTAGTTCTTTTCGAGCAGTTGGGCTTCCAGGTCCGCGATGCGTCTCTCGGCGAACCGCAGGTTGGAACGGGCGCCTTCGAGTCGCTCCTGGAGTGAGCGGTGCTCTTGGGTCACCTCGTCCAGGCGGCGCTTGAGGGAAGCGTTCTCGGTGCGGAGGGCCGGGGCGGAGTCTGAGGGAGCCGTCTGTTCGACGTCTCGGAGTTGGCCCATCAGTTCGCCGATCCGCTTGCGCTGGGTGAAGACGGTCTTCTGGGTGCGGGTGAGGGTCTCCTCGGCGTTGAGTGCGCGCTCGCGCCAGGAGGCTTCGATGCGTTCGTGTTCCTGCTGGGCTCCTTGATCACGCCGTTGTCGGGCGTCGGTGACGGCTGCTTGGACCAGGGCTCGTGCGTCCGTGTTCTCGTAGCAGAAGGTGGCCGACACTCCCGCGCGCTCGGCGATGGCTCGGACGTTGAGCCGTCTGCGTTCGCGGCGAAGCTGCGTGATGGCCTTCTCAAGCTGGGTCAGTTTGTTGCGGGTCTGGCGGCGGCGAGCGGCGATCGCGGCCGCTGGGGAGTCGGCAGCGGATGTCATGCGGCATCACCGTCTTCGATCTCCGGTGGCTCGGTGAGGTCCGTGGTTCGGAAAGCGGTGGACCAGACGCGGCCGAAGTAGTCCTGGGGGCGGCGGAGGTCGAGCGCGAGGGCCTCGTCCAGGAGGCCGACGGCTTCCAGTGCCCGTTCCAGGCCGGTGATCGCGCGGGCGGTGGGCTCGAAGACCTCGTGGAGGTAGTCGGCGGTCGCACTGTCGGGCGCGCGTTCGGCGAGCATGCGCCATTGCTCGCGCTTGCGGTGCCAGTAGACGAGGTCTGCGCCCGACATCACGAAGTTCTCGCAGCTGTGGCAGTTGAGGTTGAAGGGGCAGGCTGCGCCGTCGACGACGTGCTGGAAGGTGCAGAAGCCGCCGTCGGCCGGGGTGGACCGGCGCGTCAGATCGATGGCGAGGGCCTCGGCCTCTTCCTTGGACATGGGCTCGCTGCCGGACAGGATCAGTCCGGGCTCGTCCGATCCGGGGCCGGCAACCCAGATGGTCTGCAGGGCCTGCTCGAGGCGGGGATCGGTGTTGGCGAGGTGGACGTAGTGTTCGGCCATCCGCTCGGAGACCTGCCCGAGGTAGCGCTTGACGTGGATGAGGTCGGCGCCGTTGCGCAGGAGGTTCGTCGCCAGCGTGTGCCGGCTTTGGTGGGGGACGCAGTGGGCGATGTCGAGCGTGGCGACCCAGTCGCGGAACAGCTTGTGGAACCACCCGTAGCTGGCGCCCTTGAGCAGGTTGCGGTTGCTGTGCTGCCGGGGGAACAGGGCAATCTGCAGGCGCTCAGGCGGTGTTGGGGGCTGCCCGTAGGGCTGGGTGAAGCGGGCGATAGTCACTGCCTGGCGGCGTTCGATCTGCTGGTAGAGCCGTTCGGGGATGCGGATGGCCTCGTCGTAGTTGCCGACTTTGGTCTGGTCGTGCCAGAACGTCAGCAGTCCGTTGAGCCGGCCGATGCATTCGAGGCGGGCGTTGAGGACCTCTCCGCAGCGGCGGCCGACCAGGACGAGAGTTTCCCAGGCGTCCCGGAGTCCGCGGTTGTTGATGTCGAACGTTTCGAGGTTCGCCAGGTTGGTCGGGTGGGCCAGGGCCCTGGCGACGTCGTCGGGGAACGGCGATCGACGCCCCGTTAGGGCCGTGGCCCTCGGCATCGCGACGATGAAGCCCCGGTCCAGTCCGATCTTGTCAGAAGCACCGGTCTCCAGTGCTTCGCGCAGGACGCGGCGAACACTCATCAAGACGGTCGAGAGGGTTCCAGCGGTGGCGATTGAGGGCTCACCAGCATGTCGAGACCGACGATCTCCCTGATGATGGTGGACGCCGAGAGATTTCAGGCCATGCCGGGCTCGGTGCCGCTGATCGGTGACGAAGTCGGTCGCATGGGACTCGGCCAGCGCCGTGGGGTCGTGGCCCCCGCCCGGCACGAAACCTTCGAGGTAGGCGCTCAACTCTACGCATCCCCTGCGGAGTTGATCGAAACTGGTTCGGCTGCGGGGCGGGTTCGTCTTCAGCCGGGCGGCCAGGAAGTCCCAGAGCAGGTCCCGCAGCCAGCGCTGTGTGACTCGGCTCAGGTCGATTCTGCTGCCGGCGTGGGGGAAGCGGACACCGAAGTGTTCGGTCTCGATGAACCCGGCGTCCTTGGTGTCCTCGCGGGTGAAGTAGACCAGTCGCAGGTAGCCGAGCATCGCCGTGCCCACCTGGCGGACGAGGCGGTTGCACGTGTCCAGGTCGAGGTCGGCCAGGGAGTCCGCCTTGGCGGCCCGGCAGGTCTCGGCAAGGTGCTGGATCCAGGGAAGTGCCCAGTTCGTGCCCTGGGTCGGAGTCTGGGTGTGGTGGAACATCGCCCATTGGATCTCGGCCTTGACCAAAGGTTTCAGGCCCAGCAGTGACACCTTGCCGTGAGAGCGCATGATCGGCGCGGTCTCCCAGCACCATCGCCGGAAGGCGGCCTCGTCCTGGTAGCTGACGAGACCGGACGTGTGTCCTTCGTTGGCCAGCCGGCCCCAGTGATGAGGAAGCCGGGCTCCGCCGGGACACCCGGCGCGGTTGTAGAGGAGCCGGTGGCGCCGGCACAGTCCCAGCGCATGCACCGCGGCCTCGGGGCATGGCGCCACCTGGCACTGCCCGAACGAGGGCAGCACCGGCTGGTTGGCGGCCCACTCATCGAAGTCCGGGACAGCACCCCCTTTGAGGTGCGGATATTGAGCTCGGCGCCATCGGGTGGCGTGCATGTGGCACAGCCGGTCCGGACTCCAGGACGGGGTATGGCGACAGATCCGGCAGGGCGGCGGCGTCTTCCAGGACGTCTGCTTCAACGGCTGGGCGGTGCGAAGGAACTCGGCGACGCTGACGCCTTCCCGGCGTTGTCGGCCCCAGTCGCGTAGGTGGATATGGCAGAACTCGGTGCCCGGGTTCAGAGGCCGCTCGCACCGCGGGACGCCGCACTCCCAGGCATAGACGGGGTGGTCGCCGGGCAGGTCGATCACGTCCGTGCGGAAGACGGCGTCGAACGTCGGCGCGTTGAGCAGGGCGGTCAGCAACTCCAACCGGTCGCCGGTGGTGCGGCTCGGAACCGAGGACGGCGACAGCACGGGCAGCAGCCGGCGGGCGGGAGCACTCACTCCTCCTCACCCCAGACGGTCTTCAAGGCGGCCACGAACCCAGGCGAGTGCTGATCGGGATGGCCATAGACCTCGTCGACCATCCTCATCGAGGCCCAGTTGCCCGCCTCCTTGGCCACCAGCGGGTCGTTGCCCGACGCGTCGAGGATCTTGCCCATCGTGCTGTGCCGGAACTGGTGCGGCTTGATGCGGCCGGGAAGACCGGCCCGTTTCCCGGCCCGCCGCAGCATGCCGCGGGCGGCGTCCGCCGTCCACGGATCACCGGTTTTCGACCCGTGCAGCTGGATCAGCAGCATCCCGTGCCCGGTGGCGTACTTCGTGTACTCGGTGGTCATGTAGGTGAAGTAGGTGCTGATCATCGCCGGGCTCACCCGGTAGATCTCCCCGCCGGTGATCACCCCGTCCTGCAGCTGCCACTCGGGCTTCTTCTTCGCCGCCGCCCGGTTCGGGTTGGCCCCGCGGTGACACACGTGAACGTGCGGACTCTTGCACTCGCCGCAGGCCGCGTTCTCCCGCAGGTGCAGGTCGACCAGGTGCAGCCCGGTTAGCCCGCCGATCCGCAGGGTCGTGTCGGACAGCCAGGTCACCACCATCGCGTCCCGGGCCGTGTTGACCTCGCTCAGCAGCTCGGGCCTCGCCCCATCCGGGAGCATCTTGGGGTGCCGGCGGCGCGAACGGCCGGGCGGCGTCAGAGGGTTGGCCGACATCGAGGTCACCACGTGCCCCAGCAGGACTCGGTCCCGGTCCGGCTGAGTCGGCAGCCGCCGGCTGTCCAAGGCCGCCTTCAGCTCCGGGTTCACCCCCTGTCGGGCGCATTGGTGCAGGTAGAAGCCCTTCAGGCAGGCGGCCGTGACCTTGAGGGCGTCGGAGCCGTACGGACGTTTCGGCGGCATCCGCCACGGCTCTCCGAACGGCATCGGCACCCGTGCCCCGACCGCCCCCATGTACCGCTGCAGATCCGACAGCGAGACCTTCGCCGTCGTCAGCCCCTCGCGCACCCGCCACCGCAGGTGATCGACAAGGGTGTACGCGTACGTCTTCTGCGTCCCCGAACCCTCGTATTGGCAGAGGAAGCAGTCCGCCTCCTCGTCCACGGTCAGGTCCGGCCACACGATCGTGTACGCCCGGCTCCCGTCCCCTCGGACCATCTCCTGGACACGAATGTCATCCAGGACAATCCCGCTCCGCACATGCCCCTCCAGCCCCATCCCGACGCGACGAACAGCCTTGCCGAGATCGGTAAACGAGAACGCGAAAGCCCTATGGACCACCCCGACGAGTGACCCCGACACTCACAGCACAGTCGGTAAAGGAAATCTTCCACGACGGCCCGGCAAAGCCACGCGACCAGTGGGACGACTACGGCCGGGCAGCAAGCCTCTGGGGCCCCGTCCCCGAGTTCCGCCCCGAATTCCACAGCCGCCAGGTGAACGACCACCAGTAGCGCCCCCACCGGGTACTACGGGCCCCTCCAGACAGCAGGTGTTGGGCCTGGTACTCCATTCCACGTACGAAGCACTCGTCTCCGCGCAACCAAGTGATGGCAGTGGTCGGGAACGATGTTCCGGCCTGTACGAAGGACAGCAAAGTGAATTCGGTGAGGACTGAGGCCCCCGGGCCCGAGCCGATTGCGATCGTCGGCATGAGTTGTCGGTTTCCAGGTGGCGTCGAGTCCCCGGCGGACTACTGGAACCTGCTGATCAGCAGCAGGGACGTCATCTCCCCCATGCCTGAGCAACGATGGGCGGAGTACGCTGCGGATCCGCGCAACACCTCGGTGCTGAGCAGGACCGTCCGCCATGGTGCGTTCCTGGACGACGTGGCCGGGTCGGACGACCCGCTGGTGCAGGAGGTCGCCAAGCAGGCACGGCTGCTGCAGGCCAGCCGGGTGGGCTACCGCAAACGGGACAGCCTGTACGAGGCGTACATCCCCGACGGCACGGCCTTCGGACGGCGATCGCTGCCACCGATCCGCGGCCTGTCCTTGGCCGCGGCAGCGGCATGCGCGTCCAGCCCGGCCGGGACGAAGAGTTCGACCAACTGCACACCGACTACTTCGCCGTCCGGGACCGATCCCGCGCGTACACGGCCGCCGTCCTCGCCCTACTGAAGGCCCGCACGTAACGACCCCCGCTCGCCCGACGTCGAGTTGACCCACGGCGACTTCACCCGAAGACCCCGCGCACCTGGGACTGGTGTGGCACCGTGGACCCGGGCGGGTCCGTCACTCCCCCCGTGGTGACGGACCACGCCTCACTATGTCCCCGCCGACACCCGCTCGGGCGGGGAAGCCTCCTCGAGGACCTGCCGCAGATCGGTGTACATCCGCAGCCGCACACCCGGCTGGCCGGCATCTCGGGTGGTGCATTCGGCAGGCGCGGTTCCCCAGGTCCGGGCGATCGCGGCCTGGAAGGCGAGGACGGTAGCGTCGTCGAAACCCGCCACGTCGATGACGAGCAGGCCGGGTTCGGACAGGTGCACTTCTCGGATCGGTTCCACGCCTGTCAGTACGTCTTCGTGCCCGCCGGGGTTCTCTGCAGGCTCCGGATTCACCCGACCGGGCGAGTCAGTGCCGACGTCTACCGTCCCTTACATGACCACTTCGCCGAACTTCCGTGACAACGCATGGGTGTTGGAGGCCACCATCCAGACAGCGCCGGCCGCCGATGCCCAGTGGCAGAAGCAACTCGACAAGCTCCGCGAGATCGCCGCGTACGAGCCGGAGACGCAGACGTGGCACGCCCGGCTTGGCGCGCTCGACCTGGCGGGCGTGCAGATGCTGCAGACCCTCTTCGACGCCGCACGCGTCCACGGCACCGCGGTGGACCTCGCGCCCGTGGCGGTCCCGGCACACTGGAACGGCCCCGTCTTCACGAGGACTCCGGACGTGGCCGCTCTGCTGGAGGCTCAGACCGAGCGCGGTCGGCCGCTCGGTAAGCTGCCTCTGGCTTGAGGAGCTCGCGCCGGCTGAGGATCTCGAGCGCGTTGTCCGCCGCCTGGAGGTAGCCCGCGCGTGTGCGACGCTCGTCCGCAATCGCGTCGAAGGCATAGATCAGCCGGGCGACTTCCTCGCGTACCGGCCGTCCGCTGTCATCCGGGACAAGCAGGTCCCGATAGCTGTCCTGAGTCATCGCCGCTCCTCGGCAGGGGGTGCCTACCGTTGCCTGACGCTGTCGCGCTTATGTCGCACGCGGTCCTTCGGGACGACTGCCTTGGGCCCGGTGCCGAGCTGAGGAGCGACGTGAGCCGATGGCGAGGGCGGCGGGGTAGAGCACTTGGTGCCCGAAGCGGGCGCGGGCGCGATCGGAGACGGCTTCGATCGCGAGGGGCTTGTCGTCACTCGCGTCGAGGGTGAGCTGCCGGGTGGCCACATCGTCGCGGCCTGGGTGGCTGGCGACGACCAAGAGCTCGATGACGCATGGGTCGATCAGATCGTTGACCTGGGCTCGCAGTGGGGCCAGTACGAGTACGTCACCAATATCGGGTTCGCCGCCTGACAACTGGCTCAAGCGCTAACGGCGTGGTGCACGAGAGTGGGGTTGGCCGGGCCGTGACGTGAGGAGAGCCGTACGGGTTGGGAGAGTTGTGAAGCGATCCTTGGTCCGTACGGCTCTTTCGCATCGTATCTGCACGGGCGTCTCGCGGCGGCGACTCGGTCTGCTCGTCGGCGAGTTGGCGGGCCCGTGGATGTCTCAGCAGGACTCTTGTTGCGTGAACGCCGAGGTCACGAGCGCCTGCGCACCGAAGGCGGTGGGCCTGGCCAAACTGGTTTTCACCGATCGGGTGATTGCCACCCTGGTGATCCTGCGCTTCCGGCTCCCGCGTTCTGGGACTGACCTCGCCGTTGGTCAGAACGGGTGGGGCTCGGCGGGTGCCGGGCTTGGGGACGACGGCGCCGTAGCGGTATCCGATACCGGCCCGGCCGTCGGCGCGGGCCCGCTCCGGGAGGGCACGCCTTGGCGGTAGGTCTTGGTGACCTTGGCTGTGGCGTAGGTGAGGGAGACCGCGACGTCCTCGGCGTCGATTTCCATCGTGGTGCGGCGCTGGCCTTCCGTGTCGTCGAAGGTGCGCTGCCGCAGCTTGCCGGTGACGATGATCCGCATGCCCCGGGTGAGTGACTGCGCGGCGTTTTCGCCGGCTTGTCGCCACAGCGAGCAGCGCAGGAACAACGGTTCCCCGTCCACGAATTCGTTGCGGTCACGGTCGAACACCCTGGGGGTGGACGCGATCGTAAAGGAGGTCACGGGCATACCGGAGGCGGTGTGCCGCAGTTCGGGGTCGGCGGTCAGGTTCCCGACCACCGTCACCAGCGTCTCACCGGCCATGCCGCCGCCCCCTTGCCTGTTACTGGATCTCTCCCACCGTACCGGCCCGGCGGACCAGCTGGCACGATGACCGGCATGACGAGCGAGGAGAATACGCTGGAGACGGCGGTTGCGGCACTGCACGCTGCGCAAGAGGCAGTTCACACGGCCCGCCGGGGCCTGACCGCGGCGATCGTCAACGTCTACCGAGCCGGGGAGCCAGTCGCTCGCATCGCCGAGCGCACCGGCATGAGTGTCATCGAGATCCGGAACCTGCTGAGCGCTACCCACACCTCACGCCCCGGCTGATCCCGGCAACTCGGTGATCTTTGCCCCTGCACCTCGCTTCAGAGACTCACAGAACGTCACCGATCACCGGTTGATGCGCAGTCGGCCCCCGATTGCGCAGGTTCCTGCCAGGCGGCCTGCGCAAGGCTGTGACCTGCCGTGGTCGGGCTCATGGTCGGGGCTGGGGCCGTCATGGTCGGGGTGTTGGGGGCCGCGGTCGGGGTCGGGGATTGGCGCTGAATTGCCTGTAACCAGCGGTGCGTGTGTGGTTACCGTGGCGATCACTGCACGGCAGGAGCCCTGGGGGGATCGATGCGACCGACAACCCGTATGCGTGGCACTCGGGATTTGCGTTTGCGCAGTCACTCTGGCGAGCACTCTGACTGCCTGCGACTCCGGGAAAGCCAGTGGCGACGATGCGCTCGCGCCGAAGCCGGCCGATGCAGGCCACTGGCCATAGGCTCAGGCTGAGGAACCTGCCGGGTTCGCGCCTCGATGGCACGGACACGTGCAGCGACGCATGAGAAGGACTCGAGTGACGCCGGGAAGCGGGATGTTCTCCGTCTGGCGACAGCCGGCGTGAAGTGTCGCGTAGTCAGGACGAGCGGCGAGCGCGCACTCCGGGGAGCGTGTTTCGAGATCATCGGCAGGCGTCTTCATGCAAACCGCTCCGCACGATTGGGCTCAATCACGCGAGTCCGCAGCGCTTCAGCAGCCGGGCTAACTCCACGCAGGAGCCCTCGGAGTTGCTGTGTCGGCACTTCTGCCAGGTCACCCCGTCCAGCTCCGTGGCCGCTATGCCGTTGTACACGTCGTTGTACACGTAGTGGTCCACAGGCCGCTCCCCGGTGATGCGATGGCCTCGCGGCCAGTGATGCAGAGGTCAACTAACCCGGATCATAGCCTTGCGTGCAGATGCACGTGCAATGCGTCTGCTCGGTCGTGGCCATCCGGCTACGTTCACCATCGGCGTGCCGTACGGTGCGGCGCCGGTCCTCATCCCGCGCCGCGCGTACACCCCAGATCAGCCGCCGTCCCAACCAAGATCCCGACCATGAGGGCCCGACGTCACGGTGCGATAACCCCGCCCCCGACCAGGCCGAAAACCCCGCACACAACCCCCGCCGACAACCCCGCCCGCAACCAACCGCGCCCTCACCATGGGTGACGCCGTTTCAGCAGGTCACCATGTAGTTTCGGCGTGGTCGGCAGGCCGACATCCCCCTCTGCACACCTCCGCGCCCCTCCCAGACAAGAAGAAAGAAGGGAAGGGGGCGGGGACGGGTCGGTGCGCCTCGGGGGATCGGGGCGCGTCTGCTCCTGTTGCGCGTCGGCAAGGCCTCCACGCTCAAGCGGCGGACGTGGCTGAGGCGGCAACGAGGGCATGGCCGCAGGGAGGAAGTCCTCGAAGCCCAGGGTGTCCCACGGAGGGCGCACTGCCGAGGGCCAGGGCGACTTGAGGCCTTGTCGCATGAAAGCCGTCTCCGGGTGTGTCAACTTAACGGCCCTGTCTCACATTCGGTGGTGACAGGCGGTGGTGATGGTTACTTATAGCGATTTTCCCAGCTCAAGTCGCCAGTCGGCATCTGGACGATGAGCTCGCCATAGGCCGGGAACGAGGTCGCGGGCGTGCATCCGAGCGGCTCAACCAGGCATGCTTCCCATGACTTTCAGTTACCACCGAATGTGAGACAGGGCCGTTAGATTTACACTCCCCACTGCGGCCGTCGGGATGGTCGGGGTAGTGCTCGTCGATGATCTGTGGATCGCCGGGGGTGGCCAGGCGGTGGCGCCAGATCTCCGCGAGGTCGCCGCCCGGGGTGCGGGCGGTGATCGACAGTTCTTCGCCGACCACCCGGCACCAGACTCGGGATCCTGTATATCCGGGCGGAGTTGAGTAGCGGACCGACCCGAAGCTGACGGTGCGGTCGTCGCGGACGGTGCGTTCCTCACCGAGCGCGAGGGCGAGGGGGTCTTCGGGCAGCACGTGCAGTGTTGCGCGTTCGATGTCGAGCCGGTCGGCGGGTATCTGTCCGGTCGCCCGGTGGCGGCGGAGGTTGATCTCCTCGCACCACAGCCGGCAGGCGTCGGCCAGTTCGGCGAAGCTGGCGTACTGACCGCGCAGGTTCGCGCTCGTGGGCACCAGGTCGGCCTTGGCGATCCGGACGGTGGCTTCCGCGCCGCCCTTGGACTCCGGGTCGTAGGGCACGCATGTCAGGACCTGGCAGCCGTAGTGCCGGCCGGCAGCGACCATCTGCGGATGCCGGACCGGGATCCCGGCGATGTGCTCGACGGTCACGGTCTTGGCGTTGTCGGTCAGTACATACGTCGGGGCCCCGCCGATCCGGCGCAACGTGGTATCCAGGCAGGCCACCAGGGTGCCCAGAGTGCAGTCCCAGACCGGGATCACCACCCGGAACCGTGACCAGGACAGCCACGCGCAGAACAGCCAGGTCCGCCGGCCGCCGATGCGCGGACCCTCGCCCCAGTCGAACTGCAGCCACATCCCCGGCTCGGGAATCCACGGCCGATACGTGCGCCGCTTGCCCGCCCGCCACGCGGTCTTCGCCGCGTTCACCGCCCGCCGCGTCGAGCGCGGGCTGCCCGGATAGCCCATCTTCACGAGCCGGTCGTGGACCACGTCCGCGCGGATCTTCGCCTTGGACTGCTCGACCCACTCCTCGATCTTCTCCAGGAAGCCGTCGACAACCGCCTTCGGCCGTGGCGCCCGCTCGAAGGGGGTTGAGCCCGTTGTCGCGGGCCTGGACGTATCGCTTGACGGTCTTCGGGTCGTGTCCCGTCAGCTCGGCCGCCGACCAGACCGTCTTCGTCAGGTCGTACGCCTCAAAGATTTCCATGATCTCTCTGTCAGACTTGGTCACAGGACCTCTCCGGCCGGTTACTCATGCGTGGAAACATCAGCAAACCGGACGGAGGGGTCTTCGTCAGATAAGGGAGCGATCAGGAACACCACAGTTCAAACGGCCATCCACCGGGATTTCTGGTGGCCATCAGCCGGGACTCAACTGGCCGCACACCTGGACTCTGACACGGCCGCCGTCAGCTTCGTACGCAATCCGGGTTAGGCATACGGCCCGAGGCCTGAGACGTTCGTGCGCCCCGGGCCGTATGTGCACCCCGCAGCAACACAAGACTGGCCCATCCGCATGCTGTGGTTCCTCCATGATCACCCTTGGGCTCCTGACTCAACAGAGTCATACGACCCGCACTTCCGGCAGCTTCGGCACCGAAGTGCCAGGCCAGCCGCACCCTGACACGGCACAACGGCAGACCGAGAGCGAGATCGTCCGCGCCCTGGTCCACCTCGCGGCCCGCCCCAGCCCGGTGGCCGACCGCCTGGCCGACGTCCTCGACCGCCGCACCACCACCTGACCGCTGACCCCGACCACGGGCCCGACCATCGCAGGTCACCGCCGTGCGCGGCCCGACCGGCCACCGAAGGACCAGCCGGGCTCCGGACGCGCTGCCCGCCCCGGCCCACCCGTCGGAAGCCCTCCACACCCGCTACCGATCTCCCTACCGTTTCCCCTACCGGTCTTCCTACCGAATCCCCTACCGGCAGCTCTGCGTGACTGCGCACGGTTTTCGCAGCTCACGCCCCTTGTCGACCCCCGAGACTGACGCGCCTCGCCGCGGCGCTCACCGATCTAGGGCCGCGGGAATGCGTTCGAGCACGGGGAAGGGCACCAGGCCGTAGTGGTAGAAGTCCACCGCGTCCGCCCCCGCCGCACGGGCCGCCGCCGTCTTCTCGGCCAGCGCGGCGGCGGACCCGGTGTCCGGAGCGCCCGGCCGCAGTACGGTCCGCAGCGCGCAGGTGTCCGCCAGCGCGGCGCGGTAGGCGGCCGTGTCGGCCCCGACGCGGGCCGGGTCGCGGGCGTACGCGAGCAGGGCGTAGCCGGGGACGACCGCGCCGACCGCCCTCGGGGCGACGCCGATCAGCCAGGCGTCCTCGGCCGCGAGCCCATCGGTCGGCAGGCCGTCGGCATAGCCCTTGGCGGCGCCGGTCAGATCCAGGAAGACCAGTTCGGAGCCCTCTCTGGCCACGGCGTCGGCGACGGTCCCGGCGAGTGAGGTGACGGTGGAGTGGCGGGCGCGGGCGTAGGCGGCGATCGGCTCGGGCAGCTCGTCGAGTCCGCCGGGGCCTGCGGGTGCCGGGGCGGAGCCGTCGAGGACCCGGGCGGTTGCTTCCACCGCCACCGCCCGTGCCTTGGCGGCGTCCACGCCCTGCGCCTCGGCATGCCGCGTGCAGTGCGGGCAGAAGCACAGGCCCAGCAGGAACTGCTCCAGCGGGCCGAGGGGCACGAAACTGCGCTCGTGGTGGTAGCCGTGGCCGAAGGTGCCGTAGTGGAGCGACTCCGCGACGACCGCTTCCACGCCGAGGCGCGCTACGGAACGAGCCAGGGAGACGGCGTAGGCACGCACCTCCGGGTGGGCGGGGCACAGGTCGGCCGGAGCGGCCCGGTCGCCGAAGCAGTTCTCCTGGGTGACGTCGGGGTGGGCCAGCCCCAGGGTGGTGTTGTGCAGGAACACGGTCCAGCCGTGCAGGGCGGCGCCCCGCTCTGCGGTGGCACGGCGCAGCTCGCGCAACGGTTCGCGGTCGGCGCCCGGCTGTACGGGTGGGGTCAGACGGGCCCCGTCGAACAGGTCGGCCGGGGGCGTGAAGTGCACGCCGTCCTGCCGCAGCGTGACCCGGGCAGGTCCGTGCGGCGTCACGTCGCGGGCCCGGTGGTAGGCGGCGGCGACGGTCAGGGTGTCACAGCCGTAGGTACCGAGGACACGGTCCAGGACCGGGGCGACGCCCTCGGCGCGCAGGTCCTCGACGAAGGCATAGAGAGCGGATCGCACTGGATTCCCTTCGGTTTCCCGGGAGTTGGGCAGGTCCGTTTCCGGGCGTAGGTCAGCGTCCCCGGGCGGAGCCCAGGACGTGCGAGATCTCCAGGCCGGTACGGACGACCATGGGGCCGACCTCGCGGACCCGGGCGGGAGTCATCCGGGTGGTCAGACTGGAGACGCTGAGCGCACCCGCCACCGCGTCGGTGTGGTCGAAGACGGGCGCGGCGACACATCGCACCTCGGGTTCGTTCTCCCGGTCGTCGATGGCGTAGCCGCGCTGCCGGACCCGTTCGAGTTCGATGCGCAGCCGCGCGGCATCAGTGACCGTGTATTGCGTGATCGGGGGCATCCCCGCGTCCACCACGATGTGGAACGCCTCCTCGCCCTGCCAGGCGAGGATGGCCTTGCCGACCGCCGTGCGGTAGGCGGGCACGCGGCTGCCGATGCGGGATGCCATGCGCACGCTGGCCTCGTTCTCCACCTTGTCGATGTAGACGACGTCCGGCGGTTCGTACACGACCAGGTGGCAGGTCTCCCCGACCGCGTGTTGGAGCTGCCGGAGCGGTTCCGCGGCGGCGGTGCGCAGATCGAGGGAGGACAGATAGGCCTGCCCCAGCCGCAGGGTGCCGTGCCCGAGCCGGAACCAGCCGGTCTCCCGGTCGCGCACCAGCAGGTCGGCCTCGATGAGCGGCGTGGTGAGGCGCAGCACGGTGCTCTTGTTGACGCCGAGGTCGTCCGCGATCCGGCTCAGGGACATGCCTCGGCCCGTGCCGGCGTGGTCACGGACGTATTCCAGGACCGTGAGGGCCCGCCGCAGCGAAGAGGACTGGTTGCGCCGGGCCGGGGGTGTGGTGGTCATGTCGTACTCCTGGGCAGTAGTCCACGGGCCACGATGTCACGGGCGGTGGTGAGGTGACGTCCGGCTCCGGCGAGCGAGATCTCGTGGTGGCCGGGGAACAGCGCGTCTACGTCGAGCGCAGCCAGCATGGTCAGGCTGGCCGCGTACTCCGGCACCCGGCAGTCGTGCAGGTTCTGCAGCGAGATCCGGCCCCCGCTGAAGACACAGTCCCCGGAGAACAGGGCCGTGTGGTGCGGGGTCGTGAGGAGGTAGCACATGTGCCCGTCCGCGTGACCGGGGGTGGCCAGGGCCCGTACGAGGACCCCGCCGCCGAGGTCGAACTCCGCGCCGTCGGCGACGGCCTCGACCCGGGGGCAGGGCGGGACGACGTAGTCGGGCGGGTAGACCCCTGCCGCCTTCCCCTTGTCCACGCTCAGGCCCGCCTCGTCCCCGTCGGCGATCCAGGCGACCGCTTCCGCCCCGGCCAGCACCCGCAGCCCGGGCACCGCCGCGGCGAGAGCGGCGGCCCCGCCGGCGTGGTCGGCATGGCCGTGGGTGAGCAGCAGCAGGTCGGGGCGGACGCCCGCGATGCGCAGGATGTCGGCGGCGGAGCGTCCTGCACCGGCGTCGATCAGCGCGCTGCGGCGGCTGCCCCGCACGAGATAGGCGTGGCAGTCCAGCGGGTCGGTGAGATCGAACCCCGCGGCTCCGCTGGCGACGAGCGTGACATGGTCGGTCAGCCGCATGGAGGCTCCTCCGGTACGGCCATGGCGCGCACCGCCGCCACCACGACCCGTGCGGCCAGCTCCACCTCCGCCAGTTCCACCGATTCGTCCGCCGCGTGCGCGTCCCGCAGCGAACCGGGGCCGAGAACCACCGTCGGCACGCCCGCCCGGGCGATCTTGCTCGCGTCCGTCCCGAAGGGCATGCCCGCGGTCTCGCCCGGACGGCCGTGAGCGGCGAGGGCGCTGCACAACGCACTCACCACCGCCGAGTCCACGGGCGTGTCGAGGGCGTGGTCGACGAGGAACGGGAGATCCAACTCGGCCCCCAGCTCAGCGAGTTCGGCGCGGTCCTGCCGCCAGACGTCGTCCGCGTCCTCGCCCGGCAGGGTGCGCCGGTCCACGTCCGCCTCGCAGATGCTGGGAATGGTGTTCGGGCCGGTGCCGCCGCGGATCCGGGTGACCGCGCGGGTGGCCGGGCCGAGCAGCGGATGCGGGGCGACAGCCGGGGGAATGGCGGCGAGATGGGCCAGGACAGGCGCCATCAGGGAGATCGCGTTCACCGCCTCATCCGGGCGTGAGCTGTGACCCGCCCGGCCCGAGGTCCGTACGGTGTAGCGCACCACGCCCTTGTGGGCGACGACCGGCACCAGCCCGGTGGGCTCCCCGACGATCGCGCCCACGACCGTGCGCTCCCGCAGCTGCTCCAGCAGGTGTACGACCCCTCGGTAGGCGTGCTCCTCGTCGCACACCCCGGCCAGCACGACTGTGTGCAGCGGCCGCTCCCCACGGGCGAGTTCGGCGGCGGCCAGCATGAACGCGGCCAGCGACCCCTTGGCGTCGCAGGCACCGCGCCCGTACAGCCGACCGCCGCGCACCTCACCGTCGTACGGCGGCACCGTCATCGCGTCGGTCTCGACCGTGTCGAGATGCGACTCCAGCAGCACGGCGTCCGCCAGCCGCCCCGGCACGACCGCCACCACGTTGCACCGGCCCGGCAGCACCTCGTGCAACTCGGCCCGCACGCCGTGCCGTTCGAGCCAGTCACGGACGTACCCGGCCACGGCCGTCTCGCCCCCGTGGCCCGGCCCGCCGCGCGGGTTCACGCTGGGCAGCCGTACGAGATCCCGCAGCAGCGACGTCAGGTCCGTCATGCGCGACGCTCCCTCGCGTAGACCAGCAGGAGGCCGATGATCAGCACCCCGAGGACGACCTGGCGCACGCCCTCCGAGAGGTTCCAGGACGTCAGCAGCGCGGTGAGCAGGGTCAGCAGCAGCGCGCCGCCGACGGTGCCGAGAAGGTGACCCCGGCCGCCGAGGATGGAGGTGCCGCCGAGCACCACGGAGGCGATGGACAGCAGCTGGTAGGGGTTGCCCATGGTCAGCGAGCTGGTGCCGGTGAAGCCGAGCATCACCAGACCGGCCACCCCGGCGAGCAGGGCGCAGCCGACGTAGGCGGTGAACGCCGTTGCCGCGAGCGGCACTCCGGAGGCTCGGGCGGCGCTTTCGCCGGAGCCGAGTGCGAAGGCGTACCGGCCGGTGCGGGAGGCGTGCAGCAGCCAGCCGGCGACGGCCGTGACGCCGAGCCACAGCACGAACGCCCAAGGGACGCCCAGCACACGCCCGTTGGCGAGCGAGTCGAGCAGGGGCACCTCGGCCGAGCTGGGCGATCCGTCGGTGTAGACGAGGAGGGCGCCCGCCAGGATGGTCCCGGTGGCCAGCGTCATCACCATCGGGGGTACCCGCAGCCACACCACGCCGGCCGCGTTCACCGCGCCCACGAGCGCGCTGAGCGCGAGGGCCACCAGGATGCCCGTGGCGCCGCCCGTACCAGAGGCGACCTTCGCGCAGACGACCGCCGACAGGGCCACCACCCCCGACACGGACAGGTCGATGCCGCTCATGATGATGACCAGGGTCTGGCCGACGGCGACGATGCCCAGGAAGGACGCCGTCTGGACCAGGTAACCGAAGCTAGAGCCGCTGTCGAAGCCGTCGGCGAAGACGACCGCCGCCGTCCAGGTCAGCGCCAGCACGCCGAACGCCCAGGCAGCCCGGCTGCCACGTACCACGGCCAGCGTGCTCATACGGCCGCCTCCTTCGTGACGTACGTCTTCAGCGCGAGCGCGACCACGAGGATCACGCCCTGCACGACGAGCTGGTAGAACGGCGAGATCCCGGTGAACAACAGCAGGTTGGTGAGCAGGCCGATCACCAGCGCGCCCAGGACCGTCCCGCGCATCCGGCCGACCCCGCCGAAGAAGCTGATGCCGCCGAGCACACAGGCGGCGATGGAGTTGAGGGTGTACGGCGCGCCGATGGTCGGATCCGCCGAGCCGGTCTGGACGGCGAGCCCGATCCCGGCGAGCCCGGTGAACACGCCGGCCAGGGCATAGCCGCCGATCTTCACCGCACGGGTGGCCAACCCGCTGGCGTAGGCGCCGTGTTCGTTGCCTCCGACCGCGTACAGGGCGAGCCCGTGCCGGGTGGTGCGCAGCAGCTTCCAGGCGGCGAGGACGACGGCAAGCGCGAGGGCGGGCACGGCGACGCCGTTCCAGCCGTTGTTGTACGCGCTCACCAGCCCGCCCGGTACATGTCCTCCCGGCTGCGGCAGGACGACGAGGGTCGCGCCGCTCCACAGGAAGGAGGCGGCGAGGGTCACCACGATCGGCGGGAGTCCCGCGTACGCCACCAGCGTGCCGTTGACCGCGCCGGCCCCGACGGCCACGGCCAGCGCGAGCAACGCGGCGGCCACGACTCCGCCGGTGCCGTGCGGGTCCTGGGTCGCGAACACCGCCATGGCGAGGGCGAGCACCGAGCCGAGGGAGAGGTCGATGCCGCCGAGCAGCATCACCGACGTCTGCCCAGCCGCGGCCAGCAGCAGCGGCAGGAACTGCGCCGACAGGATGGTGACGGAGGCGGGGGTCAGCAGTCCGGGGTCGTAGTGCTGGTAGGCGATGAGCAGCACGAGCAGGAGTCCGAGCAGCCACAGGATCTCGGAGTCGGCCCGGGCGCGGGAGATCAGACGCTCACGCACGGGCCACGCTCCCGGGTGCGGAGGTGTCCGGGGCCGAGGTCGCCCCGACGTCGGTGACGGACGCTCCCGTCACGGACGCCCGCACGAGTCGCTCCTCCGTGAGGTCGGAGCCGGTCAGCCGGTCGACGACCGCCCCCTCGTACAGCACGGCCACCTCGTCACAGAGGCCGACCAGTTCCATCGTGTCTCCCGAGGTGATCAGGACCGCCATGCCCTCGTCGGCCAGGCGGCGCAGAAGGTGGTAGATCTCGCGTTTGGTGCCGAGGTCGATGCCTCGGGTCGGCTCGGCGAGGAGCAGCACGCGGGGCGCCGCCGGCAGCCACTTGGCGAGGGCCACCTTCTGCTGGTTGCCGCCGGACAGCCGGCGCGTCTCCTGGGCCGGGGAGGCGGCCTTGATGCGCAGCCGCTCGGTGAGCTCGGCGACCAGACGGGACTCGGCGCCACGCGACACGGTGGTGAGACGGCGGGCCGGGGCGAGTTCGCGCAGGCTGGGCAGGGCGAGGTTGTCGCGGACGGAGCGCGAGGTGTGGACGCCCTCGGTCTTGCGGTCCTCCGGCACGTACGCGATGCGGTGGCGGATCGCCCGACGCGGCGAGGTGATGCGTGCGGACCCTCCGTCCAGAGTGATCCGACCGGTGTGCCGGGCGAGGCCGAACAGGGCGCGCAGCACCTCGCGTTGGCCCTGCCCCTGGAGCCCGCCCAGGCCGAGGATGCGGCCGGGTACGAGGTCCAGGTCGATCCCCGCGCAGGCACCGGGGACGGTCAAGTCCCGCGCCTGGAGCAGGGGTTCATGAGAGGAACCACTCGCCTTCGCCGGGAACAGGTCCGAAACCTCCCGCCCGATCATGAGGCGTACGACGTCGTCGTGATCGGTCTGCTCCCGCTCCCGGGTCGCCGTCACGGCCCCGTCCTTGAGCACCGTCAACCGGTCGCTGATGGCGAACAGTTCGGCCATGCGGTGGCTGACGAAGATAACGGAGCCGCCGTCGGCGCGCAGTTCGCGCACGACCCGGAAGACGGAGGCGACCTGGTCCTCGTCGAGGGCGGAGGTGACCTCGTCCAGGATCAGCAGGCGGGGCCGGCCGGCCAGCGCCTTGGCGAGTTCCACCAGTTGGAGGCCGCCGAGCGGGAGCCGGCCGGCGCGCAGGTTCGGGTCGACGTCCAGACCGACCCGTTCCAGCAACGGGCGGGCCCGCTCGTCGAGTTCGCGGGATCGCACCAGACCGTGCCGGCTGGGCCAGGCGCCGAGGAAGACGTTCTCCGCGACGCTCTGGTGCGGGTTGAGACTCAGCTCCTGGTGGACGGAGCCGATCCCGGCGGCCCGGGCGCGGTGCGGGGACCACGCCCGGGGCACGGGGGTGCCGTCGTGGACGACCTGGCCGGAGTCCGGCGCGAGCAGCCCGGTGATGAGGGAGAGCACGGTGGACTTGCCGGCACCGTTCTCCCCGACAAGCGCGAGGACCTCGCCGGGTTCGACGGTGAGACTCACCTCGCGCAGCACCTGGTTGCCCGCGAAGGACTTCGAGACCTGTTCCACGCTCAGCACAGGCGACCTGGTCACTTTCCCGGCTCCGCCTTCCGGCTTCACTTGCCGATGAGCTTGTCGATCGCGGACTGCGAGATGTCGTTGATCGGGTAGGAGTCGTCGGGCTGGTCGGTCTTGACGTACTGCGAGAGGTTCTTGTCGGTGATCTCGGGCAGTGGAACGGTGATGTCCTGCGGGACGGAGACGCCCTCCTTCTTGGCGACGGCGGCCTCCAGCGCGATCACGGCGAGGTAGTTGGGCTGGGCGGTGGCGTAGGAGGAGAATCCATTCTTCTTCTGCGCCTGCCACATCTTGAGGAAGCCGTTGTAGTTCTCGCCGGTGATCGGGACGAGCTTCTTGTCCTGCTTGACCAGCGTCTGCAGTGCGGCGGCCGAGAGTGCGCCGCCCTGGGAGAAGACGCCCTGGATGCCGGGGTGCGCGGAGTAGGCGGAGGCGAAGGCCTGGGCGGCCGGGGCGAGGTTGTACTCGCTGTGCACATTGCTGACGATCTTGATGTTCGGGTACTTCTTGAAGACCGCCTCGGCCCCGCTCCAGCGGTCCTCGCTGACGGCGACGCCCGCGGGACCGTTCATGGCGATGATGTCGCCCTTGCCGCCCAAGTTCTTGGCCAGCCAGGTGGCCATCATCGAGCCCCAGGCCCTCTGGTCCGTGCCCACCCTGATCGCCTTGCTGCTGGTGGGCAGCGAGTCGAAGGCGACGACCGTGATGCCCGCGGACACGGCCTGCTCCAGGGCCGGGTTGAGCGCCGTGGAGGAGCCGGCGTCGACGAGGATGACGTCGTACTTCTGCTGGATCATGGCGCGGATCTGTGCGATCTGCTGCGAGGTGTCGCCGTTGGCGTTGAAGGTCTTGAACTCGGAGACCTTGCCCGCCTTCTTCTGCTTGGCGACGTCGCTGTTCAGCATCTTCAGCGTCTGCTGCATCCACGACGGAGTCAGGTAGATGGTCGACCAGCCGACCTTGAGGTTCTTGGCCGTGGCGGCGGAGGCGCTTGCGCCGGCGGAGGCCGAGCTGTTCTGGACGTCGCAGGCCGTCAGTGCGGCAAGGGCGCACAGGGAGGCCGCGAGGGCCACTCCACCTCGTGCTGAGCGTGAGTTCATCAAAAGCTCCTCGGTTCCCTCGAAGACGTCCGGGCCGCGGGGGGCCCGGGGGGACGGGGTTGGGGAAAGGGCGTGCGCACACGCCGGAACATCCGCGTTCCGGCTGGTGGGGGGGGGTACGCCCGGTGAGGACCGGTCTGTTGAGAGGGGAACTTATGGGTACGCCCAGCCGCGCACCACATCTGCAATACAGAATTTCGCATTGCACAACATGACCGCTCACGTGGCCGCCGACGAAGGCGCGGGCGGGCCGAGTACACCTGCGTGTTCGGGGCACCTGGAGTCTCCTAGTAGCGTGTCGCTGCTTAGTTCCGGTGTGTGGGGCTGAAGGGTCGGCGTCTGGCAGATTTCCCTGCCTCTGCCTGATAGGACGGCGTTC
>NZ_JBEXPK010000078.1:0-36033 GCF_040612015.1 Streptomyces sp. NPDC006476 | reverse complement strand
TCGAAGACGATCGTGGCGGTCAACAAGGACGCCGAGGCCCCGATCTTCGACCTGGTCGACTACGGCGTGGTCGGTGACCTCTTCGACGTCGTCCCTCAGCTCACCGAGGAGATCAACACCCGCAAGGGCTGATCACCGGACGGCTGTACGAGGCCCCCGCGACCGCACGAACGGTCGCGGGGGCCTCGTCTCACTTCAGGCGCAGCGAGACCTGGACGGGGAAATGGTCGCTGGGGTACTGGCCGTTCAGCGAGGACGTGTCGATCGACGCCTGTTCGACCTTGACGGTGGGGGAGACGAAGATCCAGTCGATGCGCTCGCCGTTCGGCTGCGGCGGCCGGTACCTGGCATGGAACGTCCCATACAGCGGCCCGCGCCGGGCCGCCGCGTCCCAGGCGTCGACGAGTCCGGTGCCGACCATCGTGTCGTAGGCGCGATTGGCATGCGCGTAGGCGTTGAAGTCGCCCGTCACCACGACCGGCAGCGCGCCGCGGAGCCGGTCGATCC
The DNA here is from genome assembly GCF_040612015.1 of Streptomyces sp. NPDC006476. Classification (NCBI taxonomy): domain Bacteria; kingdom Bacillati; phylum Actinomycetota; class Actinomycetes; order Kitasatosporales; family Streptomycetaceae; genus Streptomyces; species Streptomyces sp. NPDC006476. Next base: position 35,526 of record NZ_JBEXPK010000078.1, on the reverse strand, counting down.
GCTGGACGATGAGGGAGGCGGCCCGTTCGCGCGCGTACTGGCTCGCGTTGTCGAGGTGGGTGTTGAGGATGAGGAACTCGCGGCCGAAGGCGCTGAGATCGCGGAACCGCACCCAGGTGGCGGTACGGGGCGTGTCCCCGCCCCAGGTCTCCGAACCGAGCACGCCCGGGGTGTCCGACAGCGCGAACGTGCCGTGCTCGACGGGCGAGAGGCGGCGGGTGTCGTAGAAGAGGGCCGTGGACTCGTCGCCGCTGATCCGTTCGCGACCGGTGCCGATCCAGGCGTAGTGCGGAGCGAGGTCGGACTCGATGTCGCGCAGTTGCTGGTAGAGGCCCTCCTGGGTGCCGAAGACATCGGGGGCCGCCACGCGGAGCAGCCGCCTCGTCGCGGGACGGCGGTCGGCCCAGCTGTCGGGTTCCTCCGTGCTGGCGAACCGCAGGTTGAACGTCATCACGCGCAGATCGGGGACCCGGTGCCCGGTCACCGGGGCGCGGCGGACTCGGGGCGCCTCCGCCGAGGCGGAGGGGGCGGAGACCGCGGCCGCGCTGGAGAGGGGGAGGGTGACCGCCGCCGCAAGCAAGGCCTTGAGGCCCAGTCGGCGGGGGACTCGGTGCTGGTTCGGCACGGGGGCTCCTTCGGTCGCGAGGCCAAACGAGTCGCCCGTCGGGGCGAGTTGTGTGTCGAGCAGTGTGATACCCGGGTGTGAGTGGGGCGTGAACATGCCGAGGTGACGGCGTGGCCGGGTGTGGACATGGTGTTGACCATCCCGAGGTGCACGGATACCTTCGTTCTACGGATTGTTGATTCCGTAGAGCGGAAAACAGGAGGGTATGGGATGGGCCAGGGCCAGCAGGAGACGGTGGCGACGAGCCTCGCGGGCGCTGTCAGCGAGGAGATCAGTGCCTCCCTCGCCCCGGTCGACGCCGAGTTGGAGCGCCGCTACCCCGGCGACCCCGGCACCCGCCAGCCCGTCCACACCGTGTACGTTCCCGGGGACGCCTTCGCCGCCGACACCATCCGCTCCTGGGGCGACCGGGCGCTTACCGCCCTCGACGAACACGCCCCGGACGCCGCCTCCTTCGCCGCGGTCCTCGGTCTGTCCGACGAGCTCGCCGAGCCCGTCTACGCGCGCGTGCGCGCCAAGTTGGAGCGCGAGCCCGTCGAAGACCTGCGCGTGGACTTCGAGGACGGCTACGGCCTTCGCCCGGACGCCGAGGAGGACGAGACGGCGGCCCGCGCGGCCCGGCTGATCGCCGGGGCGTACGAGAAGGGGACCGCCGCGCCGTACATGGGCATCCGCATGAAGTGCATGGAGGCCGCGGTACGGGACCGGGGCATCCGTACCCTCGACGTCTTCCTCACCGGCCTGATGCGCGCGGGCGGACTGCCCGAGGGGCTGGTGCTGACGCTGCCGAAGGTGACGTACGCGGAGCAGGTCACCGCGTTCGCACGGCTGCTGGAGGAGTTCGAGAAGGCCCACGGCCTGGAGGCCGGACGGATCGGCTTCGAGATCCAGATCGAGACCAGCCAGTCCATCCTGGCCACCGACGGCACCGCCACCGTCGCCCGGATGATCCAGGCCGCCGAGGGGCGCGCCACCGGACTGCACTACGGCACCTTCGACTACAGCGCCTGTCTCGGCGTCTCCGCCGCCCACCAGGCAAGCGACCACCCGGCCGCCGACCATGCCAAGGCGGTGATGCAGGTCGCGGCGGCCGGCACGGGGGTCCGTGTCTCGGACGGCTCGACCAACGTGCTGCCCGTCGGCCCGACGGCGAAGGTCCACGACGCCTGGCGCCTGCACTACGGCCTGACCCGCCGTGCCCTCGCCCGCGCCTACTACCAGGGCTGGGACATGCACCCCGGCCACATCCCCACCCGGTACGCGGCCGTGTTCGCCTTCTACCGCGAAGGCTTCGAACAGGCCGCCGCCCGGCTCGCCCGGTACGCGGGCCGGATCGGCGGCGACGTCATGGACGAGCCCGCCACCGCCAAGGCCCTCAGCGGCTATCTGCTGCGCGGCCTGGACTGCGGCGCCCTCGACATCGCGGAGGTGGCCCGGCTGACCGGTCTGACCAGGGCCGACCTGGAGGGCTTCGCGGCGCCGCGGCGCGGGGACCTCACCGTCTCCGGCACGTAGCAGACCCGTCACAGCCGTCACCGTCGCCTGGTGTTGTCACCCCGGCCCCGTAGTCTGTTCGGCACGCAAGGACTGTCACAGGAACGGGGCGGGCGGTGTCTTCGGGGGAGCGTTCGGACGGGGGCGGTCGGCTGCTGGCGGGGCGCTATCGCGTCGTCGGGCAGCTCGGGCGCGGCGGAATGGGCGTCGTGTGGAGAGCCGTCGACGAGGTGCTGGGCCGCGAGGTCGCGGTCAAGGAGCTGCGGACGTACAGCGACGCCGACGGGCCCGAACTCGCCGATCTGCGGCTGCGGATGCAGCGCGAGGCGCGCGCGGCGGCCCGGGTGCGGCATCACGGGGTCGTCGCCGTGCACGACATCGGGGAGGTCGACGGGCGCCCGCTGATCGTCATGGAGCTGGTCGACGGCCCCTCCCTGGACGACGTGTTGCGCGAACGCGGCACCCTCGACCCGCGCGAGGCCGCGGGGATCGGCGCCAAGGTGATGGACGCGCTGGCCGCTGCGCACCGGGTCGGTGTCCTGCACCGTGACGTCAAGCCCGGCAACATCCTGCTCGACCGCTCCGGCGGCGTGGTCCTCACCGACTTCGGCATCGCCACCATGGAGGACCCGGGCGACGGCAACGCCACCCACCTCACCCGCAGCGGCGAACTGGTCGGCTCCCTGGACTACTTGGCCCCCGAGCGCGCCCAGGGCGCCGAACCCGGCCCGGCCTCCGACGTGTGGGCCCTGGGTGCCACCCTGTACGCGGCGGTCGAAGGGACCTCGCCGTTCCGCCGTACGTCGACGTACTCGACCCTCGCCGCGATCGTCAGCGAACCCCTTCCCGAACCGCGGCGCGCGGGCCCCCTGGGCCCCGTCCTCCAACGCCTCCTGAACAAGCACCCCGAAGCCCGCCCGGAGGCCGAGGAGGCCCGCGCGCTGCTCCGGGCGGTCGCGGACCTGACCGTCCCGGACATCCCGACGACGACCCTGCGTGGGGGCGGGGTGCCGGCGGCTCCTGCCGGGTTCGGACCAGCGGGGAGTGACAGGGCCGAACGGCTGGGTGAGGCCGGTGCGGTGGTATCCGGCGCCGGAGGGCGAGGCGAAGGCGTTGCGGGGTCTTCCGGGACCACACCACCCGGGGAGGCCGTGGGAGGGGCATCGAGGGCCGCGGCGTCGGAGGCGATCCGTCGGGGACCGTCGGCACCCGACCCCGAAGTGCCTGCTCCCGGCTCCGGCGAGCGTCCGGGGCCGGTGTTCCCGGTGTTCGGCGCGCCCGAGCCCGCCGGACGCCCGCCGGACACGGCGGCGCAACACCCGGAGCCGGCCGAGCACGCCGCACCAGGCTTCGGTCCCGCGGAGGGCTATGGAGGAGCCCCGTCCGGCCTCCACGGGCCTGAGACGACGGCACCGGACTTCGGCGGGCACGGGCCAACGACCCCCGGCGGCCCGGGAGGTACCGCCCCACCCGGCTTCAGGCCCCCGTCCACAGGGCTCGCGTCCGCTCCCACCGGGCCCGTCTCCTCCTCACCCCCGCCCCACCGAAAGGGGCGTGTCCTGCTCGCCGCTGTGGCGGTCGGTGTCGTCCTCGCGGCGGCCGGGACCACCGTGGCTCTCGTCAACGGCTCGGGCGGTGACCGGGCCGGTGCCGGACCGGCGACGTCCAGCACGAGCGCGCCCGACTCCGCGTCGGCGAGCGGGCGGACCGACGCCGATCACTCCGGGCGGCACCGGCGCACGGAACAGGGTGACGAGAAGACGCCGACCCCGACGGAGGACGGTGGCAAGAAGGGGGGCGTCCCAGCGGGAGGCGGCGGCGCGTCCGCGTCGGCCAAGCCGTCCGGCGGAGGCACCACCCGCGCGTCCGGCAGCACCGGCACCCCGACTGCCGGTTCCGGTCACGGTGGTGCCACTACTCCGGCGCCCTCCTGCACGGCCATCGGGGGCGGCAAGTACGACTGCACGGTCTGGCGGGACGCGAAGTCCTACACCGCCTCCGGCGCCGAGGCCGGCGTGCTGCACGCGGGCGTCAACTACTTCTACTGCCAGCAGAATCTCGGCCGACGCGAGACCTACGGCCGGTGGACCAATGTGTGGTGGGCGAGGACGGACGACGACAGCGGCAACACGAACGTCTACGTCAGCGACGTCTACGTCCGGGGCGGCGACAACGATCAGCCGGTCCCCGGGCTCCCCGTCTGCTGATCGCGCACGAACCGCTCCAGCCCCGACACCGTGACCAGCTTCTCCTCGGCGAACACCCGGGTGCCCCGCTCGCACAGCCGCACATCGGCACGGGCCCGTGCGCAGAACTCCTCGGGCGTCGCACCGAACAGTTCCCGCAAGCGGGCGGATCCCACGAGGAGTTCGGTCAGCAGCTCCCGCTGCCCGGGATGCGTCCGTGGCGCCGGGGTGCCGTTGTGCAGGACCCCGCGCCGGTTGACGTAGACATACGCGCCGGGCAGCCGCGTGCCGTCCTCCAGTTCGATCCGCACCTCCGGCGACGGCAGCCAGGCCCGCCGGAAGTTGCCGTACGGCAGCGGTACGCCCTCGCTCGCGTCGATCACCGCCAGTTGCTCGGCGTCCAACCACGTCACGAACAACTCCCGCACAGTGTCCGGTGCCTGGAACGGGGAGGCCGAGACATACCCGAGGCGGCTGACGTGTGCCGAGACACCGACGTCGATCCCGGTGACGTACGCCTTCACCATCGGGACGGGCGAGGTGATCCCCGACTCGGCCATCTTCCCGCGCAGTTGGCCGGGGCAGCCGTTGGAACCCACCGCCAGGACCGGCACGCGGTCCTCGTCGTGCACGAGCCGGTCCAGCGGCAGCAGATGGTCGCCGGAGAGAAGTCCGGACTCCGTGGGCCACGCGCCCGGGTAGAGCAGGGGATGGTCGCGCGGGGCCTTCGCCAGGCCCAGAGCTTCGAGGGTTCGCTCCCGCATGGGTGACTCAGTCCGCCGGCGGGAGTTCGCCCGATCCGCGGGTGATCAGCCGGGTGGGCAGCTCGATGCGCTCCGGCGTGATCAGGTCGCCGTCGAGCTGGCGGAAGAGCCGCTCCGCGGCGGTACGGCCGAGTGCCGCCGCGTCCTGCGCCACGACCGTGACGCCCGGCTGGAGAAGATCGGCGAGCTCGAAGTCGTCGAAGCCGACAAGGGCGACCGGGCGCTTGTGTTCGGCGAGGACGCGCACCGCGGTGACGGTGACCCGGTTGTTGCCCGTGAAGATCGCCGTGACCGGGTCCGGCCCGGACAGCATCTCCTCGGCAGCCCGCCGCACCCGCTGCGGATCCGTGACACCCAGGGACATCCAGGCGTCCGCCACCTCGATGCCCGCGTCCTCCATGGCGGCCCGATAGCCGCGCAGGCGCTCGGCGGCGGTATGGATGCGGGGCATGTCACCGATGAACCCGATCCGGCGGTGCCCGTGGGCGATCAGATGGGCGACGCCGTCCCGGGCGCCCCCGTAGTTGTCCGACAGGACGACGTCCGCGTCGATCTTCCCGGCCGGACGGTCCACGAACACCGTGGCGACGCCCGCCTTGATCTCCGGCTCCAGATAGCGGTGGTCGTCCCCGGCAGGGATCACCACCAGTCCGTCCACCCGCCGTGCGCACAGCGCCAGCGCCAACTCCTGCTCACGGTCGGGGTCCTCTGCGCTGGAGCCGTTGATCAGCAGGGCCCCGTGCGCGCGGGCCACCTCCTCGACCGCGCGGCTGAGGGGGCCGTAGAACGGGTCGGCGAGATCCTCCAGGACCAGTCCGATGCTGGCGGTACGGCCCTTGCGCAGCACGCGCGCGCTGTCGTTGCGGCGGAAGCCCAGCGCGTCGATGGCCTCCTGCACCCGGCGCTCCGTCTCGGGGGTGACGCCGGGCTCGCCGTTGACCACGCGGGAGACGGTCTTCAGCCCGACTCCGGCGCGCGCGGCAACGTCCTTCATGGTCGGACGGTTGCCGTAACGGCTCCCGGAAAGGCGGTCTGTACGGCGGGCGGTCTCGGGCACGATGCGCTGTCCTGTCCTGTCTCGTCCATAGGGATGCGTCGGACCATGAGTTTGTATGAGGATGTGGCGTCGAGCATAGAGCCTGGACAACGTTGTCATATGCGAGAGACACTGTCCAACGCAATCTCCGGCCTGCGTCCCCACCGCCAGACCGGCCCGCACTTCTCCGTGGCGGAGGGGGAACTCCCCCCGCGCCGACGGGGATCCGATTGGTTGACCGGGAGATCCGACACAGATGCAGACCGACCTCGTGGCCGCGCTGGACATCGGCGGCACCAAGATCGCCGGGGCGCTGGTGGACGGCCACGGCCAGATCGTGGTGCGTGCCCAGCGCGCGACGCCCGCGCAGCAGGACGGCGAGACCGTGATGGGCGCCGTGGCGGACGTCCTCGGCGAACTCACCGCCTCGCCCCTGTGGGGGCACGCCACGGCCCTCGGTATCGGCAGCGCCGGACCGGTGGACGCCTCCGCGGGCACCGTCAGCCCGGTCAACGTCCCGGGCTGGCGCGACTACCCGCTGGTCCAGCGGGTACGGGACGCGGCCGGCGGTCTGCCGGTCGAGCTGATCGGCGACGGCGTGGCCATCACGGCGGCCGAGCACTGGCAGGGCGCGGCCCGCGGCCACGACAACGCGCTGTGCATGGTGGTCTCCACCGGCGTCGGAGGCGGGCTCGTCCTGAACGGTCAACTCCACCCCGGTCCCACGGGCAACGCCGGCCACATCGGCCACATCAGCGTGGATCTGGACGGGGATTCCTGCCCATGCGGTTCACGCGGCTGTGTGGAGCGCATCGCCAGCGGACCCAACATCGCCCGCCGCGCGATCGAGAACGGCTGGGTCCCCGGCCCGGACGGCGACACCTCGGCCGCCGCCGTGGCCGCCGCCGCCCGGGCCGGCGACCCGGTCGCCGTGGCCTCCTTCGAGCGGGCGGCGCAGGCGCTCGCCGCCGGGATCGCGGCCACCGCGACCCTCGTCGAGATCGACATCGCGGTGATCGGCGGGGGCGTGGGCAAGGCGGGCGACGTGCTGTTCACCCCGCTGCGCAAGGCCCTCGGCAGCTACGCGACCCTCTCCTTCGTGCAGCGACTGGAGATCACACCGGCCCAGATGGGCACGGACGCCGGACTGGTGGGAGCGGCCGCGGCCGCGCTCGCCAAGCGGGCGGACGCGGCCGCGGTCTGAGCGCCCTGAGGGCGCTCTCGGGGCCTCGGAGGGCAGGAACGTTCAGGCGGGGCCGCTGAACTCCCCGAGCGGGCTCAGCGGCCCGCCTGAACGCCTTGTGGGCCGTGCCCGCGGCAGCAGCGGCCCACCCGTGCGCCGTACGAGCCCCTCGCGGGGGATCAGCAGGTCAGTCGTGCGTCCGCCCAGTCCGCGTGGTCCGAGTCGTTGCCGTCGCCACCGTCGGTGACGACCAGACGGACCACCTGGGCGCCGGTCACGTCCGCGGTGAGCGGCTGGGCCGGCATCGCGTTGGTCAGGACGCCGGTCGAGGCGACCTTGGTGCCGTCGGCCCAGACCTCGAAGGCGACGGTGCCGTTGGCGCCCTTCTCGTCGTCCACGCCGACGTCCGCGGTGAGTGTGGCGCACGCCGTGCCGGTGTAGAACTCGACGTCGCTGTCCGCGTGGACACCGAGCCCCTTGGCGTACACCACGCCGCCGAGGGTGATCGGATGCCCGTCACCCGCCTTGCTCTCACCGTTGCTGGTGTTGCGCTCGACCGGCCCGTAGCCGTTGGTGGCCGACAGCCACGGCAGATCGCCGAGGGACGAGGTGCCCGCGGGCGGGGGCACGACGACGGACACCGTCAGCGGGAGCGCGCCGGCGACGCGGGCACCGGTCGCCGAGCGGTAACTCGCCTTGAGGGTCAGCGCGTACGACCCCGTCGGCGTCCCCGGTGGCGCGGTGACCGACCACTTGGTGCGCAGGGAGCGGCCGGTCGGCAGGGCGAGGGCGTGGGTCGGGGAGGTCGCCCGGACGGTCCAGCCGTCGGGTCCCGTGAGGCCGGCCGACACGAGCAGTGCGGGGGTGCGGCCCAGGTCCGTCACGACCGTGGTCAGCGCGGCCGGTTTGCCCGCCTCGATCAACGGGCTGCGGTCCAGGCCGGTTTCGACGGCGGGCGGGTGCAGCGCCCAGGCGCGGTCGGCGAAGACCCGTACCAGGACCGTGCCGTGCGCCGGGACGGTCGCTGAGATGGCGCCCGCGGTGTTGTAGCTGCGGTGCTGCCACAGGTCGCGCAGGGTGTAGGCGGGAGCCTCGGGCAGGCCGACGGCCGCGGCGGTGGTGGCGATGTGCTGGGCGGAGTCGGACTCGTTGAAGAGGGCCACCGTGCGGCTGCCGTCCTTCATCTCCTTGGCGACGACCCAGCGCCCGCCCTCGGAGGAGACGACCGTGCCCTGCTTGCCCAGCGGATCCTGGTCGACCGCGACGACCTCCTTGTTGTCGAGGATGTCGAAGGTTCCCGGGGTCGCCTTGCGCAGGTCGGAGCCGATGAGCAGCGGCGCGGCCATGATCGACCACATCGAGAAGTGCGTGCGGTACTCGGTGTCGGTCATGCCGCCGTTGCCGACCTCCAGCATGTCCGGGTCGTTCCAGTGCCCGGGGCCGGCGTACGGCGCGAGCGGCAGGTTCTTCTTCAGAATCCCCACCATCGAGCCCCAGTTGTCACTGATGTCACCGGTGGTGCGCCACAAATGGCCCACGTCGGCGGCCCATTCCCACGGCTTGTTCTGGCCCCATTCGCAAATGCTGTAGACGATGGGCCGGCCGGTCGCCTTCAGGGCGTCCCGCATGGTCGTGTAGCGCAACTTGGCGTCCACACCCTGGTTGTTGCAGTTGTCGTACTTGAGGTAGTCGACGCCCCAGTCCGCGAACTGCTGGGCGTCGCTGTACTCATGGCCGAGTGCTCCGGGGAAACCGGCGCTGTTGCAGGTCTTGGTGCCCGCGCTGGTGTAGATCCCGAGCTTGAGTCCCTTGGAGTGGACATAGTCCGCGACCGCCTTGATCCCGTTGGGGAAGCGGACCGGATCCGGGACGAGTCTGCCGTCCGCGTCCCGGTTCGGCAGCGCCCAGCAGTCGTCGAGGTTGACGTACTGATAGCCGGCGTCCTTGAGGCCCTTCTCGACGAAGAGGTCCGCGATTCCCTTGACCATGGACTCGTTGAAATCGGCACGGCAGTGCGTGGAGTTCCAGTTGTTGAAGCCCATCGGCGGGGTGAGGGCCAGACCGTCCGCCAGGGTGGGTGCGGCGGGTCCGGCGGGGGGTGCCGCGAGGGCCGGCGCGGCGAGTCCGGCCGCGCACAGAAGGCTCGCGGCGAACGCTCCGACCACTCTTCGGCAGGTTGTGCGGGGGTGAAGGTGACGCATCGTTACGTTTCCTCCGAACACGCGAAAGGTAGGAGGACATCATGTCCTCGTCATCGGTGCGCGTTTACGGTAAGTCGTGTCGGACTCTGTTGGAAGAGATGAGGTAACGGTTGTTCGGTATCCCGTCAGAACCCTTGACGCCAAGGCCACACGGAGGTGAGATCCAAGCCACGCGTTCGGTTGTGTGGGGTGGCAACCCGAGGAGGGGGACATGGCGCAGTCATCGTTCGGCCGGTTGGCCCAGTCCAATGACCAGGCAGGTCATCGGATGTCCCGGCGAAATCTCTTACGCGGTGCGGCCCTCGGTGCCGGCGCGGTGACACTGCCCGCCCTGCTGTCGGCGTGCGGGAGCGGACCCGGCGGCGACAAGAAGGAGGTCTCCGTCGGCTCCAACGCCTCGGACGCCGTACCGAAGAAGGCGTACGCCGCCGCCTTCCAGGCGTACGAGAAGAAGTCCGGGAAGAAGGTGAAGGTCAACACCAAGGACCACAACGACTTCCAGGAGAACATCAACCGCTATCTGCAGGGCACCCCCGACGACGTCTTCATGTGGTTCGCCGGATACCGCATGCAGTACTTCGCGGAGAAAGGCCTGCTGACCGAGATCAGCGATGTGTGGAAGGCGTTCTCGGGATTCTCGGACGCGTTGAAGGCGCAGTCCACGCACGACGGCAAGCAGTACTTCGTGCCGTACTACTACTATCCGTGGGCGGTGTTCCACCGGAAGAGCCTGTTCCAGCAGAAGGGCTATCAACAGCCCACCAAGTGGGACGACTTCATCGCCCTGGCCAAACAGATGCAGAAGGACGGCAATCCGGTTGCTTTCTGCGACAAGGACGGCTGGCCCGCGATGGGCACCTTCGACTACATCAATCTGCGCCTGAACGGCTACGACTTCCACAAGTCCCTGATGGCGGGCGAGGAATCGTGGACCGACACCAAGGTGAAGAACGTCTTCGACACCTGGCGCGAACTCATGCCGTACTACCAGAAGGGCGCCCTCGGCCGGACCTGGGAGGAGGCCGGGCAGAGTCTGCAGCAGCGCAAGACCGGCATGGCCGTCTTCGGCATGCCGCACCCCGGTACCCAGTTCCCCGAGAACGAGCGGGACGACATCGACTTCTTCGCCTTCCCCGAGATCGACCCGCAGTGGGGCCAGGACGCCGTCGAGGCCCCCATCGACGGGTTCCTCGTCGCGAAGAAGTCCAAGAACCTGACCGGTGCGAAGGACCTGCTCAAGTGGCTGGGCAAGCCGGACGCCGAGGACACCTACCTCACCTACGACCCCAACAACGTGGCCGTCAACTCCGGCGCCGACACCTCCCACTACAGCGCCCTGCAGAAGAAGTCCGCACAACTCGTCTCGCAGGCGAAGCAGATCTCGCAGTTCCTGGACCGCGACACCCGGCCCGACTTCGCGTCGACCGTGATGATCCAGTCGATCCAGGACTTCATCGGCAACCCGAAGGACGTCGACGGGCTGTGCAACAGCATCGAGCGGCAGAAGAAGTCCATCTTCTCGCAGCCCGTCGGCTGATCACTGGGGGACAAGTTTCCGTGGCGCTCACCTTCCCGCGACGCGCCGGACGACGGCGGCGCCTGCGGCGGTTCACCCGTCGCGACGCCGTCGTCCTCGGCGTGCTGCTCGGCATCCCGATCCTGCTCGACCTCGCCATCGTCTGGGGCCCGACCCTCGCCTCGATCGGCCTGTCCTTCACCGCCTGGGACGGCATCGGCGACATCCACTGGGTCGGCCTGGACAACTACCGGAACCTGGCCGACAACTACCCGCCCTTCTGGCCGGCCGTCCGCCACAACGTCATGTGGCTGCTCTTCCTCGGCCTGATCGCCACGCCCTTCGGCCTCTTCCTGGCCGTGCTGATCGACCGGGGCGTCCGCTTCAGCCGCTTCTACCAGTCCGTCATCTACCTGCCGGTCGTGCTCTCGCTCGCGATCGTCGGCTTCATCGCCCAGCTGATCCTCGGCACCGACCAGGGCGTGATCAACACCATCCTCAACAACCACGACGACCCGATCGACTGGCTGGGTGACTCGCACCTCAACCTCTGGATGATCATGATCGCGGCCGGCTGGCGGCACGTCGGCTATGTGATGATCCTCTACCTGGCCGGACTGAAGTCCGTCGATCCCGCGCTCAAGGAAGCGGCCGCCATCGACGGCGCCAACGAACGCCAGACCTTCTTCCGCGTGGTCTTCCCAACCCTGCGGCCGGTCAACGTCATCGTCGGTGTCATCACCGTGATCGAGGCGCTGAGGGCCTTCGACATCGTCTACGCCGTCAACAAGGGCCGCAACGGACTGGAACTGCTCTCCGTTCTCATCACCGACAACATCATCGGCGAGGCCAGCCGTATCGGCTTCGGCTCCGCGATCGCCGTCGTACTGCTCGTCGTGTCGCTGGGATTCATCGTGACGTTCCTCGTCCAGGAGCTGCGAGGTGCGCGCGAGCGATGACCGCAGACATCCGCACCACCGCACCCGTGCACCGCACGGCCCCCACCCCGGCCCGCCCCGTGAAGTCCCGCCGCCGACGCGGTCGTTGGGGCGTGCACATCTTCCTGTCGGCGGTCTCCCTCGCGTTCCTCGCGCCCCTGCTGCTCGCCGTCTACGCAAGTCTGCGCCCGTACGAGGACACGGCGCAGCACGGCTACCTCTCCTGGCCGAAGCACCTGTCCTTCGACTACTACCGCCGGGCCTACACCGAGTCCGGCATGGGCAAGTACTTCACCAACACGCTGATGATCGCCGTACCGGCCGTCATCGTGACGCTGTTCCTGGCGGCCTTCGTTGCCTTCGCCGTCTCCCGCCTCAAGCTCCGCGGCGGGATCGTGCTGCTGATGTTCTTCACGGCGGGCAACCTGCTGCCGCAGCAGGTGATCGTGACGCCCCTGTACGTGCTGTTCAACAAGATCCCGCTGCCCTGGTGGATGTCCGACTCGCTGACGATGTACGACTCCTACTGGGCCGTGATCATCGTCAACATCGGCTTCCAGATGGGTTTCTGCGTCTTCGTCCTCGCCAATTTCATGCGCACGCTGCCCCAGGAGATCCTGGAGGCGGCGATCGTCGACGGCGCGGGCGTGTGGACCCAGTTCTGGCGCATCACCCTGCCCCTGTGCCGCCCGGCCCTGGCGGCTCTGGCGACGCTGGAGTTCACCTGGATCTACAACGACTTCCTCTGGGCCCTGATCTTCATCTCCAACCCGGACAAACTGCCGATCACGTCGTCCCTGAACAACCTGCGCGGCCAGTTCTTCACCGACTACAACCTCCTGGCCGCGGGCTCGGTCCTGGTCGCTCTCCCGACCATCCTGGTCTTCCTGCTGCTCCAGCGGCACTTCATCGCGGGACTGACCCTGGGCTCGACCAAGGGGTGAGGCCGGCGGGCCGCGGTCAGCCGTCCGCGAACCTCCGGGCGAGGTCACGCAGACGGTCCGCGGCCCGCCGTACCTGCTCATCGGGAACGGTCGTCCCGGGCGAGCCCGCCAGACGTTCGAGCCGTTCGGCCTGCCGCAGATGCTCGACCGCCGCGTGCTCGCGGCAGGGCAGACACGTGACGCTCTCCGGCCGCCGAGAGGTCATGGCGTACGGCACCCGCTGCCCGCAGCCCGTGGTCACCGTGCTCGGCGCGTCCCCCACCAGGCCGAAGGTGGCCGCCAGCATGCCGCGCACGGCCGGGCCGTCGCGAAGCATCCTCGTGTCGACATGGATGTGCCCGTCCGTCCCGTCCATGCGTCCTCCCCGCCGCGCCTCCCCATCGGACATGCCCAGGATGCGTGACCCCGATCCGTCTCCGGCAGTTGATCCGGTCATGAAGAAGCGCAGCATGATGGCCATCGCCTCCCTCGCCACCGGGTTCGTCGTCGCGGCGATCAGCCCCTCGCACAGCGGCGACCACCAGGTCCTCGGTGACCACCAGACCCTGGGCGACCTGAGCCCCGAGGGGGTCGTCGACACGGTCACCCACACCGTCGGCGACGACAGTCTCGCCGACACCGACAAGGCCCTCGGCTGACACCGACGGCGGACCGTGGCGCCGGCGCCCCCGGACCGGGGCACCGGCGCCCCCTCATGTGCGCCCTCAACTGGGGCTGGTTTCCGTGGCAGGGTGAAGCGGGCAAGCCTCAGGGGGCCAACACAAGAGGGGGAGTCCGTGATCGTCTGGATCAACGGCGCGTTCGGTGCGGGAAAGACGACCACCGCACGGGAGCTGATCGAACTGATCCCGAACAGCACGCTCTTCGACCCCGAGGTCATCGGCGGGGGACTGACGCACCTGCTGCCGGCCAAGCACCTCGCCGAGGTCGGTGACTACCAGGACCTGCCGATCTGGCGGCGCATGGTGATCGACACGGCGGCCGCCCTGCTCGCCGAGCTCGGCGGGACCCTCGTGGTCCCCATGACCCTGCTGCGCCAGGAGTACCGCGACGAGATCTTCGGCGGCCTCGCCGCGCGCAGGATCGGCGTCCGGCATGTCCTCCTCGCCCCGGCCGAAACGATCCTGCGGGAGCGCATAGCCACCCGGGAGGTCCCGCCCGACCTCCCCGACGGCGAGATGCGCGTACGGCAGTGGTCGTACGACCACATCGAGCCGTACCGCGGCGCCCTCGACTCCTGGCTCACGGCGGACGCCTATCCCGTCGACAACGGCACGCTGACGCCGTACGAGACGGCGGTGCGGATCGCGGAGGCGGTCAGGTCGGGGGAGGCAGTGGAATGTGACATAGTACAGACCCCCGAACCCACCGCCGAGACCCTCGCGTCCGGTGTCCTTCTCTTCGACGAGCAGGACCGTTTCCTCCTTGTCGACCCCACCTACAAGCCCGGCTGGGAGTTCCCCGGTGGGGTCGTCGAACCCGGGGAGGCGCCCGCCCGCGCGGGTATGCGCGAGGTCGCCGAGGAGACCGGGATCCAACTCGTCGACGTGCCGCGGCTGCTGGTCGTCGACTGGGAGGCGCCCGTGCCGCCGGGATTCGGCGGGCTGCGGCTGCTGTTCGACGGCGGACGCCTCGACTCCGCGGAGGCGGCCCGGTTGCTGCTGCCGGGGCCGGAGTTGCGTGAGTGGCGGTTCGTCAGCGAGGCCGAGGCCGCCGACCTGTTGCCGCCGGTGCGCTACGAGCGGCTGCGCTGGGCGCTGCGGGCCCGGGAACGCGGGGCGGCGCTGTATCTGGAGGCGGGCGTCCCGATGGGCTGAAGCCCGACCCGGGACCACCGTGGGCGAAAACCCGTCTCTGACTCGGTTGAGGACATCGTCGGTGGCGGGAACCCGGTCGCCTGACACTACGCGGAGAACGTGGAGCTGTTGTAGGCGAGGTGGAGTTCCTCGTACGGGTAGGGGGTGAGCCTGCTCTCGGTCCGCAGCCGGCCGAGGAAGCCGTTGAAGACGGCGGTGAGCGTCGCGTCCCGCTCGATGATCGCGGCGGCCGCCGCGGGGACGCCGTCGGCGTGCGCCCCGACCGCGCAGGCCCGTACGAAGGCCTCCCGCTCCTGCCGGTCGTAGCCGTACAGGGCGGTGACGAGCCAGTTCACCAGGTGCGCCCGGGAGTAGACGAGGTCGTAGTCGCGGTGCCGGTCGAAGAAGGCGCGCTCCTGCCGGGCGAGCCGGAAGCGGGGGCCGAAGGCGAGGCCGTGGTCGGAGAGGTAGAACTGGTCGCCGTCGGTGAGGATGTTCTGGAAGTGGACGTCGAAGTGCAGGAGTTCACGGTCCCGGAGGAAGGCGGTCACCCCACGCAGCCACTCGTCCACCCGGGCGCAGCTGCGATCCGCCTCCCCGGTCCGCACCTGTGCGTCGAACCAGTCGTGGAGGGTGTGCGGGACGTACTCCAGGAACAGGGTGAGGCTCGAGGCCGCCGTGCGCAGGGCGTCGAGGCGCTCGCGCACCTGGGGTGAGCCGCCCCAGTACGCGACCGTCCCTTCCACGTCGGCCAGTTCCTCGGGAAGCGGCTGCACGGCGTCCGGCAGCACCCGCCAGTGATGCATCAGCGGGAACCCCGGGAAGCGGTCGGCCAGCACCCAGTTCGTCGTCATGGCGTGCGCGGCCAGCTCGCGCCAGGCGCCGAAGCCCGGGCTGCGGCCGGTGCCGTAGTGGCAGCCCGGCGGCAGATGGAAGAGGTTCCCGGTGGAGCGGGCGTTCTCGGGCCGCAACTCGACGTCGGTGACCGGCACCCGCTTCACGAACACCCGCCGGCCCGCCACCTCGACCAGCGTCGAGCGTCCGCCGATCCCGACACCGAGGGGCGTCCCCGACTCGACCAGGTCCGCCAGTTCGCGGTCGCCGAGCAGGGACAGGGCGGTGGCGATCTCGGCGTGAGCGGTACGGCGTTCGGCGACGGACATGCCCTCCATGGTCAGGGTGACAGCGGGTACCTGTCCGCCGATCGGCGAAGTGCGGTGGCCGCGTGGCCGATCACCGGATCGCCGTGCCCGAAGCAGGCCGTGTCGGAGTCGAGCTCCGCGAGACGGTGGAAGGACCTGACGGCGCGGGCCCGGTCGAGGTTGAAGACGCCGAGCATCACGGTGCCCTCGGTCGGGGCGGCGGCCACCGCGTCCCCGGTGAACAGCACACGGTGGCGCGGAAGATGGAGCGCGATGCTGCCGTCGGTGTGACCGGGCACGTGGACGACGTGCGCGCCGCCGCCGAAGTCGAGGACGTCACCGTCGGACAGTTCACCCACCTTCGCCGGGCGCGGCCAGGGAACGCGGGGGAGCCGCCGGGCCGCCCGCGCATGCACCGGGCGCTCCCAGTCCTCCAACACCGGGGGTGCGTCCGGGAGTTCGCCCCGTACGACCGGCGCGTCCAGCTGGTGGGCGAGCACCTCCGCACCGCACCGTGCGGCCAACTCGCCCGCTCCGCCGGCGTGATCCTCGTGGAAGTGGGTCAGCACGATGCGCCGTAGTCCGCCGAGGACCTTCGCGACGGCCGCCGCCGAGCCCGGCGGACCCGCGTCGATCATCGTCAACTCCTCGCCGTCGCGCCACAGATACGCCTGGCCGACGGGGAAGCGGAGGAGATGGAGGCGGGGGAGAAGCTCGACGACGTCCATGAGGCCGACCGTAGAAGGGTCCCCGCCCGGCGGCGAGGGCCCTCGGCTGACGGCAGAGCGGCTCAGCTCGCCGCGTAATTGCGCAGGAACAGCGCCTCGGCGACCGACAGACGCTCCAGCTCCTCCGGCGACACGCTCTCGTTGACGGCGTGGATCTGGGCCTCCGGCTCGCTCAGGCCGATCAGCAGGATCTCCGCGTCGGGGTAGAGGGAGGCGAGGGTGTTGCACAGCGGGATGGAGCCGCCCTGACCGGCGTACTGCATCCGCGCGCCGGGGTAGGCGACCGCCATGGCCTCTGCCATCGCCGCGTACGCCGGGCTGGTCGTGTCGGCGCTGAAGGGCTGGCCCTGGCCGACCTGCTCCACGCTCACCCGGGCGCCCCACGGGGTGTGGGCCTCGATGTGGGCCTGCAGCAGCTTGGTCGCCTCGGCCGCGTCCACGCCCGGCGGGACGCGCAGGCTGACCAGCGCGCGGGCGCCGGCCTGCACGGACGGGGTGGCGCCGACGACGGGCGGGCAGTCGATGCCGAGGACGGTGACGGCGGGGCGCGCCCAGATGCGGTCGGCGACGGTGCCCGAACCGATCAGCTCGACACCGTCCAGCACCTTGGCGTCCCGGCGGAACTGCTCCTCGTCGTACTGCAGCCCCTCCCACCGGTTCTCGGCGGTCAGCCCCTCCACGGTCGTCGAGCCGTCCTCCGCGCGCAGTGAGTCGAGAACGCGGATCAGCGCGGCCAGCGCGTCAGGGGCGGCGCCGCCGAACTGGCCGGAGTGCAGATTGCCCTCCAGGGTGTCCACCTGGACGCGGACCATGGTCATGCCGCGCAGCGTGGAGGTGACCGTCGGCAGCCCGGCGCGGAAGTTGCCCGCGTCGCCGATGACGATGGTGTCGGCGGCGAGCAGCTCCGGATGCTCCTCGGCGTACCGCTCGAGACCGCCCGTGCCCATCTCCTCCGAGCCCTCGGCGATCACCTTGACGTGCACCGGGACGCCGCCGTTGGCCTTCAGGGCGCGCAGCGCGAGCAGGTGCATGATCACGCCGCCCTTGCAGTCGGCGGCCCCGCGCCCGTACCAGCGGCCGTCCCGCTCGGTCAGTTCGAACGGCGGGGTCGTCCAGGCCGTCTCGTCCAGCGGCGGCTGCACGTCGTAGTGGGCGTAGAGCAGGACGGTCCTGGCGCCCTCGGGGCCGGGCAGGTAGCCGTAGACGGACTGCGTGCCGTCGGGGGTGTCGAACACCGCCACGTCCTGGAATCCCTCGGTGCGCAGGGCGCCGGCGACCCAGTTCGCGGCGCCCTCGCTCTCGCTGCGGGGGAACTGGTCGAAGTCCGCCACCGACTTGAAGGCCACCAGCTCCGCGAGCTCGCTCTTGGCCCGCGGCATCAGCGAGGCGACGGTCTCGGCGACCGATTTCGACGACATGGGCACGCTCCTCGTGGGTGCGACGTTGTACGTGTGGATATGGGGATCCTCCCACAGTGGCCTGCGGCGACGTCCGCCGTAGGATGCGGGGGACAGGTGCGGCCTAGCCTTGATCGGAGCAGCGGACCATCGTGAGCGGCGACAACTCTTCGGCGGACGACGTGCAGCGGGTGTGGGACGTCGTCGTGGTGGGCGCGGGACCCGCGGGGGCTTCGGCCGCCTACGCGGCGGCGGTCGCGGGGCGGCGCGTGCTGCTGCTGGAGAAGGCCGAGCTGCCCCGCTACAAGACCTGTGGCGGCGGCATCATCGGCCCCTCGCGCGACGCGCTGCCGCCCGGTTTCGAGCTGCCGTTCCGGGACCGGGTGCACGCGGTCACCTTCTCCAACAACGGCCGCTTCACCCGTACCCGCCGCTCCAAGCAGATGCTGTTCGGGCTGATCAACCGCCCGGAGTTCGACCAGCAGCTGGTGGAGCACGCCCAGAAGGCGGGCGCCGAGCTGCGTACGGGCGTCACCGTGCAGCGGGTCGAGCAGCACGGCTCGGCGGTGCCGGACCGGCGCACGGTCGCGGTGGTCCTGCAGGGCGGGGAGACGCTGCTCGCGCGGGCCGTCGTCGGCGCGGACGGCAGCGCCAGCCGGATAGGGGCGCACGTCGGGGTCAAGCTGGACCAGGTCGACCTCGGTCTGGAGGCCGAGATCCCGGTGCCGGAGACCGTCGCCGAGGACTGGCGCGGGCGGGTGCTGATCGACTGGGGGCCGATTCCCGGCAGTTACGGCTGGGTGTTCCCCAAGGGCGACACGCTGACGGTCGGAGTCATCTCCGCGCGGGGCGAGGGCGCCGCCACCAAGCGGTACTTGGAGGAGTTCGTCGGCCGGCTCGGGCTCGCCGGTTTCGAGCCCAGCATCTCCTCCGGGCATCTGACCCGGTGCCGGGCCGACGACTCCCCGCTGTCGCGGGGGCGGGTGCTGGTGTGCGGGGACGCGGCGGGGCTGCTGGAGCCGTGGACCCGCGAGGGCATCTCGTTCGCGCTGCGCTCGGGCCGGCTCGCCGGCGAGTGGGCGGTGCGGATCGCCGAGGCGCACGACGCGGTGGACGCCCGGCGCCAGGCGCTGAACTACGCGTTCGCGATCAAGGCGGGGCTCGGCGTCGAGATGAGCGTCGGCAAGCGCATGTTGATCGCCTTCGAACGCCGGCCGGGCCTCTTCCACGCGGCGCTGACCGGTTTCCGGCCCGCGTGGAACGCGTTCAGGGAGATCACGCAGGGAGCGACGTCCCTGGGCGAGCTCGTCCGCACCCATCCCTTCGCCCAGCGGGCCCTGACCGCCCTGGACCGCCGCCCGGTGACCGCCGAGCCGGCGGAGACCACGGAGGCGGAGACCACCGAGATCAGCTCCTGACGGCGATGCGGAAGACGGGCTGGTCGGGGGCGACCGCGAGGATCTCCTCGCCGGTGGACCGGACGGTGAAGCCCTTGAGGTACCGGTCCACCTCCCAGCCCACGGGGTGTGGTCACTTGGCGGTCTCGATGCGGAAGACCGGGTGGTCGGGGGCGATGCGGCGCAGGTCGGTGTCGGGGGAGTCGGGGCCGACGCCGTTGAAGAAGACGCCGACCTCGGCCTTCCAGCGCTTGAGGTAGGCCCGCAGCAGCGGGACCTTGTCGTCGTCGGCGACCTCGGTGGCGGTGAAGACATCCACGTGCTTGCCCACGCGCAGCTCGCCGCCGCCGGCCGCGCGCATGTTGTGCGTCCACTGGACGTGACCGCGCGGGGCGAGCAGGTACTGCTGTCCGTCCACGACCAGCAGGTTGACGGGGGTGGTCCGCCACTCGCCGCTCTTGCGGCCGCGGACCGCGAGGACCCGGGAGCCCCAGATGCTGATGCCGCGGCGGGTCATCCAGGCGACGGCGCGGTTGAAGACGTTGACGGTGAACCAGCCGGGCTTCTGGACGTGCGTGGACATTGGGGACCCCCATCGTGGAGTAGAGCCGGGGAGAGCGCTGCTCGTTTTTGTGAGCACTGCTCTCGCTTAATGAAGAGTCTGCACCCGACCGGTGCTCCAATGCAAGAGCAGTGCTCTCTTTTTTGTGCACCGCTCACATCTGTGTGCACTGCTCTCGTTCCATGGGACACTGGCCCCCATGAGCACCGCACACAGCGCCCGCGCCCGAGCCAGGATCGAAGTCACCGCCGCCATCAAGGACGAGGCGCGCAGACAGCTGGCCGCGGAAGGTGCCGCCAAGCTCTCGCTGCGCGCCGTGGCCCGTGAGCTCGGCATGGTCTCCTCCGCCCTCTACCGCTACTTCCCCAGCCGCGACGACCTGCTGACCGCGCTCATCATCGACGCCTACGACTCGCTCGGCGAGGCCGCCGAAGCGGTCCGCGACACCGCCTCCAAGCCGGTCGAACGCTGGATCGCCGTCTGTGAGGCGGTACGTGCCTGGTCCCTCGCGCACCCCCACGAGTACGCCTTGATCTACGGCTCCCCGGTCCCCGGCTACATCGCCCCCGACACCACCGTCCAGCCCGCCGCCCGCGTCGGTCTCGTCCTCATCGGCATCGTCCGCGACGCCATCAGGGGACCGGGCGTGCACTTCCCCCCGCTCTCCGCCGAACTGCGCCCCGAGGCCGAGCGCCTCGCCGCCGACATCGCCCCCGACCTCCCGCCGGAGGTGTCGGCGGCCCTGGTCGCAGCCTGGGCACAGCTGTTCGGCCTGGTCGGCTTCGAACTGTTCGGCCAGTTCAACCGGGTCGTCGAGGACCGGGAGTCCTTCTTCCGGCATGCGGCGGGGCAGCTCGCACGGGGGGTGGGGCTGCGGTGAGCGCGGCCGGCGGGCGTACTTCCCGGGGAGTAGCCGTGATCACCCCGCCCGGCTGACGCTCGTGCGCCCCGCGGGCGTCTAGCGTGGCGGGCATGGAGGAGCAGCGGGTGCGCGGGGCCGGGCCGCCGTGGCGGTGGCGGCACGGGCCGCCGTGGCCGGGGCGCGGCGGGGAGGAGCGTGCGTCGCGGTGGCCGTGGCGGTCCACCGTGGTGGTCACCTTCTTCGTCCTCGTCGGCTCCCAGTTCGCCGCTCACCAGCAGCACGGCACGCGCGCCTCGCTCGATGTCTTCGCGCGCGTGCTGCTGCTCGTCGCGTCGGGCCTGCTGCTGTGGCGGGGGCGCCACCCGGTGCTGGTCGTCTTCGGTACGGCGGCGGCAGCGATGGTGTATCTCGGCGCCGGATATCCGTACGGGCCGGTCTTCCTCGCCGTGGTCGTGGCGTGCTTCCGCGCCGTCGTCGCCGGGCACCGGCGGGCCGCCTGGGCGGCGCTGGCCATGCTGTGGGCCGGGCACATGCTGGTGGCGCACTGGCTGTACCGGTGGCTGCCGCCCTCCGGCGACTCGGCGGCCTCCTGGGCGAGCGAGGGGGTGATCGCCGCATGGGTGGTGGCGATCGTCGCGCTGGCCGAGCTCACCCGCACCCGGCGCGAGCAGTGGGCCCGCGAGCGTGCCGAGCGGGCCCAGGCGGCCCGGCGCCGGGCCGACGAGGAGCGGCTGCGGATCGCCCGCGAGCTGCACGACGTCCTCGCCCACAGCATCTCGGTGATCAACGTCCAGGCCGGCGTGGGCCTCGCCCTCCTCGACACCGACCCCGAGCAGGCCCGCACCGCCCTCACCACCATCAAGGCCGCCAGCAAGGAGGCCCTCGGCGAGGTCCGCCAGGTCCTCGACACCCTCCGCACCCCCGGAGACGCCCCACGCGCCCCCGCTCCCGGCCTGGACCGGCTCCCCGAACTGGTGCAGCAGGCGGCGAGCGCGGGACTGACGGTCGACGTCGAAGGGGCCCCGCCCCGCCTCGCGCCCGGCACGGATCTCGCCGCCTTCCGCATCGTCCAGGAGGCGCTCACCAATGTCGTACGGCACTCCGGTTCGCGGCACGCGCGCGTGCGCCTCGAGCACGACCCCCGGACGCTGCGGCTGCGCATCGACGACGACGGGCCGGCGACCGGCGCGGAAGCGGGCGGCAGCGGCAACGGGATGGCCGGGATGCGGGAGCGGGCCGCAGCGCTCGGTGGCACGATCGAGGCGGGCCCGCGTCCCGACGGGGGCTTCCGGGTGCTCGCCGAACTGCCCCTGCAGACCAAGGAGAACGACCGGTGATCCGCGTACTGCTCGCCGACGACCAGTCACTGGTACGGGCCGGCTTCAAGGCGCTGCTGGACGCGCAACCGGACATCGAGGTGGCCGGCGAGGCCGCCGACGGCGCGGAGGCGGTGCGGGAGGTCCGCGAACTGCGCCCGGACGTCGTCCTGATGGACATCCGCATGCCCGCGCTGGACGGGCTGGCCGCCACTCGTGAGATCAACGCGGACCCGGCGCTGCGGGACGTGAAGGTGGTCATGCTGACCACCTTCGAACTCGACGAGTACGTCTTCGAGGCGATCCGCTCGGGTGCCTCCGGCTTCCTGGTCAAGGACACCGAACCGGACGAACTCCTGCGCGCCGTCAGGGCGGTGGTCGAGGGCGACGCACTGCTGTCCCCCGGGGTCACCCGCCGGCTGATCGCCGAGTTCGCCGCCCGTTCCAAGGAGCCCGCGGCCGCCGACGCCCTTGCCGGGCTCACCGAGCGGGAGAGGGAGGTGATGGCCCTCGTCGGCATCGGCCTGTCCAACGAGGAGATCGCCCGCCGCCTGGTCGTCAGCCCTCTGACCGCGAAGACCCACGTCAGCCGCACGATGGTCAAGCTGGGCGCCCGCGACCGGGCCCAACTGGTCGTGCTGGCCTACGAGTCGGGGTTGGTGCGGCCGGGCTGGCTGGGCTGACCCCCACGCCGGAACCGCACCAGGACACTCACGACCCGGACGACGAAGACGATCGGCGCGAGCGTCAGGCCCACCCGCAGCAGCACCGCCGACAGCAGCGGGGGCAGACCGAAGAGCAACGCCGGACCGGCGACCGCCCCGAAGATCACCGCTGCCGCGAACACCGCGCTCACCAGCGCGTACCCGACCTCCACGGTCATCGCGTCCTGCTCGGCCTTGTTGCGCCGTCCCCCGTGACCGTCCATCCGTCCAGTACACAGCCGTGCGCCCGGCGGGGCAACCAACTCCCGCCGGACGCAACAGGGAGACGCGACATCCCCCTGGTCCCCCTAGTCGCGTGCGGGCACGCGCTCCGCCTCCACGGAGGTGGACCTGGCGACCACGACCGACTGCTGTCCACGGCGCGTGCGCAGGCCGGTGAGGGTGATGAGCAGGCCGGCCACGGCGACCGCGGTGACGACCGCGAAACCGGGACGGTAGCTGTCCAACACCGCCTGTGCGGTGGCGTGTTCGGGGGCGCCCGCGGTCACCACGGCCGTCACCACGGCCAGGAAGATCGCGCCGCCCACCTGTACCGAGGTGTTGAGCAGCCCGGAGACCATGCCCTGCTCGTGGTCCTCGACCCCGTTGGTGGCCTGGATGTTGAGGGAGGGGAAGACCAGCGCGCAGGCCGCGCCGATCAGCAGCATCGACGGCAGGACGACGGCCGCGTACACCGGGTCGAGGTTGATGCGCAGGAAGAGGGCGTACCCGACGACCATCAGCGCGAACCCCGCCGCGATCAGCCGCTGGGTGCCGAACCGGTCGACGACGGAGCCGACCTTCGTCGAGGACACGGCGACCAGCGCGCCCGCGGGCAGGAAGGCCAGCGCGGTGTGCAGGGCCGACCAGCCCAGCAGGGACTGCATGTACAGCGTGGTCAGGAACTGGAAACCGACGTACGAGCCGAAGAAGGCAACCGCGCCCAGCTGGGCGCGGATCTGACTGCCGGAGCGCAGCACGCCCAGGCGGATCAGCGGGCCGGGTGAGCGCCGCTCGACCAGGACGAACACGGTGAGCAGCACGGCGACCGCGAGGAAGGACAGCAGCGTGCGGGTCGAGGCCCAGCCGGCCTGCGGTGCCTGGACGACGGTGAACACCAGCAGCAGCATCGACGCGGTGCCGATGACCGCGCCGGGGATGTCGTAGCCGTTGTGGTCCTTCTCCCGTTCGCTGCGGGGCAGCAGCTTCAGGCCCGCCAGCAGCGCGATCAGGGCGATGGGCGCAGGCAGCAGCATGGTCAGACGCCAACTGGCCTCGGTGAGCAGGCCGGAGAGGACCAGGCCCATGGAGAAGCCGGTGGCGGCGCAGGTGGTGTAGATGGACAGGGCGCGGTTGCGCAGCGGGCCCTCGGCGAAGGTCGTGGTGATGATCGACAGGCCGGCGGGCGCGGTGAAGGCGGCGCTCAGGCCCTTGATGAAGCGGCTGGCGATCAGCAGCGGACCCGAGTCCACGAGGCCGCCGAGCAGTGAGGCGAGGGCGAAGACACCGAGGGCGACCAGGAAGACCTGACGCCGGCCGAGCAGGTCGGCGGTGCGTCCGCCGAGGAGCAGCAGTCCGCCGTAGCCGAGGATGTAGCCGCTGACGATCCACTGCAGGGTCGAGGTGGACAGGTGGAGGTCGGAGCCGATGGACGGCAGGGCGACGCCGACCATCGAGACGTCCAGCGCGTCCAGGAACATCGCGGCGCAGAGCACCAGCAGGGTGCCCCACAGCCGGGGGGTCCAGCGGACCGTCGAGGCGTCCGCGGAGGTGGTGAGCGGAGAGGTCATGCCGGAGAGACTACATGCGCATGCATGGAATGCAAATGCATTTAATGCCGGTGCAATGAATTCGGTTCTCTGCTACGGTGCGCGGATGGCGGCGAAGAACCCCGAGCAGGCGCTCGTGGACCAGTGGCGGGACATCCTGGCGCTCCATGCGCGCACCCAGTGCGAACTCGACCGCGCACTGCACCAGCACGGCCTGTGCGCCAGCGACTTCGAGGTGCTGGACGTGCTGTCGGGCGAATCCTGCGCCTACCGCGTCCAGGAGATCGCCGAGCGGGTCCACCTCAGCCAGAGCGCCCTGTCCCGGCTCATCGCCCGGCTGGAGAAGGACCGCCTCGTCGAGCGCGCGATGTGCCCCGAGGACCGGCGGGGCGTCCGGGTCGCGCTCACGGAGAAGGGACGCGCGCTGCACGGCACGGTACTGCCGGTGCAGCGCGCGGTGCTGACGCGGATGCTCAGCTCCAGGTGACGGCCGACTTCTCCCGCCACAGCGCGGCGACGGAGTCGTCCCCGCTCACCTCCGGGAACGCCTGCCGGTTCCACAGTGCCGCGTACAACCGCGGGGCGGGCCCGGCCACTTCGCAATCGGCGGCGCCTTCCGCGCCCCGCACGGTCACCGGCGGCTCCTGAGACAGTCGTACGGTCCACACCGCGCCGTCCGCGTCCGTCGCCCGCACCCGCAGCACCCGGGGCGCGTCGCTGCGGACCTTGCTCCTGGTGCGGGCGTGGAAGCCGCACAGCAGCTCGTCGATGCCGTCCGCCGCGAAGCCGGCGGAGATCCCGGACGGCGTACCGCCCCGCGCGGACTCGGCGTCGAGCCGGTGCACGGTCGTCTCGTGCGCCTGCCGCCGGGCCCAGAACGCCAGCGGCGACGGCGCGGGCAGGAAGTGCCAGCACTCCACTCCGGGCGGGGCGGAGGCGAGGGTGTCGACGAGGTACCGGTGCCCCTCCCGGAACCAGGCCAGCAACGCGTCGCCGTCGAGGTCGGGCAGCCCGCCGTCGGGGTGGTACGAGGTGTGTCGCTCGGCCACGAAGGCGGCAGCCCACCGGTGCACCATCCCGGTGTGCCGCACCAGGTCCCGCACCTGCCAGTCCGGACAGGTCGGCACCTTGGCGTCGGTCCCGGCCGCCTCGGCGGCCGCCGCCAGCAGCAGCCCCTCCCGGTCGAGGATCTCCACGAACTCGGCTGTCTCCATGGGGTGAGTGTGCCGGACGGCGCGACGACGGGACCACCGGGCGGGTCGGCCGGTTGTGCGAACCGCATGCGGGGGGCCGAGCCACGGCCGATGATGGGGGGACCCGGCCGTCACGCCCGCCGAGCCCAGGAGAGCGATGCCGTCATGAGTTCCTTCTCGCCCGGCTTCCGCGGACGCGCCCGTTCGCTGGCGGACCGGCTGCCGCCCGGGCAGTACCCGACCGAGCAGTTCCCGGTGCTGTCCGCCGGCCCCACCCCGCGGGTGTCCACCGACACCTGGACCTTCACCATCACCACGGAGACCGGGGACACCCACTCCTGGACCTGGGCGGAGATGATGGCCCTCCCGCAGCAGGAGACGGTGACGGACATCCACTGCGTGACCCGCTGGTCCAAGTTCGACACCCCGTGGCGGGGCGTGCCGCTGGACGCGTTCTTCGAGGACGTGGAGACGGCCGCGGACTTCGTCACCGTCGACAGCCACGGCGGCTACACCACCAACCTCCCCCTGGAGGACCTCCTCGACGGCCAGGCCTGGATCGCCCACTCCTACGACGGCTACCCCCTCTCCCCGGAGCACGGCGGCCCGGCCCGGCTGCTCGTGCCGCACCTGTACTTCTGGAAGTCCGCCAAGTGGGTCCGCGGCCTGCGGCTCACCCACGAGGACGAGCCCGGCTTCTGGGAGTCCGTCGGCTACCACAACTACGGCGACCCATGGCGCGAGCAGCGCAACTGGGGGGACTGACCATGCGCATCGCCTGGCGCCGGGCCCGGCTCGAGGGGCGTCACCCGCAGACCGCCACCGCCCGCTCCCTGCTGTTCACCGTGACGGGCTGGCCCGGCCACCTGCCCGGCCAGCACGTCGACGTGCGGCTGACGGCCGACGACGGGTATCAGGCCGTACGCAGCTACTCGCTCGCCGCGCCCGCCGACGGCGACCGCATCGAGCTGGGCGTGCAGGCCGTGCCCGGCGGCGAGGTCTCGCCCTACCTCGCCGACGAGCTGCCGGTGGGCGCCGAGGTCGAGGTGCGCGGCCCGCTCGGCAACTGGTTCGTCTGGCGGTCGGAGCAGACCGCACCGGTGCTGCTGGTCGCGGGCGGCTCCGGGGTCGTACCGCTGATGGCGATGATCCGGGCCCACCGGGCGGCGCGGTCGGTCGCCCCCTTCCATCTGCTGTACTCCGTACGCACGCCCGCCGAGATCTGGTACGGCGACGAGCTGACCGACCGCGGCCCCAGCCTCGACGTGCACCTGCTGTTCACCCGCCAAAGCCCGCCCGGCGACTCCCGCGCCGTGGGCCGCCTCGCCCAGGCCGACCTGGAGAAGCAGGCCGCCCGTCTCGAGGCGACCAGTCCCGTCTTCGTCTGCGGTCCCACCGCCTTCGTCGAGACGGCCGCCGACCTGCTCACCGGCCTGGGTCTCGATCCCGCCACCATCCGCACCGAACGCTTCGGCTGACCGGAGGCCCCCATGGCAGACGACACCGCCCATCTCGACGGCAACTGTCTCGCCGGACCGCTCTCGGAGATCCTCTCCGTGGAGGCGACCACGGCCTGGTGGCGCTGCCCCGAGTGCGCCCGCTCCGGCCCGCTCGCCGGACTGCACGTCTACGGCCCCGACCCGGGCCTCACCGCCCGCTGCCCCGGCTGCGCCCACATCGCCCTGCGCCTGGTGCGCGACGGCGACCACATCTGGCTGAGCCTGGGCGGCGGAACGGGCGCCTTCCGCTTCCGCACCGCCTGACGCGCCCCGGGGCAGCGGATCACCGTGCGTTCGGCGCCGTGAGCACCGGGTACTCGGGGCCTCCGCGGATGATCGGGAGGTGCCGCCGTGGACGCTACGGGCGACCGGATCGCGGACCCATGGGGTGAACGGACACCCTACGAGCCGGGCACCGCGTGGGCCACTCGCCGCAGCTGCTCACCACCGTGGGCGTAGGCAAGGAGTGAGCGCTTCATGCCCCGCGAACTCCCCGTGCTGCGCACCCTCGGCGAGGTCGCCGACCTGGTGCGGGGCACCCCGTGTCTCTTCGTGCGCTGGTCCCACGGCCCCGACGCCGACCGGGAGTTGTCCGAGAGCCGCGACGCCCTCACCGGCATCCGCATGTCGGGCCTGTCGGCCAACCCGCTCGACGTCGAGCCCTGGTGGGAGGACCGGCCCGTCGAGCTGTGGGTGGCGCGCAGGCTCTACGACTACTCGCATCTGCCCCGCGACAAGGGCGAGGGCGTGCGGCCCTGGATCCTGCGGGGCCGCGTCCAGGGGCGCGGCCCCGACAACGAGCCGCTGGTCGGCGAGGTGGACCCCGTCGGCTGGATCGACGACCAGGTCATCGAGGACGCGGTGTCCGCGGTGGTGGAGCAGGCTGGTCCGTTGGGGGCCCATGCGGCGGGCGGAGACCTGAACCGAGGGCGGCAACCGTCGTTACGACCGCCCGCCGAACTGCCAGTCGTGGACCTCGACGTCGGCGTACCCGGCCGGGGACAGGACGGCCCGGGCCGCGTCCCGGTCCGGGGCGCGCAGCAGCACCGCCGTACCCAGCCATGTGGCGCCGTCGTCGGACAACAGGGGTCCGTAGGCGATGAGTTCGTCCCGCTCGGCGGGCGGATCGAGGTCGACGGTCGGCCCGGAACCGAGGCCGAGCACCAGGTACCGGTCGCCGCCGGTCCGGCCGCCGGGGAACTCCCACATCGTCCGCCCCAGCACATTGCGCCACCGGCGCAGCAGCACGTCCCGGTACACGCCGGCCTGGTAGTTGGGCTCGTCGAAGGCGAACGCGCGGGCGGCGGCAGGGTCCGGCAGATCGAGGAGGTGCACACTCCCGGACGGCGCGTCGCCCTCACTCGGGAAGGTCGGCCCGCGAGCGATCATCTCCTTCGCGTACCCGTCCATGTACGACCATGCGCTTGAAGCAACTCCTCGCGCAGCGCCGCCGATCCGGCCCGGTCACGGTGATAACAGAAGAACTCCATGCTCCGGGACTCTCGCCGACACGAGGGCACATCTCAACCGGCTTTTCCCGGGAAGGCGTCTCGCGGGGGAAGAGCAGCGGCTGACGTGGCACGGTGGTGTCATGACCATCGAAGTGCGTCCGGCCTCGGACTTCGCGGACGTGCGTGCCGTGATCGGCCCCAAGTCGGCCACGGCCACTGTCTGCTGGTGTCTGAGCCATCGGCTCCCGTCCAAGCTGAACAAGGAGCTGCGGGGGCCGGCCCGCGGGGAGTACGTCGCCGGTCTGTGCCGATCGGTGCCGCCTCCCGGCGTGCTCGCCTACGACGGCGACGAACCGGCCGGCTGGGCGGCCGTGGCTCCGCGCGCCGACACCACCTACGCGCGCAGCCGCCAGATCCCGCACATGGACGACCTGCCGGTCTGGTCGCTGTGGTGCATCCGGGTACGCCCGGGCCACCGCGGCAAGGGGGTCTCGCACGCCCTCATCGCCGGCGCCGTGGACTTCGCCCGCGACCACGGCGCCCCCGTCATCGAGGCGTACCCCCTCGACAACGGCGACGCCAAGGTCGACACGACGATGGCGTACGCCGGCATCAGGAGCACCTTCGAACGCGCCGGCTTCGTCCACGCCGCCGACACCACCTCGGTACTGGCCGGCCATCCCCGTGTCCTCATGCGGCTCGACCTGCGTCAGGGGTGATCCACGGTCTCCCGCAGGCGGGGGAAGAGGGGGTGCGCGGGTGGCAGGGTTTCGCCGGCCGCGGTCAGCTGGGCGGTGATCCGTGCCGCGGATTCGGGGATGAAGGGGTGCAACTCCTCGGCCAGGGTGCGGCATGCCGTGATCAGCGCGGCGAGGACCGCGTCGAGGCGTTCGCCCGCCGCGGTGTTGCCCTGCCGTTCCGCTCTGGCCAGCTCCCAGGGGCGGGTGGCGTCGACGCAGCGGTTGGCCTCTTCCACGATGGTCCACACGGCCTCGGTGGCACGGCGGAAGTCGAAGTCGGCCAGCGCGGCGTCGATCCGGCCGGGGACCTGTCCGCAGACGTCCAGCAGGGACCGCACGGCATACCGGTCGGCGCCCAGGGAGGGCACCGCTCCGCCGCGGTAGCGGTGGACCATGGTGACGACGCGGTGGACGAGGTTGCCGAGGCCGCCGGCGAAGTCCGCGTCGGCGCGGGCCACGAGCCGGTCGGGGGTGAAGTCGGCGTCTCCGACACGGGGGACCTCGCGCAGCAGCCACCAGCGCACCGCGTCGGTGCCGTACGCCGCGGCCAGTGCGGCCGGGTCGGCGGTGGGGCCGCCCGACTTGCTGATCTTGCGGCCGTCGACGGTGAGGTAGTCGTGGACCAGGACGTCGGTGGGCAGCGGCAGTCCGGCCGACAGCAGGATGGCCGGCCAGTACACGGCGTGGAAGCGGACCACGCCCTTGCCGACGAGGTGGGTGCGGTGGTCGCTCCCCGCCCACCAGCGGGTGCAGGCGGGATCGTCGGTTCCGTAGCCGAGGCTGGTGACGTAGTTGCCGAGTGCGTCCCACCACACATAGACCACCTGGCCCGGAGCGTCGGGCACGGGGATGCCCCAGCCG
The DNA here is from genome assembly GCF_040612015.1 of Streptomyces sp. NPDC006476. Taxonomy (NCBI): domain Bacteria; kingdom Bacillati; phylum Actinomycetota; class Actinomycetes; order Kitasatosporales; family Streptomycetaceae; genus Streptomyces; species Streptomyces sp. NPDC006476. The sequence goes on along the minus strand of NZ_JBEXPK010000078.1, from coordinate 5,222 downwards.
TGGGCGCGGGTGCCGGCGCGGGAGACGGAGAAGTCGCGCAGTCCGCCGGCGATCAGGGCGAGGACCTCGTTGCGGCGGGCGGCGGGTTCGACGCGCAGGTGTCCGCCGGCGATCAGGTCGTGGAGGCGGTCGGTGTAGCGGGACAGGCGGAAGAACCAGTTCTCCTCCGCGATGCGCTCGGGTTCGGTGCCGTGCTCGGGACAGCGTCCCGCGGAGAGTTCGTCAGGGGTGTAGAACTGCTCGCAGCCGACGCAGTACAGGCCCTCGTACGCCTTGCGGTACAGGTCGCCCGCCGCGGCGCAGCGGCGCCACAGCCGCTCCACGCCGACGCGGTGGCGGGGGTCGCTGCTGGTGCGGATGAAGTCGTCGAAGGACAGCGCCAGCGGGCCGCGCAGGGCGGCGAACGCGTCGGCGTTGCGGTCGACCAGCGTCCGCACGTCCACGCCGGCCGCCTCGGCGGCCAGGACGTTCTTCAGGGAGTTGTCGTCGGTGCCGCTGAGCAGCCGCACCTCGTCGCCTCGGTGGCGGTGGTGCCGGGCGAGCGCGTCCGCCTGCACCAGTTCCAGGGCGAAGCCGAGGTGCGGGCGTGCGTTGACGTAGGGGATGGTCGTGGTGATGTAGTGCCGTCGTGTGGTCATCGGTCCTCCTACCGGTGGCGGGGGCCGGGTCCGCACAACGCGTCGAGGCCCCGTCCCGGGGCCTCGGATTCGGTACGCGTCCGTGCTCAGCAGCCCCGTCGGCGGGGCATCATCCGGTGCTGAGGCGAAGGCGTGATCATGGCGTCGACCGTAGCAATGACGTCATTCGGCGCGCACCGGGTTTTCCGGCGGCGGGCAGGGGGGCCGATCAGCGCTCGGCCGCGCGTCGGGTCACGCCTCCGATGGCCGCCGCCGTGGCGGCCAGCACGGCCACGCTGGTGAGTGCGGCGGGGAGGGAGAACCAGTCCGCCATGAAGCCGATGGCGGGCGGCCCCAGGAGCATGCCCCCGTAGCCGAGGGTGGAGGCGATCGCGACCCCCTCGGGGCCGGCGAGCGTACCGGCGCGTTCCACGGCGACCGGGAAGAGGTTGGCGAGACCGAGGCCGGTGATCACGAAGCCGACGAGTGCGAGCCAGAGGGCGGGGGCGAGCGCGCCCAGCAGCATGCCGACCGCCGCGGTCGCCCCGCCCGCGACCAGGGTGCGGGTGCGGCCCAGGCGTTCGAGCAGCCGGGTGCCGGTCAGCCGCCCGATGGTCATGGCCAGCGCGAAGCAGGAGTAACCGACGGCCGCGACGCCTGCCGCAGCGTCGAGGTCCTGCTCCAGGTGCAGGGCGCTCCAGTCGGCCAGCGCCCCCTCCCCGTAGGCGGTGCACAGGGCGATCAGGCCGAAGGTGATCACGAGGGGACGGGCGGTGGTCCCCTGGCCGCTGGGGATGGATGTGTCCCGGGGTGCGGGCTCCGGCGGTACCGGGGGAGGGATGCGCAGAAGGGCGCGGCCGGCGAGGAGAGTGACCAGCAGCCCGATCGCGGTGAGGCAGAGGAGATGCTCCGTGGGCGACAGCGTTCCCGCGACCAGCGCGCCCAGTCCCGCGCCGGCCATGCCGCCGAGGCTGAAGGCGGCATGGAAGCTGGGCATGATCGGGCGCCGCAGGGTCCGCACCAGATCGACCGCGGCGCTGTTGAACGCGACATTGATCCCGCCGTACGCGCTGCCGAAGACCAGCAGCACCGCGCCCAGTGCGAGGGCCGAGTGCGTGAGCGGCGGCAGCGCGACGCTGAGCGAGAGCAGGACACCGCAGACGACGGTCACCGGATGGCTGCCGAAGCGCCGGCAGAGCCGCCCGGTCAGCATCATGGTCACCACGGCCCCGGCGGAGACCCCGAGCAGGGCGAGCCCCAGGGCACTGGCCGAGGCGCCGGTCTGCTCCTTGATGGCGGGGATGCGGACGACCCAGCCGGCGAAGACGAAGCCGTCGAGGGCGAAGAAGACGGTGAGGACGGCACGGAGGCGGGTGAGGTCGGTTCGGACGCCCGGCACGACGTTGTGCTGTCGGGCTTTGTTTATTTCCGGCACAAAGTCAGGCTAGATGAGGTCCCCGAAAGGGACAAGGTCGGCACCCTGCGCGTTCGGCGCGCGCTACTGCCCACGTTCAAGTGCCGTCATGGTGCCGTAGGTCGCCAGGCCGTACATCAGGTGCGGCACCGCGTCCGATGCCCAGTCCCGCGGTGACCAACGGGCCGGATCACTCACACCCAGCCGCGCCATCGGCAGATCGGTCGCCCCCATGGTGCAACAGACGGCGATCCCGGACAGTGCCCCCAGCCCGGAGAGCCGGTTGGCGCGGACGTCACCGGACCCGGGGACCGGATGCCCCAGGTAGGTCCTGGCTGAGCTTGTCAACGGTCTGGGCCGGAGCCTGGCTCGACGGCCTGCCCCGCAACGCCATGTCGGCGTACGTCACCGCGTTCAACACCGTGGTCCCTGCGGCCCCCGCCGCACCACCGCAGCGGCGACGGCCCGCCCGATCAGTGCCATCGGTCCGGCCATCTGGCCGCATCCGGGTTTGAGTCGGGCGGACGTGTGTACGCGATTCATATGACCAAGTCAAAGCGTGAGACAGAGCGAAAGTACGAAGCTCCGTCGGCCGATGACTCCTCGTGGCTTCCGAAGCTGACCGGCGTGGCCGACGTCGCGTCGGTCGTGGAGCAGGGCACCGACGAGCTGGACGCCGTCTACTACGACACCGAGGACCTGCGCCTGGCGGGCGCCGCGGCAACGCTACGGCGCAGGACGGGCGGGGCCGACGCCGGCTGGCATCTCAAGCTGCCGCTGTCCGGGGACAGCCGGGAGGAGGTGCAGGCCCCGTTGTCCCCCACGATTCCCGACTCCCTGCGCGACCTGGCCCTCTCCCGCACCCGGGGCGCCGAACTGGTCCCGGTCGTGCGCATCCGGTCCACCCGCAGCACCCGGCACCTCCTCGACGAGGACGGCACGCTGCTGGCCGAACTGACCGTCGACGGCGTCCGCGCGGATTCCATGGGCACCACGACGACCCGGGCCGCCTGGGCCGAGATGGAGATCGAACTCGCCGAGGACACCGATCCCGCGCTGCTGGACGTCCTGGACAAGACACTGCACAAGAAGGGGATCGAGCGCGCGGGCCATCCCTCGAAGCTGGCCAGGGCGCTGGAGGAGACCGGAGTGGGCGCGCCGCGCCTGCCGGACGGCCGGGCCCAGAGCGTGGTCGAGGGCTCGGCGGGCGAGGAGGTCCTCAGGTACGTCGACGCGCAGGTGCGCACGCTGGTCGCCCTCGACCCCGCGGTGCGGCGCGACCGGCCGGACTCCGTGCACCAGATGCGCGTCGCCTGCCGACGGCTGCGCAGCACCCTGCGCTCCTACCGGGCGGTGCTCGACCGTGACGTCACCGATCCCGTCCGCGAGGAACTCAAGTGGCTCGGCGGCGAACTGGGGGCCGAGCGCGACCAGGAGGTTCTCGCCGAGCGGCTCTCCGCACACCTCTCGCACACACCCGAGGAACTGGTCCTCGGCCCCGTCGCCGCCCGGCTGAAGGCATGGAACGTCGCCTCCGCCGCCGAGGCCCACCAGCGCAGCCTCGACGCCCTGAACTCGCCGCGTTACCTGGCCCTCCTCGACTCCCTCGCCCTCCTCACGGAGCAGCCTCCGCTGCGTCGCAAGGCGGCCCGCAAGCCGAAGAAGGTGCTGGCCAAGGCGATCCTCAAGGAGTACGACAGGCTCTCGGACCGGGTGGCCCACGCGGTGGAGCTGCCGCCGGGCGCGGAACGCGACACCGCCCTGCACCAGGCCCGCAAGGCCGCCAAGAAGACCCGCTACGCCACCGAACCGGCGCGGGCCACGCTCGGCAAGCCCGCCAAGCGGCTCGGCAAGCGCGTGAAGGCCGTGCAGAAGGTGCTCGGCGACCACCAGGACAGCGTGGTGGCGAGGGACAACCTGCGCAGCCTGGCCCTCGCGGCGTACTCGGCGGGCGAGGGCGGTTTCACCTGGGGTCTGTTGTACGGGCAGGAACAGGGTCTGGCCGCGGAGCGCGAACGGGAGCTGCCGTCGGTGTGGGCCGAGGCGGCGAAGCGCCGTTTGCGCAAGGACCTCGGCGGCTGAGGCCCCCGCTCGGGTGAAAGCCCTCGCGGGATCCGGGTCGGCTCCGTGGCAGTCCGCCGCGCGGGCGGCATGGTGGCGGCGACTCGACACCGGACGCCGTAGGAAAGGGAACCCATGCTCGGCATCGACTTCCGCACCGGATCGCCCAACTGGCTCGACCTAGGCAGCCCCGACCCGGACGCCACCGCCGCTTTCTACGCGGCCGTCTTCGGCTGGCGGTTCGTCTCCGCCGGGCCCGAGGCGGGCGGGTACGGGTTCTTCCAGAAGGACGGGCGGACCGTCGGCGCCCAGGGGCCGCTGGCCGAGGAGGGCGCCGAGCCCGCCTGGACGACGTACTTCCAGAGCGACGACATCCAGGCCACCACCCGTGACGTGGTCGCCGGCGGCGGCAGCGTGCGCGCCGAGCCGATGGACGTCATGGGCGAGGGATGGCTGGCCCAGTACACCGACCCGCAGGGCGCGCGGTTCGCGGTGTGGCAGCCGGGGCGGACCAAGGGCCTGGAGACGGCCTCCGAGGACGACACGCTGGTGTGGGTGGAACTGCACGTCGGCGACCCCGAGGCGGCGATCCTGTTCTACAACGGGCTCTTCGGCTGGCGTTCGCAGGAGATGGAGGCGCCCGGCATGACCTACCGGGTGCTCAGCATCGCCGACGGGGACCAGCAGGAGGGCTCGTTCGGCGGAGTGGCCCCGCTGCAGGGCGACGGGGAGGACGCCCGCTGGGTGCCGTACTTCGCCGTGGCCGACGCCGACGCCGTCGTCGCCAAGGTGGGGGAGAGCGGCGGTTCGGTGGTCATGCCGGCCGCGAACATCCCGGACGTCGGCCGTATCGCCTGGCTGGCCGACCCGAGCGGCGCGGTCTTCGCCGTACTGAAGCCGAATCCGCGCCAGGGCTGAAGGCCGCCCGACGGCGCGGGCGGGAAGGATTCCAGGGCGGCCCACGTCGTGAGGACGTGGGCCGCCCTGGTTACGAGGGGGCGGTCAGGAGGCGGTCTCACCGCCCGCCGCGACGGATGCGGTGAGGTCCGCCGCTTCGGGGAGTTCCTCGACGTCGACGCCGCGGACCTGGCTGAGTTCGTGTTTGAGGGCGGCGAGTTCGGCGCCGCCGG
>NZ_JBEXPK010000077.1:0-36596 GCF_040612015.1 Streptomyces sp. NPDC006476 | reverse complement strand
ACGGGCCAAGGATCGCTTCACAACCTTCCCAACTCGTACGGCTCTTCTCGCGTCACGGCTTGCTCAGCGCTTGCTGTCGTGCACCACGTCGTAAGGGGCGTAAGCCAAGGCGCCTGAGCCCAAGGTGGCGGCACTAGGGGCGTAAGCCAAGGCGCCTGAGCCCAGGGACCGCGTGCCCCGAGGCGCGGGATCTCAGGGGCGTATCTCTGGGGGCGTGCGCAGGGCGCGTAAACCCAGGGGTTCCGTGCCCCGAGGCGCATGGCCCGAGGGCGTCAGCCAAGGCGCGTGGCCCGAGCCGCGGAAGCCCAGGATCCTGAGCCAAGCGTCGTTACCCGAGGGAGGGCGTCAGCCGAGGTGCGTGACCCGAGGTGCCTGGCACGAGGGCGTCAGCCGAGGTGCGTGGCACGAGGGCGTCAGCCGAGGTGCGTGGCACGAGGGCGTCAGCCGAGGTGCGTGGCACGAGGGCGTCAGCCGAGGTGCGTGGCCCGAGGGCGTCAGCCGAGGTGCGTGGCACGAGGGCGTCAGCCGAGGCGCCTGGCCCGAGGGCGTCAGCCGAGGCGCCTGGCCCGAGGGCGTCAGCCGAGGCGCCTGGCCCGAGGGCGTCAGCCGAGGCGCGTGGCACGCGAGGGCTTATGTCGCTTCCCCGTTCAGCCGCCCGCGCTCCCCACCGGCGTGCAGCCTCCCCCGCTCGTCTTCCGCGTCCAGCCTCTCCCGCTGGGGTACCACCGTGTACTTGGGGTCCTTCGCCGAGGCCACGCCCGCCGCGAACACGCCGAAGCGGGTGCCGGCCGAGCCGGCGAGGAGGGCGAGCCCCGAGGCGATCGCCGGACCGCGGCGGCCGCCGAAGGCCACCGCGCCCAGCCCGCCTGCCGCCGTCAGCACCCGGGCCGCCCGCAGCAGGTTTCCGGCCCTGCCCTCCTTCCAGGTCTCCGCGACCATCCCCAGCCGCCGCTCCGCGGCCTTCTCCACCGCCGCGTCGGCCAGCGCGGCCAGCCCCGCGGCGCAGCGCGCCGGCGCGTTCTCGCCGATGGGACCGACCGCCAAGGCCATCCCGGCCGCCGCGGCCGTCGCGGAGGCGCCGAAGAGGTACGGCAGCTCACGATGGGCGCCGTGCCAGGCCGGTACGGCGGTGTCCGCAGCCAGCACCCCGGTGTACGTGGCGACCGCGGGCCCCAGCAGTGCCGCGGCGCCGGTTGCCGCGCCCCCGAGCCGCGGCAGCCGGCCGGTCACGGCGCTCGCCGCCGCCGCAGCCGCCGCCGGTCCGTAGACCGACAGCAGCCAGGACCCCACGCTCATGGGGGAGGTCGGCTTGAACACGCGCAGCATGTTCGCGAACCGGCCGGGCCGGCCCAGGTCATGGATGAGCGCGGCCGCGGACAGCGAGATCGCGCCGAGCGAGGACACCTTCAGCGCCGTGGCGGTCCTCGTACGGCCGGTCAGGTGCGCACCCGCCGCGAGCACCGACCCGGCGCCCGCGAGCCCGCCCAGGAAGAAGTACCCGGCGATGTCGGGGGCGGCCCAGGACGGCGCCTTGATGACGGGACGGCCGTAGTACGACTGGAATTCCGCGCGCGGCACCATCGCCTGCTCGCCCCGCCGACGCCTGCGCCCCGAGCGCTGCGGGCGTTCCGAAACGGTCATCGCCGGCCCCTTCCCGCGAGCGCGAAGCAGGCCGCTACCCCGCCCAGCAGGGACAGGGCGGCCGCGCCCGCGTGCTTCCACATGGCCGGCAGGTCCCGGGTGGTGACGACGGGGTCCGGCGGCAGCCCGTACACCTCCGGCTGGTCCAGCAGCAGGAAGAACGCGCCGTCGCCGCCCACACCGTTGTCGGGGTCGTCGCCGTAGAGCCGGGCCTCGGTGACGCCGGCCTCGTGCAGCTGGTCGACCCGCAGCGCGGCCCGCTCGCGCAGTTCGTCCAGCGGGCCGAACTGGATGGACTCGGTGGGGCAGGCCTTGGCGCAGGCCGGTTCCTGTCCCGCGCCAAGGCGGTCGTAGCACATCGTGCACTTGAACGCCCGTCCGTCGTGCGGGCGTTGCTCGATGACGCCGTACGGACAGGCCGGCACGCAGTAGCCGCAGCCGTTGCAGATGTCCTCCTGCACGACGACGGTGCCGAACTCGGTGCGGAAGAGCGAACCGGTGGGGCACACGTCGAGGCAGGCGGCGTGGGTGCAGTGCTTGCACACGTCGGAGGACATCAGCCAGCGCAGTTCGCCCGAGCCGTCGACGGTCGTCTCCTGGGCGGTCGCCCCGCCCTCGACGACGGGGAGTTCGGTACGGCCGTCGGGGCGCGGCTGCTCGATGAAGGCCACGTGCCGCCAGGTGGAGGCGCCGAGCGCCTGGGTGTTGTCGTAGGACATGCCGGTCAGGGACAGGCCGTCCTCGGGGATGGCGTTCCACTCCTTGCAGGCCACCTCGCAGGCCTTGCAGCCGATGCAGACGGAGGTGTCGGTGAAGAACCCGACGCGTTCCTGGCTCACTTGCGCACCTCCGTTCCGGTGGTCTCGGTGATGCCGGCCCGCCGCCGGTACTCGGCCACCAGCTTCGGCAGGTCCGGTCCGCGCGGGCGGCGGCCGGGGAGGATGTCGGCGGACAGCGCCTTGTCCTCCTGGATGTGGGCGTTGGGATCAAGGGAGATGGAGGTCAGCTCGTTGGCCGCGTCGCCCGGGGAGACACCGTTGGGCCCCCAGTGGAAGGGCAGCCCGATCTGGTGGACCGTGCGGCCCTGCACCCGCAGCGGGCGGATCCGCTCCGTCACCAGCACCCGCGCCTCCACGGCGTTGCGGGCGGTGACGACGGTCGCCCAGCCGCCGTTCTCCAGGCCGCGCTCGCGGGCCAGTTGGGGCGAGACCTCGCAGAAGAACTCCGGCTGCAGCTCGGACAGGTACTCGGACCAGCGGCTCATGCCGCCCGCCGTGAAGTGCTCGGTCAGCCGGTGCGTGGTGACGACGTACGGGAAGACGTCGGCGCCCTTCTCGTCGCCGCTGGGGTGGTAGCGGTTGCCCTCGCGGGGCATCAGCTGGCGCACGGGGCTGCGCGGGGTCGACGGGTACAGGGCGTTGGGGCAGGGCGAGTCCTGGGGCTCGTAGTGGGTCGGCAGCGGCCCGTCCTCGAGGCCCGCCGGGGTGTAGAGCCAGCCCTTGCCGTCGGCCTGCATGATGAACGGGTCGTCGCCGCGCAGCGCGTCGGGGCCCTCGGCGTCCTCGTCGGGCACATGGTCGGGGGCCCGGTCGGGCACGAAGTCCGGGACGTCATGGCCGGTCCACTTCCCGGCCTCCGCGTCCCACCAGACGTACTTCTTGCGTTCGCTCCACGGGGTGCCGTCGGGGGCAGCGGAGGCGCGGTTGTACAGGATGCGCCGGTTGGCGGGCCAGGCCCAGGCCCATTCGGCGGCCACCCAGTCCTGCTCCGAGCCGGGCTTCTTGCGCGCGGACTGGTTGACGCCGTCGGCGTAGACACCGCAGTAGATCCAGCAGCCGCAGCGGGTGGAGCCGTCGTCCTTCAGCTCGGTGTAGGCGCTGAGCGGGCTGTTGTCAGGGCCGTGGCCGCTGATCTCGGCGAGGACGGCGTCGGCGACCGGTTCCTCCAGCTCGCCGGTGACCGGGTAGTCCCAGGCGAGGTCCTGGATCGGCCGGTCCATGGGGTCGGTGGAGCCGGCCAGCCGTTCCTTGATGCGGCGCCCCAGGTGGTACATGAACCACAGGTCGCTGCGCGCGTCGCCCTCCGGTTCCACGGCCGCGTAGTGCCACTGCACCCAGCGGTTGGTGTTGGTGAAGGAGCCGGACTTCTCGGTGTGGGCGGCGGCCGGGAAGAAGAACACCTCGGTGCCGATGTCCTCGGTGCGCAGCTCGCCGCTCTCGATCTCGGGACCGTCCTTCCACCAGGTCGCCGACTCGATGAGGGAGAAGTCGCGTACGACCAGCCACTCCAGGTTGGCCATGCCCAGGCGCTGCAACCGCGTGTTGGCGGAGCCGACGGCCGGGTTCTCGCCGAGCAGGAAGTAGCCCTTGCAGTCGCCGTCGAGCTGGGCCATCACCGTGTCGTAGGTGGAGTGGGAGCCGGTCAGGCGTGACAGGTGGTCGAAGCAGAAGTCGTTGTCGGGGGTGGCGGCATCGCCGTAGTAGGCCTTGAGCAGGCTGACGAGGTAGGCCCGGATCTCGGACCAGAAGCCCTTCACCGTGCGGGTCGTCTCGATGAAGTTGTCGAGGTTCATGTCCTCGTGCGCGTGCGGCACCGGGATGTAGCCGGGCAGCAGGTTGAACAGGGTCGGGATGTCGCTGGAGCCCTGGATGGAGGCGTGGCCGCGCAGCGCCTGGATGCCGCCGCCGGGGCGGCCGATGTTGCCGAGCAGCAGCTGCAGGACGCACGCCGCGCGGATGAACTGGGAGCCGGTGGTGTGCTGGGTCCAGCCGACGGCGTAGCAGAAGGCGCTGGTGCGCTCGGGTCCGGAGTTGCGGGTCAGCTCGTCGCACACGCGCCGGAAGGTCTCGCGGGGGATGCCGCAGACGTCCTCGACCATCTCGGGGGTGTAGCGGGCGTAGTGGCGCTTGAGGACCTGGTAGACGCAGCGGGGGTGCTGGAGGGTCTCGTCGGTGGGGGCGCGGTGCCCGGTGCGGGCGCCGCCGGAGCCGTGCGCCTCGGCGCCGGCGGCCTTGCGGGTGCGCTCCTCGTACAGTTCGTCGGCCTCGCCCGCCGGCTGCTGGATCTGCACGCCCTCGTACTGCCAGCTGGTGGGGTCGTAGTGGGCCTTCTCCGCGTCGAGTCCGGAGAACACGCCGTCGAGGTCCTCGGTGTCCTGGAAGTCCTCGCTGACCAGGGTGGCGGCGTTGGTGTACTTCAGGACGTACTCGCGGAAGTCCTTCTCCTCGGTCAGGACGTGGTTGATGATCCCGCCGAGGAAGGCGATGTCGGTGCCCGCGCGGATCGGGACGTAGAGGTCGGCGAGGGCGCTGGTGCGGTTGTAGCGGGGGTCGACGTCGATGATGCGGGCGCCGCGCTTCTTGGCCTCCATCACCCACTGGAAGCCGACCGGGTGGCACTCGGCGAAGTTGGAGCCCTCGATGACGATGCAGTCGGCGTGCTGCAGGTCCTGCATGAAGGTGGTGGCGCCGCCGCGGCCGAAACTGGTGCCGAGTCCGGCGACCGTCGAGCTGTGGCAGACCCGGGCCTGGTTCTCCACCTGGACCACGCCGAGGCCGGTCAGCAGCTTCTTGATGAGGTAGTTCTCCTCGTTGTCGAGCGTCGCGCCGCCGAGGCTGGCGATGCCCATGGTGCGGGCGGTGCGCATCCCGTCGCGCTCCCACTCCCAGGTCTCGCGCCGGGTGCGGATCACGCGCTCGGCGACCATGTCCATCGCCGTGTCCAGGTCGAGGGTCTCCCAGTCACCGGAGTACGGACGGCGGTACAGCACCTGGTGCTCACGGGCCGGTCCGGTGGTCAGCTGGAGGGTGGCCGAGCCCTTGGGGCACAGGCGGCCGCGGCTGACCGGGGAGTCGGGATCGCCCTCGATCTGGACGACCTTCTCGTCCTTCACATACACCTGCTGGCCGCAGCCGACCGCGCAGTATGGGCAGACGGACTGCACCACCCGGTCCGCGCGGTCGGTGCGCGGGCGCAGGCTCTCGGTGTACGGCGATTTCGCGGCGGCACCCCGGCCCGTGCGGTCGGTGCCGGTGAGCTGACGGTAGACGGGCCAGGAGCGGACCCGGTCGCCCATGCCCATGTTGGCTCCCTGTCGCGGTCAGGCGGAGGACTCGTCCGGCGCGGGATGTTCGGGGTGGACGGTGGCCGCGCGGGGGCCGTCCCGGCGTCCCGTCCCGGCCTCGTCGGTGTCGGGCGTCTCCGACTCGTTCTCCGCGGCGGCGGGAAGCGGGATGTCCAGGGGATCCTCGCCGTCACGCACCTGCTGGTCCGGCAGATCCCTCGGCACGGGCTCGCCGCCCTGGCCTGTGTCACGCCGATCGGCCACGGCGCTCTCCCTTCACCTCGTCGGGCGAGACGCGAGTACCTCCGGCCGCGACCGGCGAAACGTGCGTATGTGTGGATGAGTGCGGTGCAGGAACCGGGCGACGGTCTCGGACTCGTGCTTGTCGGCCGGCTTCGCCGTCTCACAGAGCCTCGCCTGCAGGTGACCGACCGGGCCTGGGTGCTGCGCCAGTGGGACCGGCGGAGTGCCCTCAGTGGGGAGCGCGCTCCTCCAGCGCCGTCCGCCACGCCGGGACCGGCCCCTCGGGAGCCGGCTCCAGGCGCCGCCCGCCACGGGCGAAGAAGTCGGCGAGCGGCAGGATCGCCGCACCGACGGTGACCGCGTCCGGACCGAGCCGGCCCAGGTCGATCGTGACCTTCTCGGCCGGGTGCCGCAGCGCGTACGACGCCGCGTGCCGACGCACCGCGGGCAGGAACCGCGTACCGAGCTGGAGTCCCGCCCAGCCGCCGATGAGGATCCGCTCGGGCTGGAAGAGGTTGATCAGGTCGGACAGTCCGGCGCCCAGGTACTCGGCCGTCTCCTCCAGTACGGCGAGAGCGACCGGGTCGGCCGTGCCTCCCTCGGCCGGGTACGCGGCGGCCAGCATCGCGGTCAGCGCCGTCTCCTCGTCGGTGCCCTCCGGCGGCCGTCCGCCCTCCTCGCGCCAGCGCTCCAGCAGGGACTCGGCCCCGGCGTAGGCCTCCAGGCAGCCGAGCGCGCCGCACCGGCAGCGGCGCCCCCTGACCCGTACCGTCAGATGCCCCCACTCGACGGCCCGGCCGTGCTCCACCTCGGGGGTCACCAGACAGGCGCCGACGCCGGAGCCGAACAGGACGACGATCGCGTTGTGGGCCCCGCGTCCGGCGCCGAACCACATCTCGGCCTGGCCGAGGGTCTTGGCGCCGTTGTCGATGAAGTAGCGGACGGTGTCCGGGAGGCCGGACGTCGAGCGGAGCAGCGCCTCCAGCGGGACCGCGTCCCAGCCGATGGTCTGCCCGTGCACGACGGCGCCGCGGTCGGGGGTGTGCTCGACGATGCCGGGGACGCCGATGCCGACGCCCAGCAGCCGGCCGGCGTCGACTCCGGTGCCGGCGAGCACCTCGGCGATTCCGTCGCGGATGTGGCCGACGATGACCTCGACCTCGTACCGCTGCTGGGTGAGGGGCCGCTCGGCGCGTGCGAGTTCGGTGAGGGTGAGGTCGAACAGTTCGACACGGACGCGGGTCTCGCCGACGTCGACGCCGATCATGTGGCCGGCGCCGGGTGCCACGCGCAGCAGGGTGCGGGGGCGGCCGCCGTCGGAGTCGACGCTGCCGGCCTCCTCGACCAGCCCGTCGGCGACCAGGTCCGCGACGACATTGCTCACCGAGCCGGAGCTCAGTCCGGTGACCGGGCCGAGCTCGAAGCGGCTCAGCGGCCCGTCGAAGTAGAGCCGCTGCAGAACGGCCGTGCGGTTGGCCCGCCTGAGGTCCCGTACCGTGCGCCCGTTCCGCCCCGCCATGTGGCTCCTTCCGAACCCTGTCCGAGCTGCAACATACCTCTGCGGGCGGGTCCGGCGCGACATTCCTCCAACCCTTAGTTCACGTTGTGAGCTAAGAGACGGGGGTCTGCGGCGAGCTACGCGGCGGAGCTGGAGGCCAGGTCCTCGATCTCGTCCAGGGCCGCGACGAGTTCGGGGGCGACCCGTTCCTGACGCCACTCCTCGTGCTCCAGTCCACGCGGGACGACCTCCGTCAGCATGATCAGGTAGAGGTAGGCCCGGTAGAGGGCGAGCCGCAGCAGAGCCCCCGGGCCGAACTCGGTCCGGCCGCCGGCCTCACGGTAGCCCGCCAGGAACGCCTCGTCCTTCCTGATGTCCCCGAGCAGCGCCAGGGAGACGAAGTCGGCCAGCGGGTCGCCCCAGAACATGCGCTCGCCGTCGATCAGCCCGCCGATGCGGGGCTCCCGCGCCGAGCGGTCGAGCAGGATGTTGCCCTGCCACAGGTCGAAGTGGACGAGGCGTGGGACGGTGACCGCGTCGAGCGCGCCGTAGGCGGAGCGGACGGCCCGGGCCACCTCGTCGGCGGGGCGGGGCAGCCGGGCCCGGTACTCGCGGGCGTCGTCCAGGACGGCGTCCAGCATTCCGGCGAACGCCGTGCGCCAGTCGGCGGCGAGCGGACCGAGCGCCCCGGACGGATACCCGAACGCCGGCCCGGTCACCCGGTGCAGCCGCGCCACCTGGCGTCCCAACTCGGTCCGCAGCGGCGGCCGTTCGACCGGCGGCAGCGAGTCGTCCCAGGGGTCGCCCGGGCACGCGGTCATCAGCAGGACCTCACGCTCGGCGTCGAGCGCGATCACCCGCGGTGCGGGCACGTCGGCCTGCTCGGCGCCCCGGTAGAACTCCGCCTCCGCGACGAGCAACCGGCGTTCGTGGCGCAGGCCGGGGGTGTTCGGCGCGACCTTGAGCACATAGCGGACGCCGTCGGTGAGCCGCAGTTCCTCGACGGTGTTGTAGGTGCCGCCGCTCAGTGGCCGCAGCTGGGCGAGTCGGCCGGGTGGGATGTCCGCGCCCGCCAGGATGCTCCGGGCCCGCTCCCAGGAGTCCACCACCGTGCGCCCACCTCTCCCCTGCCGGTCACGTCCTCGACGTCATGCCCGTCCGCGACGAGTGCGTCGATCCACTCCTCGGCCGCCACCGTGTCCCCGCCCGGCGTGCGATCACGGAACAGGGTACGGAACGCCTCTCGCACACCGGCGCCATTCTCGAACGGTCGCCGCAGGCGCACACCCCGGCCCCGGCGGCGAGCGACGCCCACACCTCGTCGGCCTCGCTGGCGATGCGGTGCTGCACGAAGGTCCCCGCGGTGCTGAAGGCCGGGCGGAGCGAGACGGCCCCGGCCCTCTCCGCGGCACGGAGCTCATCGGCGTGCAGGAAGTCGACGTCGGGTGCGTCACGTCCGAAGCAGCAGAGAACAAGGGCGAGTTCGGCGCCCGCCGCGCTTGCCGCGGTGCGGTCGGCGCCCCCGGAAGGGGGCGAGGCCCGTTCCCGACGGGATCATGATCACCGGGTGACGTGGTCGGCGATGCGGACGGCCTCCCAGCAGGGCGGGATGCTCACGGTCACAACGCGTTCTCCGGCTCGGGCGGGGCGGCGGTCGTGGCGCGTGGGATGAGCCGGGTCGGCAGGACGACGTGCCGGCGGTGGTCTGTGTCGGCCTCGCCGATCAGCTCCAGGGCGAGTTCACCGGCCAGCCGGCCCATCCGCGCCGGGGACTGGGCGACGGTGGTCAGGTCGAGCCAGTCGGCCACCGGCTGGTCGTCGAAGCCGAGGACGGACATCCCCTCCGGCACCGCGATCCGGGCCCTGCGCAGGGTCGCGATCAGGGCGGCGGCGAGTTCGTCCTGCTCGGCGAAGACGGCGGTCGGCGGCTCGCGCAGGCTCAGCAGCTCCCCGAGGGCCTCGGCGACGCCGCGTCCGTCGGCGACCCGGGCCGCCACCACCAGGGAGTCGTCCAGCGGGACACCCGCCTCGGTGAGCGCCTGCTGGTAGCCGAGCAGCCGTTCGTGCGAGCTGAAGGCGAACCCCGTGGCGCCCACGGTCTGCATGAAGGCGATCCGGCGGTGGCCCAGGTTCAGCAGATGCCGGGTGCCGTTCCGGGCGCCGGCCACGTCGTCGACGTACACGCTCGGGCGTCCCTCGGCGTGCTGACTGACGTAGATCACGGGCATCCCGAGGGCGTCCAGGCGCGTGCTCTCCTCCTCGGTGAGGTCGAAGGAGAACACCAGCAGCGCGTCGGCGTTGCGCCGGGCCGGCAACCGCTCGAAGAACGCGGCCCGTTCGGCGAGGTCGGGTATGACGTAGACGGTCAGCTCCATGTCGGCCGCGCGCAGCAGCGGGCCCAGGCTGGACAGGGCCGAGCCCATGAACCAGGAGTTGAGGGTGGGCACCAGCGCCGCGACCACTCCGGTCCTGCCGGTCACCAGGCTGGAGGCGTGCCGGGAGACGGCGAACTCCAGCTCCCGCGCGGCCCGTTCGACGCGAGCGCGGACCTGCGGCGACACGTTGGTCAGGCCCCGCAGGGTGCGCGAGACGGTGGAGACGGAGACCCCGGCCCGTTCGGCGACGTCGGCCATCGTGGGGTGCCGTCGATCGGCTGGCATGCGCGGACGCTAGCACAGGCGTACGGAAGCCATGGCAGCGCTGTCACGAGCGTTACCGGCACGTAGCGCATTGACGGTGCGCCCCTTCAGACCGCAAGCTTGCAAGCGTTGTCACAGCCGAGGAGTGCGCACCCTATGTCCACCCACCACGCACCCTGGTGGCGCGACGCCGTCATCTACCAGGTCTACATCCGCAGCTTCGCCGACGGGAACGGCGACGGTGTCGGCGACATCGCCGGCATCCGCTCCCGGCTGCCGTATCTGAAGTGGCTCGGCGTCGACGCCGTCTGGATCAACCCGTGGTACCGGTCCCCGATGGCGGACCACGGATACGACGTGGCGGACTTCCGTGAGATCGACCCGTTGTTCGGCACGGTCGCCGAGGCGGAGCAGCTCATCGAGGAGGCGCACCAGCACGGGATCCGGGTCATCCCGGACATCGTGCCCAACCACACCTCGGACCGGCACGCCTGGTTCCAGGCGGCGCTGGCGGCCGGTCCGGGCAGCCCGGAGCGGGAGCGCTACGTCTTCCGGCCCGGCCGCGGACCCGACGGCGCCGAGCCGCCCAACGACTGGGTCTCCGCCTTCGGCGGCCCGGCCTGGACCCGGCTGCCCGACGGCGAGTGGTATCTGCACCTGTTCGCCCCGGAGCAGCCGGACCTCAACTGGCAGCACCCGCAGGTCCGCGCCGAGTTCGAGTCGATCCTGCGTTTCTGGTTCGCCCGGGGCGTGGACGGTTTCCGCATCGACGTCGCCCATGGGCTGATCAAGCATCCGGAACTGCCCGACCTGCCGCCGCGCCGGGCGGACGACGGGCGGCGGGAGCACGTCGACCATCCGCACTGGGACCGCGACGAGGTGCACGACATCTACCGGGCCTGGCGCCGGGTGGCCGACGAGTTCCCCGGCGACCGGTCCTTCGTCGCCGAGGCATGGGCGGACACACCGGAGCGGCTGGCCGCCTACGTCCGCCGGGACGGCCTGCACACCGCCTTCAACTTCGACTTCCTGATGTCGAGTTGGGACGCGAAGGACCTGCGCTCCGTCATCGACGACTCCCTCGCGATGCTCGGGGCGGTCGGCGCGCCGGCCACCTGGGTGCTCTCCAACCACGACGTCGTACGCCATCCCAGCCGCTACGGCCGCAAGGTCGTACGGCGGTGGACGGTGAACGAGCCCTACCGGCCCGAGGGCCCCCTGGACCTGGAGCTGGGCACCCGGCGGGCCCGCGCGGCGGCCCTGCTGATGCTGGCGCTGCCCGGCGGTGCCTACGTCTACCAGGGCGAGGAACTGGGGCTGCCGGAGGTGGAGGACCTGCCGGAGCAGGTGCTGCAGGACCCCGTCTGGGAGCGGTCCGGGCACACCGACCGGGGCCGCGACGGCTGCCGGGTGCCGATTCCGTGGTCGGGTCGGAGCGCGCCGTACGGTTTCAGCCCGGACGGCGCGCGGGGCGAGCCGTGGCTGCCGCAGCCGGAGGCGTGGGCCGAGCTGAGCATGGAGAAACAGAAGCGGGACGAGCGCTCCATGCTGGCCCTCTACCGCGCGGCGCTGCGGCTGCGGCACGAGCATCCCGCGCTCGGCGACGGCGACCTGGAGTGGCTCGACGCCCCCGCCGGGGTGCTGGTCTTCCGCCGGGAACCCGGATTCGTGTGCGCGGTCAACCTCTCCACCGAGCCCTACCCACTGCCCGAGCATACGTCGGTGTTGCTGGGCAGCGGCCCGTTGGAGGACGGTGTGCTGGCGCCTGACCAGGCGGTCTGGCTGGCCACCGACGCATTCACGCCCGTGCCCGCCGCATGATCGTGCAGTGCGGCTGGTTGAACCGCACCGAACTGGTGGTCAGGGCCTATGCGCTGGGCGTGCCGGCACCCGGTGCGTGGCCGCCCGGAGCGTAGGCCGTGCCCGCTCCCTCCGGTGCGCCGAAGCGGGCGAGGGTGTGCCACACCATCTTCAGGTCCTGCGGTTTGTGACGGCCGGTGCGGGCGGCGTCCCCGATGATCCGTGGATCGACGACGGCGTCCTGGGCGATCCGGACGCCCAGCTCCACGAACTCCCCTCCGCGGTAGTCCGCGTGCTCGCGCAGCTCGGCCACCGTCAGCCGGTAGCCGGGGTGCCACTCGACGGGGCAGGGCAGCAGACGGGCCGCGGCCTCGACCGGCGTGCCGCGGTAGCTCGCGTCCAGGACCAGGGCCTCCACGTGCCCGGCGAGGGTGACACCGCCGTGGACCTGGGCCTCGATGTAGTCGTTCAGGGCGTCCTGCTCGTCCGCCTCGGCCAGCGCGACGAGGGACATGCCGGCGGCCACCCCGAAGTCGGTCGGCTCGGCCGCGCTGTCGGGATAGCAGAAGGTGGCGCGGGCCAGGGCGTCGCCGGTGAGCCGGAAGTGCGAGGAGCCGAACCGCGGGGCGGCGCCGACCACTTGGCGGCGGAAGTTCAGGGCGCCGTAGACGGGCCGCTCGTGCGGGTCGGCCTCGTCGTAGGCGCCGCCGAAGATCCGGCTCTCCCAGCGCCAGCGGTCGCCGCCGGGGTGCGCGGTCAGGCCGCCGTTGCTGGTGCCGGTGACGAACTGCGAGTGGTAGGCGCCGTCCTGAGCCAGCACCCGGAGGATGGGCAGCCCGCCGATCAGCCGGTCGGGATGGAAGTTCAGCGTGATCCGCACGTCGGCACCGACGGCCGGGCCCGTCGAGCGGGAGGCGACATGGCGCAGCGCCTGCCGCGCCCGCTCGGACAGGACGTTCGTGAGTTCCACCGCCGACTCCTCCCCCCGGGCCGCCCGTCCTCGGCCGCGGATCAGAGGTCGGCCACGGCGAGCACGATCTTGCCACGGTTGTCGCGCCGCTCCAGCGATTTATGGGCCCTGCGGGCCTCGTCGAGGGGTACGACGGTCTCGACCGGGACCCGGAACGCTCCGGAGGCGACGCGTTCGGCCAGTTCGCGCAGGTCGGGACGGGGATCGTAGCCGTGGATCTGGAGGTTGGTGAGCTGGAAGCCGAGGATGGAGACGTTCTTGGGGTAGAAGTCGCGGGTGTCGATGGTGCTGGGCTCCAGGGCCACGTTGGCGAGCGCGACGACCCGGCCGCCGTGTCCGACCTCGCGCAGACTCCGCTCGAACGCCGGGCCGCCGACCGTGTCGAGAACAACATCGGCACCGCGCCCCTCGGTCAGCCGCAGCACCTCCTCGACCTCCGCCTCCCCTGAGTGGGCCGATGTGTCGACGACCTCGTGGGCGCCGAACTCCCCCGCCCAGGCGGCCTTTTCGGCCGACCCGGCGAGCGCGATGACCCGCGCGCCGGTCTCGGCGGCGATCTGCACGGCCGCGCTGCCGACCCCGCTGGCGGCGGCCTTCACCACCACCGTGTCGTCCTTGCCCGCCCGGGCGAGCCGCCGCACGCAGTACCAGGCCGACAGACAGGCGACGGGCAGCGCGGCCGCCTCGACGAGTCCCACGCCCTCGGGCAGGGCGGTGACCTGGGTGGCGGGCACGACGGCCAACTCGGCGTAGAAACCTGGGGCGTTGACGCCGTCCAGCGCCATGACCCGCTGTCCCGCCGCGAGTTCGGTCACCCCTTCCCCCACCGCCGCGACGACACCCGCCGCCTCCACGCCCGGGATCAGCGGCGGCCGGCCGGCCCGGTGGTACTTGCCCGCCCTGATCAGGGCGTCCGCACGGTTCACCCCCGCGGCCGCGACCCGCACCAGGACCTCACCGGGACCCGCCACCGGGTCGGGCACCTCGACCGGCACCAGCACCTCGGGCCCGCCGAACTCGTCGATCCGTACCGCACGCATACCGCACCTGCTTCCTGTCGCAGCCGCACATCCGACTGACACCGGTTGAAGTGGTGTCACTCTCCGACACCCGTTCAACCGGTGTCAAGAGGTTCTGCCGGCACGACGACACCTCATGAACCGGTGTACGCTCTGCTCATGACCGGCACCTCGCCCGCCGACCCGGCGCTCGCGTTCCCCTTCATCGGCGGCCGCCCCTGCCTGGACTTCGTGGCGACGCTGGGCCGACGGCACGCCACCCCGCTGGAGCGGCTCCCGGATCCGGCCGCGCTGGCCCGCTGGTTCGCCGAGGCCGGGCTGGCGGTGGGCGACGAGCCAGCGCGCGTCACCGCCCGGGAGCTGGCGGACGCCCGCGTCCTGCGCGAGGCGCTGTACCGGGTCGTACGAGCCGCGATGGCCGGGCAGCGGCAGCCCGAGGCCGCGGACGTCGAGCTGGTCAACGCGGCGGCGGCCCGACCCGACCTCGCGCCCCAGCTGGGCCCCGAGCCCTGGTCGGCGCGGCAGCCGGTCCGGGCGGCGCTGGCGACGGTGGCCCGGGATGCCGTACTCCTGGTGCGCGGTCCCCTGCTGGAGCGGGTCAAGAAGTGCGAGAATCCGGACTGTTCCCTGCTGTTCCTCGACGACTCCCAGGCGCGACGGCGCCGTTGGTGCTCCATGGAGCGGTGCGGCAACCTCGCGAAGGTGGCCGGCTACCGCTCCCGCAGCCGGGCCGCCCCCGCGCGGTGATGGCCGGCGGGTCGCGGACCATCCGGCGGCCCGCACATCCCGGGGTGCGGACACCCCCGGGCCAGGACGGGGGTTGCCCTCATGGAACCCGGGCGGTCCGGGCGGCGACCATGACTCCATGACGACTCGGCGGCACGGTGGGCCCTTCCGTACGGCGACGGCCGGTGACGATCTGCGGCTGTTCCTGCTCACGGGCATCGGGACCGTGCTCGTGACACGGTGGCTGCTGGCGCGGACCGGTTATCCGAAGCTCGGCGGCCACGGCACGGGGCTGCACATCGCGCACATGCTGTGGGGTGGACTGCTGATGGCCGCCGGACTGGTCGGGCTGCTGGTCTTCGCGGGCCGCCGGGTAAGGCTGTGGGGCGCGCTGTG
Organism: Streptomyces sp. NPDC006476; assembly: GCF_040612015.1. Classification (NCBI taxonomy): domain Bacteria; kingdom Bacillati; phylum Actinomycetota; class Actinomycetes; order Kitasatosporales; family Streptomycetaceae; genus Streptomyces; species Streptomyces sp. NPDC006476. The sequence continues at coordinate 21,601 of NZ_JBEXPK010000077.1, read as the reverse complement.
CGGCGGGGTGGGATTCGGGCTGTTCATCGACGAGATCGGCAAGGTGGTCAGCAACGACGGCGGTTATCTCTACCGGCCGGCCGCCGGGTTGATCTACCTCACCTTCGCGGTCCTGGTCGTGGTGAGCCGGTGGCTGGTGCGGCCCGGCGGTCCGCAGGGTGCGCGGGCGCGGACGGTACGCGCCGCCGACGTGGCGCTCTCCGGGGTCGCGTCCGGACTGACGGACGCGCAACGCCGTTCGGCGCTACGGGCGTTGGAGGGCTCCGAGCGGCCGGTCGACCTGGCGTTGGTGCGGCTTCTGGAGTGCGTGGAGACGGCGGCGCCGAAGCGGCCAGGCGTGCGCGTGCCGGACGTCGTGCGGCGCGCCCGGAGCATCGTCGCCGCGCTGCGCGGGCACCGGGTGACGCTGTGGGTGGCGCTGACGTGGACCGTGCTGCAGGGCGCGCTGCTGCTGATCGGGGTCGGCCGGGACCTGGCCGCTGGGCAGCTGCGGCACGAGACGGAGTGGGGCGCGGTCACGGGGCTGGTGGTGTGCTCGGCCGTGATGCTGGGGCTGGCCGTCGCCGGTGCGGTGGCGCTGCCCCGTGACCGCGTGCGGGGTCTCGGACTGCTGCGGTCCTCGCTCCTGGTCGATCTGCTGGCGGGCCAGTTCTTCGACTTCGTCGTCAACCAGTTCTCGGCGGTGACGAACTGGCTGGTCGGGCTGGCCCTGCTCGCGGTGGTGTCCCGCGCGCTTCAGGAGGAAGCCGGCGTCCAGTGCGGATCGCGGCCGAGGAAGGCCAGCAGCGCCTCGGCCCTGTCGTAGTCCGGCGCGACCGTGAGGGCGGGCGCGAACACCCGGTACGCGTCACGCAGCCGATCGACGAGGTGGTCCGCGGCCGGCCAGATTCCCTCCGCCAGTTCCGCGCTCAGCGGCCGGTCCTGGCCGGTGGCGACGGCGATGTCCCAGGCGTGCACGGCCGCGTCCATCGCGGCCGCCCCGGCGGCGAGCGGCAGGGGCAGCGGCCCCAGGGGCGTCGGCACCTGGCCGGCGTCGGACGGCAACCCGGCGTAGGCGTCGGCAACCTGACGCAGCGCCTTGTCGAGTTTGCCCGCCGGGTCACCGTCGAGGGCGTCCGCGGGGTGGAAGGGGTCCAAGTCGGGCCGGTCGCCGGTGATCGCCAGGCCGTAACCCTGCTGGTCGATGCGCGCGTGGTTGAGGACCTGCCGGACCGTCCACTCGTCGCACGGCGTCGCCGCTCCCCAGGCCGACACCGGCACCCCGGCGACCACCTCGCCGAGATAGGCGTGCGCGCGTGTGAGAACCTCGAAACCCCGGGTGTCCGCCATCACCGTTCTCCCCTCTTGCCGTCCTTCGACCGTTGCCAACAATCTAGGTTTCCTTGCGGACAGTTACGGTCCGCAAGGAGCGCGGGCGCCGAGGGAAGTCAAGGAAATCCAAGGAAGCCAAGGAAAGAGGATCAGCGCCAGGTGCCAGATGTACGTACGTGGACGGCGCCGCTCGTCGAGTTCGTGAAGCGGCGCCGGGACCCCGTGGTGGTACAGACACTGCGGTCGGCCGTCGCGGCGACGGTCGCCTACGTCGTCGCCCTGCGCCTGAGTCCCGAGGCCGCACCGCTGACCGCGCCGCTCACCGCGCTGCTGGTCGTCCAGGTGACCCTGTACGCCACTCTCACCAACGGCATCCGCCGGGTCAACGCGGTCGTGGCGGGTGTCCTGGTCGCGATCGCGTTCAGCCTGCTGGTGGGCCTGACGTGGTGGAGTCTCGCGCTGCTGATCGTGGCCTCGCTCGCGGTCGGACGCCTGGTCCGCGTCGACGAGTACGTCCCCGAGGTCGCGATCAGCGCGATGCTGGTGCTCGGCGTCACCACCGTCGGCGACACCGCCTGGGCCCGGATCGTCGAGACGCTGATCGGCGCGGTTGTCGGGATGGCCTGCAATCTGCTGCTGGCGCCGCCGGTGTGGGTGGACGAGGCCGGCGAGTCGATCGAGGGGCTGGCCCGCCGCGTGCGGCGACTGATGCTGCGGATGGGTGATGAGGCCGCGGGCCGCACTCCGGTCGAGCACGCGACCGAGCGGCTGTACGAGGCACGCCGGCTCGACCACGACATCGTCGAGGTGGACGCGGCCCTCCGGCAGGCCGAGGACAGTCTGCGGCTCAACCCACGCGTGCGTGAGGGCCTGCTGCACCGGGTGGTGCTGCGCACGGGGCTGGACACGCTGGAGATCTGCACGGTCGTCCTGCGGGTGCTGGCGCGCACGCTCACCGATCTCGCCAAGCAGCGCGATCCGGAGCCGCTGTTCGCGCCGGTAGACGGGGGCCGCGGTGGAGCGGCTGCTGTCCGAGATCGCGGACGCGGTGGTCAGTTTCGCGGTCCTGGTCACCACCAGCGTGAGCGTCAGCGCCGAGTCGGCCGAGGCCCGGCTGACCGCCGAGCTGCGGCAGGCCGCGGCCACCCGGGACAAGCTCGCCCAGCTGCTCCTCGAGGAGGTGCAGCGCGACGCCCGCACCTGGCAGCTCTACGGGGCCGTGCTGACCGAGGTCAACCGGATCCTGGACGAGATGGACACCGAGCACCGCTCCCGCCGACTGCTGGAGGAGCTGGACCGCACCTCCCGTGAACAGCGCGAGCGTATGCCGCGGCTGACCCGGCTGCGGGAGAGCCTGCGTGACGGCGGGCGGCTGCGGGTGCCGGAAGTGCTGCGCCGGAACCGCGCCGAGGGCGCCCGTCGTTCTAGGTGACGTGACCGGATACGAGGGGGCGGGCGGATGAGCGGCGAGGCCGTGCGGATCGACGGGGACGTACTGCGGTTGCCGGGCGGGGCGGCGGTGCGGTTCATGCGCACGCTGCGGCTGCCCGAGACGGGCACCCATCCGCTGCCGCCCGGGCTCGGTCAGTTCCCGGTGCGCCGGATCGCCGACTACCCCGACACGGTGCCCGAGCAGTGGCGCGCGCGGGGCGGTGTGATGCTGCCGGTGTATCTGCGCGAGGCGATGTGGCTGAGCTTCTACGGCACCGCCGAGCCGGCCGCTCTGCAGGTCGGGGTGGGCAAGGTGTGCGCGGTCTCGGGCGAGCCGTGGAGCGACCGGCTGTCCCGGAACCCGCAGAACTATCTCGTGCTGCCGCGCCAGCCCTGGCTGGACGGCATCAACTCCGGCAAGGGCACGGTCCGCCAGTTCGTGGCCGTGCCGCTGGGCCTCGGGGCGACGGTCGAGGGCCAGGTCACCGGCGAGGAGGTGTGGGGCGGCGTACAGCTGCAGTCCTTCCCGCTGAGCGGGCCGAAGCTCGTCGAGTGGCGGGAGGCGGAGCGGCGCCGGGCGCGGGCGTCGCGCAGGCTGACGACGCTGGGCGGCTACGGTGCGGCGATGCCGATGGCGGCGGCACCGCCTCCCGCCCCGGGCGCGGCCCCGGCCGCCGCGGCGATGGGGCTGGGTGTCGGCGGCTCGATGCGGCAGGAGGTCTACGAGGACGACCGGCCGCTGTCGGACTGGGCCGAGGAGCCGGCGGGGCGCGTGTTCGTGCACCTGGTGACGCCGCCGGAGTGGCGCCGTATCACCGGCGAGGCGCCTCCGCCGTCGCCGGTGGACCGCGCGGCCTACACCCGTGCGGGCCTGCCCTGGTTCGACTACTACGACCAGGACGCGGCCGATCTCGCTCCGACGGACACGCTGGAGGCGGTGAAGCCGGTCGGCGACTGGCTCGGCGACGACCACGAGCCCTGGCAGCCCCCGACACCGCACCAGGTGCAGCAGTTGGGTGACGCACCGGGCAAGCCGGTGCAGGACGGCGACTGGTAGGGCACCGGTCCCGGCGACGGCGGGCGCGACGGTCGTGACCAGGCGGACACCGCCCGCCCCACCTCGGCCGACCCGGCGCCCAGGCCCCCGCTGCGCCTCCTGCAGGTGCGGCAGGGCGGAGCTCCGGGCTCCCGCACGTCCGGCTGCTCCGACAGGCAAGGCGGCTCCGACGGCCCCGCAGCTCCGGCAGCTCCGGCCAGCCAGGCAGCTGCGGAATCCCGCACGTCCGACAGCTCCGGCAGGTCAGGTGGCTCCGGCGGTCCTGCGCGTCCGGCAACTCCACCAGGCCACGCAGCTTCGGACTCCCGCGCGTCCGGCAGCTCCCAGCGCAATCTCGTAGCCCCGGCGTCCGGCAGCTCCGGCACGTCTGGCTGCTGGGACTCACCCCAGCCGGGGGTCCGGAGGGGCGGCGTGACACGGCTGCGCGCGGCGGGAGCTGTCATTGCGCCCTGCGCAACGAAGGGTGCCGGTGTTGCACGGGCCGGGGCGTCCGGGTCATGGTGGCTAGTCACGATCGGGGCGAGCGACCGGCTGAGGTGCGGGCATGGGCAGTGGGACAGGAGCGGCGGGCGGCGGCTGGAGCAGGCGCCGCTTCGTCGGCGCGCTCGCGGGAGCCGCCGCGATCACCGCACTGCCCGCGCCGGCCCCGCCCAAGGGCACCCCGGACGCCGAACCCGCGGCCGCCGCCACCACACCGCGGCCGTCGGCCAAGCCCTCCACACCCCACCCCGCGCCCCGGAAGTCCGGGCCGCGTCCCCTCTACATCGGCACCTACACCTCGGTCCAAGGCGGCGGCAGGGGTGTCGGACTCGCCACCTACGACCCCACGAGCGGCCGTGTCACCGGCGCCGGCACCCTCACCGGAGTGCCCGATCCGTCCTATCTGGCCGCGCATCCCGACGGCCGCACGCTGTACGCGGTGGACGAGCGGGACGACGGCGCCGTGACCGCCGTACGCCTCGCCGACCGCAAGGTCCTGGGCAGCCGCGCCACCGGCGGTGCCGGGCCCTGCCATCTGTCGGTGCATCCCAGCGGCCGCTGGCTGTTGAGCGCCAACTACGGTTCCGGCAGCGTGGCGGTGCACCCCATCGACGGCTCGGGCGCCCTGGGCAAGCGCGCCGACCTGGTCGTGCACTCCGATCCGAAGCCGGGTCCCGGCCAACAGGGGCCGCACGCCCACCAGTTCATCACCAGCCCCGACGGCGGCCATGTACTCGCGGTCGACCTGGGTACGGACACCGTCTACACCTACCGCCTCGACGAGCGCACGGGCAGGCTCACCGAGGTCGCGCAGGCGCACACCCGGCCCGGGGCCGGTCCGCGCCATCTCACCTTCCACCCGGGCGGCCGCCACGCCTATCTGGCCAACGAGGTCGACGACACGATCGCGGTCTGCGCCTACGACCCGTCCAGCGGGCGGCTGACCATCGGCGCACCGCAGTCCACGGGCTCCGGTCCTGGCACCAACTACCCGGCCCAGATCCTGGTGACCCGAAACGGCTCTTACGCCTTCCTCGCCAACCGCGGCGACAACACCCTGGCGCGCTATGCCGTCGAGGGGGACGGCGCGCGGCTACGGCTGCTGGGCACGGTCCCGGTGTCGGGCGACTTCCCCCGGCAGATCGCCTTCTCGCCGGACGGCGGGCTGCTGTTCGCGGCGAATCAGAAGTCCGGCACGGTCAGCGTGTTCCACGTCGACGACAACAGCGGTGAACTGCGGCTCGCGGGCGCCCCGTTCGCCTCACCGGTCGCGGTCTGTGCGCTGCCGCTGTAGGGCACGTCGGCAGGAGGCGGCGCTCGCCTGGGAGAGCAGGGCGTGCATGCGCTCGGTGAGCTGAGCGACGTCGTCGGCGGGGGTGTGGAAGGGCAGGCGTACGTCGCCGTGGGCGCGGTTGCGTTCGATGCGCAGCGTCAGCCCGTGCCGGTCGACGGCGAGGGGCTGGACGCGGACGACGCCGTGCAGACTGGCGTGGTCGACGAGGCGGGTGAGCCGTTCGACCGCATCGGGGTGGCAGTCGGCGAGGTGGGTCAGCAGATGCGCCTCGGCGAGGGCGAGCGGGTCGGGCGCCGCGGCGGCGAACTCGTCGAGGTCGACCACCACGGCGCCGGAGGGCTGCCGCAGCACGATCCGGGTGGGGCGGAAGGCCAGTCGGTCGTCGTCGGCGACGAGGCATCCCGCGAGCCAGAGCCGGGCGCGGATCCGGCTGCGCACCGGGACGGGCGCCACGTCGGCGAACTCCAGCACGGCGGACGGCTCGCCACGGGGTGCGCAGATCGCGGCCGTGAGCAGCGCGCTGCCCTCGGGCACGCTCAGCAGGACCCCGCCGTCCTCGGCCACGGTGTGCGCGCCGACGAACTCCTCGCGCCCGCCCTCGGCGGTCACCGCACAGGACCACGCGGTGGCGAGCACCGAACGGGCCCGTTCGGCCGCGGCAGGCGCGGCCGCCCAGCTCTGGCTGTCACCCATCCAAAACCCTCCTTAGGTAAGGCTTGCCTAACCTATCGAAGATCGAGGCGCACGCCAACCAATCGGGGCGCACGCCAACCAATCGGGGTGCACGCCCACCACGGGAGGGCCCGAGCAGCAGAACCTCAGGGCGCGATGACGCCCAGCAACGCCCGGGCACACAGATCACGGACCTGCTCGCGCCCCAGCTCCGAGCCGCGCAGCCACTCCAGGCAGACGGCCGTGGTGAAGGCCAGCCAGCCCCGGACCGCGAGCTGCAGATCGGGACGCGCCCCGGCGACCGGGCCGAACTCGGGGTCCGCCTCCACCGCCGCGAGAATCTGACGCTCCTGCGCGGCAAGCGCCCGTTGATAGACCCGGCGTACGGCCTGGTCCCCGGCGGCGTCGGCGCGGTGGAAGGCCCGGAAGCCGTGCGCATGGGCCTCGACGTACTCGAGATACGTCTCCAGCCCCGCCGCGAGCTGCTCGCGCACCGGGACGCCGGGCACGGCCGCCGTCATCCGCAGCATGCGCTCGCTCTCCCGCTCGACGACGGCCGCGAAGAACTCCCGCTTGGTCGGGAAGTAGTGGTAGAGCAGCCCCCGGGAGACACCGGCGATCTCGGCGACCTGCTCGATCCAGACGTCGTCGTACGGACTCTCCGAGAACAGCCGCGCCCCGACCGACAGCAGCTGCTCCCGGCGCTCACCGGTACTGAGCCGGCGGCGCGTGCGCTCGCCCTGGTTCGCGGCCATGTCCGCACTTTACTTGACGCCGGTTCAACAACGGGACCAGACTGGGCCGCGCTATTGAACCCACGTACAACGAGCTCAATCGCCGCTGGATCAAGGGAGATCGCGTCATGGCGCAGACCACGACAGGGGCGGCGCTGCCGGGCGGGTTCCGCAGTGCCGAGCAGGGCTGGCCGGCGCTGCACCGCATCCCGCATCCACCGCGCCGGCTCCCGCTGCTCGGTGACGTGCTGGGCGCCAACCGGGCCACGCCGCTCCAGGACTCCCTGCGCTTCGCCCGCCAACTGGGGCCGATCTACCGGCGCAAGGCCTTCAACCGGGAGTTCGTGTTCGTCTGGGGCGCCGATCTGGTGGCCGACCTCGCGGACGAGTCGCGGTTCGCCAAGCACGTGGGCCTCGGCGTCGCCAATCTGCGGCCCGTCGCCGGGGACGGGCTGTTCACGGCGTACAACCACGAGCCGAACTGGCAGCTGGCCCACGACGTGCTGGCCCCGGGGTTCAGCCGGGAGGCCATGGAGGCGTACCACCCGATGATGCTGGCCGTCGCCGGGCGGCTGACGGACCACTGGGACCGGGAGCGGGCGGCGGGGCGGGCGGTGGACGTGCCCGGGGACATGACCAAGCTGACGCTGGAGACCATCGCGCGGACCGGGTTCGGCCACGACTTCGGCTCCTTCGAGCGTTTCCGGCCGCACCCCTTCATCACCGCGATGGTGGGCACGCTCACCTACGCCCAGCGGCTGAACTCCGTTCCCTTCCCCGGGCTGCTCCGGCGGGCCGCGCAGCGCAACGCGGCCGACATCGCCTTCCTCAACCGCACGGTCGACGACCTGGTCCGCGCGCGGCGCGCGGCGGGCGGTGACGGCGACCTGCTGGACCGGATGCTGGAGACCGTCCACCCCGAGACGGGTGAACGTCTCTCCCCCGAGAACGTCCGCCGGCAGGTCATCACCTTCCTGGTGGCGGGCCACGAGACCACCTCGGGCGCCCTCTCCTTCGCCCTGCACTACCTCTCCCGCCACCCCGAGGTCGCCGCCCGCGCCCGCGCGGAGGTCGACCGCGTCTGGGGCGAGACCCCGACGCCCGGCTACGACCAGGTGGCCAAGCTCCGGTACGTGCGCCGGGTGCTGGACGAGTCGCTGCGGTTGTGGCCGACCGCGCCCGCGTTCGCCCGCGAGGCCGTCCAGGACACCGTGCTGGCCGGCCGGCACCCGATGCGACGGGGTGCCTGGACGCTGGTGCTCACCCCGATGCTGCACCGGGACCCCGCGGCTTGGGGCGCCGACGCCGAGCACTTCGACCCGGACCGCTTCGACCCAAAGGCGGTACGCTCCCGCCCCGCGCACACCTTCAAGCCGTTCGGCACCGGGGCGCGGGCGTGCATCGGCCGGCAGTTCGCGCTGCACGAGGCGACCCTGGTGCTGGGCCTGCTGCTGCGCCGCTACGCGTTCGTACCCGACCCGGACTACCGGCTGCGGGTGACCGAGCGGCTCACCCTGATGCCGGACGGGCTGCGGCTGCACCTGGACCGCCGCACGGTGACCGCCGGTGCGGCGACCACGGTCGAGGAGGCTCCGTCAGAGCTGCGCTGCCCAGTGCACCGGGCGGGTGACTGAGCCCGGGAGCCGGGTGCCGGCACTCCCCCGGGCCGCGTTGAGCTGGGGCTGGGTCAGGAAGAACGCACCGGTCAGATCGGCGTCGGTGAGCTCGGCGTCCCGCAGGTCGGCGCCGATCAGGTCGGCATCCCGCAGATCGGCGCCCGTGAGGTCGGCGGCTATCAGATAGGCGCCGCGCAGATTCGCCCCGCGCAGGTCGGCGCCCTTGAGGCGGGCGCCGATGAGATCGGCCCCGCGGCGGTCCTTCTTACGGCCCCGGACACCCGCCCGCGTCAGCTCGCTCGCCTCCAGCAGCAGGACGTTCACCGTCTGCCGGTGCGCGCCGACGTCCAACGCGGCCAACTGGTCCGGGGCCTGACCCGCAAGGCTCTCGGTCTCCTGCAGGAGGCGGCGCAGCTCTGCGTGGAGGGGGCGGGCGGCCGGCAGGGTGAGCGCCTCGCTGAGGTACCACAGCAGCTCGTGCAGCTGCCGTACGACCGGGAAGACGTCGAACATCAGCCGGGCGCGTTCCCGCGAGCCGGAGCGCCAGTCCTGTCCGCCGAAGGTGATCTGCGAGACCTGCTGCCCGGCGCCGAAGCAGTCGTAGACCGTGCAGCCGGTGAACCCCTTCTGCCGCAGCGTGGCGTGAATGCCGCAGCGGTGATCGCCCCGGAGGTTCGGGCAGGGTGTGCCGGCCTGTTTGTCGATCGCGAAGTCGGCGGAGGCGGCGAAGGGCAGGGCGACACAGCAGAGCCCGAAACACCGCTCGCAGTCGGCACGCAGGTCGGCGCGGCCGACGGTCTGATCTGGCATATCGCACATGTTATCGACCAGGCGGCTCCCCCGAAGGGCACCCGCCCCGGCGTCTAGGTCTGCCGTGCCGCCTCGGTGGCCTCGATCTGCTCCCGCAGCCTCGCGATCTTCTCCTTCTTCGCCTCGATCCCGCGGACGATGAGCCGCAGATGGGCCGACGACTCGGGTACGGCCGCCTCGAACTCCCTGAGCCGCCGCTGCTCCACGGCGAGTTCGGTTCTGAGCCGGGACGCGGGGTCCGCGGGCGGGGGCGGGAGGCGGCCGTTGAAGACCACGTTGTACTTGGGGCGCTCGGTCCAGACCGCCTCACGCTCGGCCGCTTCCGCGTCGTCGGGATAGCCGATCCGTATCCCTATGACCTGCGCACCCCACGGCTGCTCGCGCAGGTGCGTGCGCACCCGGGTGAGGGGAGCGACCGATATGCCGACATACAGCAGCCCCTCGAGGCCGTAGAGCCGGTACAGCGCGATCCGGCCACCGGCGTGCAGGCTGCCCTCCTCGTCGAACAGGCCCCGCAGGAACTGCGCGTCGACGTCGCCCATGACACGGCCCCCTTCGCGTGTGCACGCCGTCACGCCCCACGGTCCCACGCCGGTCCGACAGTGGACCTTCCCGGCTTCCACGACCCGGCGGAACCGAACCTCACCGATGAGTTTCCGGGCTTGTGGGGGTCCTCTCATACAACGGAAAACAAACTCGGCTACCACGGATACGAGCCCACTTCAGGCGGGAGCCAGACGGACCGAGGAGAGAGATCATGTGCAGCCACCGGCCTCCGTGTCCCAGCGCAGACAGCCCCGACCACCACACCGCCGCCGTCGTCGCGGCCCACCCGGAACAGGGGTGGAGCCTGCTGTGCAACGGGACGATCGTCTTCGACGACACCGGTGAACTCCTGCCGGACGGGCGGGTCGTGAACCCGTACCGCACTCTCGGTCGCCTGGCCGTCGCGGCCTGAGCGCTCAGTCGAGCCCGTCGCCCAGATCGAACCGGGCCAGCCCCTCGAGGGCGTTGCGGATCCCGATACCTCCCCATTGACCAGGACCATCCGCATCGAGTGCGCGAACTACTGGAAGAACAGGGCCTGTTCGGCCACGCACAGGCGCACCACCTTCGAGGCGGCGCCCCCGACCAGCGTCCCGGAGTTGGCGCGCAGCACGACGTCGGGGTCCAGGACCGCGACCAGCGCCTCGAAGTCGCCCGCCCGGGCGGCGGCCATGAACGCGTCCACGGCGTGCCGCTCCCGGCCGAGCTCGGGTTCCGCCGACGGAGTGGCGCCCCCGCCGCCGGCGCCGGCGCCGGGACGCCGGCCGCTCGGCCAGTTCCAGCGTCTCGAGGACCACCAGCAGCGCCAGCCGCAGCGAGTCGGCCTGGAGGACCTCCCGCTCCGGGTGGATCCGCGCCAGCGGCGTGATCACCGGACCGGGCACGAACGCCTCGCCCATCGGGTCCTCGCGGCGCGCGTTGCGCGTTGCGCGAGGCGAGCATGTGGAGGCAGACCCGGCCGACGAGGGTGGTCCGCCAGCCGCCACGGTGATCCAAGCACACGGCGGCCGACGCCTCCTCCCAGCGGCACAATGGCTGCGGTGAGGAGGTGTGGCGGTGGCCGAGCGGATGATCGACGCGCGCGGTGTCTCCCTGTGCACCGAGTCCTTCGGTGACCGGTCGGATCCGCCGGTGCTGCTCGTCATGGGGACCGGAGCCTCGATGCTGTGGTGGGACGAGCGGTTCTGCCGGATGCTCGCCGAGGGCGGACGGTTCGTGATCCGGTACGACCATCGCGACACCGGCCGGTCGGTCACCTACGAACCGGGCCGCCCCGGATACACCGGTGCGGATCTGGTGCGCGACGCCGTGGGGGTTCTGGACGCCTACGGGATCGAGGCCGCCCATCTGGTGGGGGTCTCGGCCGGAGGGGCATTGGCGCAGCTGACGGCGCTCGACCATGCGTCTCGCGTTCTCTCGCTCGTCCTCATCAGCACCTCCCGGGCGGTGCGCGGAGGTCCCGAACTGCCCCCGCCCAGCGAGGAGTTCATGCGCTTCGTGTCGTCCGCGCAGGTCGACTGGGAGCAGCGGGCCTCGGTGGTCGACCACCTGGTCGAGTACGCACGATTGCTCGCGGGAGGGCGGCGTCCGTTCGACGAGGCCGCCGTCCGGGACCTCGTCCCCCGTGACGTCGAGCGTGCGCGTGACTTCGCCGCCGTGCGCAACCACGACCTGCTGGCCGAGGGCGAGTCCTCACGTCGGCCGCTGTCTTCGATCGCGGTGCCCACGCTGGTGATCCACGGAACCGCGGATCCGCTGTTCCCCCTCGCCCATGGCGAGGCGCTCGCCGAGGAGATTCCCGGCGCGCGGCTGCTGGCTCTCAAGGACGCCGGGCACGGGGTCGACCGAGCCGACTGGGAGACGATCGTCTCCGCGGTCATCGCGCACACCGCGACCGACGAACGGCGTTGAGCACGTTCTGCGCGGTCACGGGGCGCACGGGTGCGTTGGGCCGGCTTGGTGTCATGCCTCGTCGCGCGTGAGGGCGAGCAGCCGGTCCAGGACGCGGGGGCCGCCCGCGCGGACGCCGTCATGCTCGAACTCGTTCGTCACCCAGGTGCGCAGACCCCGGATCGTCCGGGCCGTCTCCAGGGCGTGGGCCGTGTCGACGTACATGTCGTCGTGGTAGACGGCCGCCGCGGCCGGGACGTCGTTGGCGGCGAGGCGGGCGGGGTCGTACAGCGGCGGCCAGTCGGTGCGGGCGGCGAGGAGTTCGGCCGTTTCACGCAGGGGCCGCAGTGCCGGGTCGCAGTCGAACATCCAGGGGTGGATCGATTCGCCGGTGAAGAGCAGCGGGGTGTCGCCGGCCAGCGTCTTGGGGGCGTCGAACTGCGGGAACTCGGCCCGTACGCGCTCCGCCGACCAGGCGGTGGGGCGCTCGTCCTGGCCGTAGCATGCCTCGTGGACGAGGGCGTACAGGGGGTGGCTCGCGAACGACAGGCTGCCCTGCACCTCCTCCTGGAAGGCGTCGGAGAGGGCCATACCCTGTGGGGTGCGGACGAAGGCGTGTTCGAGGAGGTGGTGGAGGCGGTGGCTGCCCTCGCTGCCGCCGAGCATGATGCCGAGGGACTGGAAGGCCTCGACCGTGAGGCGGTAGCCGTTCGGCAGCGTGACCTCGTGGGTGAGCAGGTGGTCGGCGATACGGCGGGCGCGCTCGATGTCCTGCGGGTAGCGGGCGTAGTGGGCGGCGACCTTGCGTTCGATGCGCGGGTAGGCGGCCCGGTACACGTCGTCGGCGTGGGCGTCGAGGGAGGGCAGACCGCCGGTGATCACGGCGGCGGCCAGACCCTCGGGGGCGCTGGAGAGGTAGGTGACCGAGCAGAAGCCGCCGAAGCTCTGGCCGAGGACCGTCCAGGGGGCGCCGCCGGTGACCTGCGGGCGGATGGCCTCGCAGTCGCGGACGATCGCGTCGGCGCGGAAGTGGGCGAGGTAGTCCGCCTGCTCGGCGGGGCCCCCGCGCAGCGGGAGGGTCTGGCGGTTGGCGGGCGTGGAGTGGCCGGTGCCGCGCTGGTCGAGCAGGAGGACCCGGTACTCCTTCAGGGCCCGCCCGAGCCAGGCCGGCTTCCCGACGAAACGATTCGCCCCGAATCCGGGTCCGCCCTGCAGATAGACCAGCCAGGGCAGGTCCTGCCGTTCCTTCTCTCCCGCGACGACCTCACGGGCGTACAGCTCGATGGACTCCCCCGCCGGGTCGTCGTGGTCGAGGGGCACGGTGAAGTGGCGGTCGGTGAGGACGACGCCGGGCTGGCGGTACGTGGCGCTCAACTGATCTCCAGGGACGGACGGACTTCCGGTCGCGTCCCACTTCACCACAAGTTCGTCCGTCGGCCGACCCCGGGGATCATGAAATCCTACTGAACGGGCGATCAGCGGGCCGAGAGACTCGAACGCCGTACGACCAGCTCCGGCTGGAGGACGACACGCCGGTGCTCGTGCCGCCTGCCCCCGCCCTCCGCCTCCGTCTCCTCCAGCAGCAGATCCGCCGCCAGGGCGCCCATGGTGACGGCGGGCTGGCGTACAGAGGTGAGCGGGACGGCGGCGGCGGCCGCGAACTCGATGTCGTCGTAGCCGACGATGGCGAGGTCGTCCGGGACGGTGATGCCGGCCGCGTACATGGCCTGCAGTACGCCGAGGGCGAGCAGGTCGTTGGCGCAGAAGACGGCGCTGGGGCGGTCGGCGAGGCCGAGCAGACGGGCGCCGGCGTCCCGGCCCGCGGCCACGTCCAGCCGCTCGGTGGGCAGCTCGCGCAGGCACTCGGGGCCGAGGCCCGCCTCGGCGAGCGCGTTCAGGGCGCCCGTGCGGCGGTCGCGGACCTGGTTGAGGCCGGGCGGACCGCTGACGTACGCGATGGAGCGGTGCCCGGCGTCGATCAGATGGCGCACGGCGAGCGCACCGCCCGCCACGTCGTCGACGGAGACCGAGCACTCGGTCGTCCCCTCGGCCACCCGGTCGACGAGGACGAAGGGGATGTTGTGCCGGCGGAACGTCTCGATGTTGCGGCCGGTCGCGTCGGCGGGGGTGAGCAGTACGCCCCGCACCCGCTGCTCGGCGAAGAGCGAGAGGTACTCCGCCTCCTCGCCGGCGCTCTGCGCGCTGTTGCAGACCATCACGCCGAGCCCGGCGTCGCGCGCGGCGCGCTCGGCCCCGCGCGCCACGTCGACGAAGAACGGGTTGCCCATGTCGAGCACGAGCAGCCCCATGATCCGGCTGCGGCCCGCGCGCAACTGGCGCGCGGACTCGCTGCGGACGTACCCGAGCCGGTCTATCGCGGACTGCACCCGTGCCCGGGTCTCCGTCGCGACCGTGTCCGGACGGTTGATGACGTTGGACACCGTGCCGACGGAGACTCCGGCGGCACGGGCGACGTCCTTGATACCCACCGACTGGGCCATCAGGCAGGGACCTCCAGAGGAACGCGGGACGGCGGGAAGACGACCTTCACATTACCGTCATCGCCCCGCACATCGGCGCCGGTCACGCGGGCAGTGCGAAGTCGACGACATGCAGCGCCGACGGGGTCGTGCCGCTCGACTTCTCCTGGTACATGAACGACAGGACGTTGTCGTACCTCACCCGCAGCTCGTCGATGACGACCTCGCCGAAGGCGTTGAGATCACCGCCGTCGTACAGCAGTGTCCAGTCGGTGTACCCGGACGCCTTCGATGCGGCGGCGATCCGGCCGTACGGGAAGACGGCGTAGGCGTTGTCGTACTGGTCCAGGACCAGCTTGGTGCGCTGGCTGGAGTTCAGGGCGAGGGGGATCTCCGTCTTCTGCCAGGTGCCCGATGCGTTCTTGCGGACGTGGAAGGCGCGGCCGTTGGCGGTGCGGTCGGCGACGTAGTTCGTGGTGCACTGGCCGAAGCGGCCGGGGACGTAGCTGATGATCGCGTGCGGGAGGCCCGTGGAGTCCGTCCACTGGCTCTCCTGGTTCATCAGGGAGTGGTCGGGGTTGAGGGAGTCGACGACCAGTCCGGAGTCCGTGACGGCGACGGTGTCCGCGGTGCCGGTGGTGGCGACCAGGCCGCCCGCGTCGTTGCGCCAGGTGCGGCCACGGTCGGTGGAGTAGACGTAACCCGTGTCGTGGTTGGTGATGCCGCCGCTGTTGCACATCACGGCCGCGTTCTGCTCACGCCAGGTGAAGAAGGAGTGCAGTCGGCCGTTGACGTCGTAGTCGATGCCGTGCAGATACATGTTGCGGGCCGTCGAGGAGCCGTGCGAGCTGGTGTACGTGCCCGTGGAACTGGACCACTCCCCCAGCGCCGTCCAGCTCGAACCGTCGTACTCGGCAAGGGCGTTGCGGCCGTTGCCGGAGATGCCGACCCGGTAGCTGAGCTGGAGCCTGCCCTCGGGGGTGGAGACGAACTGCGGGTAGGTGAACTGCGAGGTCAGGGCGAGGCCGTCCAGGGACGTCTGGACGGAGCCGAAGACCGACGAAGTCCAGCCGGTGGTACCGGGGTTGTCCAGCAGCCCGGCGACCGACTTCACGTAGAAGTAGCCGTCGCTGTGCGAGTCCATGTTCAGGTGCAGCCGACCGTCGACCTTGGAGACGCCCATGGAGATGACGTTGTGGGAGTCACTGGTCTTCAGGACGTGGGAAAGGGTGACGGTCGACCAGCTGCTCGCGCCGAGGGCGCGCCGGCCGACCACGGCGTTGCCCGTCGAGGTGTACCAGGTGGCGTACTGGTAACCCTTGTAGGTCAACAGGCCGTTCTTCTGGAACGAGTTGTTGTTGACCAGACCGTCGTAGGAGACGAAGAAGACCGCCTGGGAGTCGAGTTGGGTGGTGCTCTTCCTGCTGACTGAGGGGCCGGGATCGGCGGCCCGTGCGATGCCCGGTGTTGCCACGGCCGCCAGTATGGCGGTGGCGAGCACGGTGCGTCTTCTCATGAGCGGCTCCAGCGAGGGGCGGGGACGATCGGCGCGGCGGTCAGGCGAGGTGGAACACTTCCGTGAGCGGTTTCATGGCCTCGTCGGGCCGGGCGCCGTCCAGCGACTCGAAGAACGGCGCCATCTCCGCCTGCCAGCGGGCGTTGACCTCGGTGGCCTCCATGCCGGCCTGGGCGGCGGCGAAGTCCTCGGTCTCCACATAGCCCACGAGCAGGCCGTCGTCGCGCAGGAAGAGGGAGTAGTTGTGCCAGCCGGTGGCGGAGAGCGCCTCGATCATCTCCGGCCACACGGCGGCATGGCGTTCGCGGTACTCGGCGAGCCGGTCCTCGCGGACCTTGAGGAGGAAACAGACGCGCTGCATGAAGTACCAGCTCCCGAACGGGCCGAAGGGGCCTAGAAGTTGAACTGGTCGATGTTCTTCGCGGTGAACACGGTCGGCTTGCCGAGCGTGATCACGCCGTCCTTGCCGATGGTGTACGTGGTCGAGCCGGCCTTGAACGTCTCGCCCTCCTTGCCGGTGATCTGACCGGAGGCCAGCGCCACGGCGGTGCGGGCGGCGAGGTCGCCGAGCTTCGCCGGGTCCCACAGCTCGAAGCCCTCGACAGTGCCGTTCTTGACGTAGTTGCGCATGTCGTTGGGGGTGCCGAGGCCGGTGAGCTTGACCTTGCCCTTGTACTTGGAACCGGAGAGGTACTGGGCGGCGGCCTTGATGCCGACGGTGGTCGGGGAGATGATCCCCTTCAGGTTGGGGTACTGCTGCAGCAGGCCCTGGGTCTGCTGGAAGGACTGCTGGGCGTCGTCGTTGCCGTAGGCGATCTTGACCAGCTTGATGTTCTTGTACTTGGGGTCCGCCAGCTCCTTCTTCATGAAGTCGATCCACACGTTCTGGTTGGTCGCGGTCTGCGCGGCCGACAGGATCGCGATCTCGCCCTTGTAGCCGATCTGCTGGGCCAGCAGCTGCACCTCGGTACGGCCGAGGTCCTCGGCGGAGGCCTGCGAGACGAAGGCGTTGCGGCAGTCCGGCTTGGTGTCGGAGTCGTAGGTGACGACCTTGATGCCGTTGCTCATGGCCTGCTTCAACGCGGTGCACAGGGCGCCCGGGTCCTGCGCGGACACGGCCATCGCGTTCACCTGCTGCTGGGTGAGCGTGTTGACGTAGGAGACCTGCCCGGAGGTGTCGGTGGCGCTGGAGGGGCCGACCTCCTTGTACTTGCCGCCGAGTTCGGTCAGCGCCTTCTCGCCGCCCTTGTCGGCGGAGGTGAAGTACGGGTTGTTGACCTGCTTGGGCAGGAACCCGACCGTCAGCCCCTTCTTCAGCGCGGCATCCGGGTCGGCCTTGGCGGTGGAGGTGGCCGCCTTGTCGTCACTCTTGGAGTTGTTCTTGGTGGTCCCCCCGCAAGCGGTCAGGGCGAGAGCGAGGGAGGTTCCGGCGGCGAGCGCCGCGCAGGCACGACGAAGGGATGACTTACGCATGGATGGGAGTCCTTCTGATAAGAGGGTGAGCGAGACGCGCCCCTTCAGGGGCGCGGGGAACTGCGCGACCAGCCACAACAGGCCCGCAGCTGACAACCGGTCTAACCAGCGGAACGTGCCGCCCTCGCGATGGAAACCTGCCGTGCGACACGAGGACCGAGCACGGACACGACCAGCAACACACCCGTGACGACGATCTGCGACTGCGCGGACACATTCAGCAGGCTCATCACGTTCTGCAACGCCCCGAGCAGGAAGACACCGGCGATCGCACCGCCCAGCGTCCCCTTGCCCCCGTCGAAGTCGATGCCGCCGAGCAACACGGCGGCGACGACAGACAGTTCAAGACCCGTGGCGTTGTCGTACCGCGCACTGGCGTAGTGCAGCGCCCAGAAGATCCCGGTGAGGGACGCCATCAGCCCCGTCACCGTGAACAGGATCAGCTTGTGGCGCTTGACCCGGATCCCGGCGAACCGCGCCGCCTCCTCGCTCGCCCCGATGGCGAACAGCGACCGCCCGAACGGCGTGGCGTGCAGGACGACCACGGCGATGACGAGCAGTACGAGGAAGGGCAGGAAGGCCTGCGGGAGGAACGAGTTCCCGAGCCGTCCGGCCGCGAAGTTCAGGTACTGGGAGGGGAAGTCGGTCACCGCGTCGGAGCCGAGCACGATCTGTGCGATGCCCCGGTAGGCGGCGAGGGTGCCGATGGTGACGGCGAGGGAGGGCAGCCCGAGCCGGGTCACCAGCAGGCCGTTGACCAGCCCGCAGACCACGCCCAGCAGCAGGCACAGCGGGATGATCGTCTCGATCGCCATGCCCTCGTTCCACAGCTTGCCCATCACCGCGCCGGACAGGCCGGCCGTGGAGGCGACGGACAGGTCGATCTCACCGGAGACGACCAGCAGCGTCATGGGCAGGGCGATCAGCGCGATCGGCAGGGTGTTGCCGATCAGGAAGGACAGGTTCAGGGCGTTCCCGAAGCCGTCCACCGTGCCGAACGACAGCAGCAACAGCACGACCAGGAGGGCGCCGACGACCGTGTCCCAGCGGACCGCGCGCGTGAGGGAGTCAGGCATGGCGGGCGTTCCCCTTCTGCAGGGCCGTCTTCTTCGCGGCCGACTTCTTCAGCGCGGAGGCCACGCGCAGGGCGACGATCCGGTCGACCGATATGGCGAGGATGAGCAGGATGCCGTTGATGGCGAGCACCCACACCGAGCTGACACCGAGAGCGGGCAGCACGCTGTTGATGGAGGTCAGCAGTAGGGCACCGAGCGCGGCGCCGTACACGCTGCCGGAGCCGCCGGTGAAGACGACACCCCCGACCACGACCGCGCTGACGACGGTGAGTTCGTAACCGGTTCCGGTTCCGGAGTCGACGTTGCCGAAGCGGGCCAGGTACATGGCGCCCGCGAGGCCGGCGAGTGCGCCGCAGAAGGTGTACGCGGCGAGGATCCGCTTGCGGACCGGGATGCCGGCCAGCCGCGCCGCCTCCGGGTTGGAGCCGAGCGCGTACAACTCCCGTCCGCTGCCGAAGTGCTTGAGGTAGTACGCCGTGGCCACCAGCACCGCCAGCGCGATGAGCGCCAGCCACGGCACCGCGGAGATGCCGCCGGAGCCGAAGTCCACGAATCCGCCCGGCAGGTCGGCCGCCGTGATCTGGCGGGAGCCGACCCAGATGGAGTCGATGCCGCGGATGATGTAGAGCGTGCCCAGGGTGACGACGAGGGCCGGGACCTGGCCGAGGCTGACGAGCAGACCGTTGAGCAGGCCGAAGCCGATGCCCAGCAGCACCGCCAGGACCACGGCGACGACCGCGTTCCCGCCGCCGTGGAGGTAGTCGCCGGCGGCGAAGGCGGCGATGCCCAGGGTGGAGCCGACGGACAGGTCGACGTTCCTCGTGATCACTACCAGGGACTGGCCGGTGGCGACGAGGACCAGGATGGTCGCGTTCAGCAGCAGGTCCTTGATGCCCTGTTCGGACAGGAAGTCGCTGTTGCCGATCTGGGTGACGACGATCATCACCAGGAAGACGACCAGGATGGCGAGTTCGCGCATCTTGAACACGCGGTCGACGAGCCGGGTGCCGCTGGACCTGGGCACCTCGGCGACGGGGGTTTCGCTGGGAGTGGTCACCGTCATGCGGCGGCCCTCCCGGTGGCTGCGGCCATCACGGTTTCCTCGGTGGCTTCGGCGCGTGGGATCTCGGCGGCGAGGCGGCCCTCGCGCATCACGAGCACGCGGTCGGCCATGCCGAGGATCTCGGGCAGGTCGGAGGAGATCATCAGGACGGCCACACCGTCGGCGGCCAGCTCGCTGAGCAGCCGGTGCACCTCGGCCTTGGTGCCGACGTCGATGCCTCGGGTGGGCTCGTCGACGATCAGCACCTTCGGCCCGGTGGCGAGCCACTTGGCGAGGACGACCTTCTGCTGGTTGCCGCCGGACAGGGTGTTGACCGTGTCGGCGATCCGGGCGTACTTCACCTGGAGCTTGACCGCCCAGTCGAGGGAGCGGCTGCGCTCGGCGCCCCGGTCCATCAGGCCGGCCCTGACGGTCGTACGGAGGCCGGTGAGGCCGATGTTGCGCTCGATGGACATGTCCATCACCAGGCCCTGGGCCCGCCGGTCCTCGGGGACGAGGGCGAGGCCCGCGGCCATCGCGGTGGAGGGGGCGCCGTTGGTGAGCTTGCGCCCCTCGACCTCGACCTCGCCGGCGTCCCAGCGGTCGATGCCGAAGACGGCGCGCGCCACCTCGGTGCGACCGGCGCCGACGAGTCCGGCGAGACCGACGATCTCTCCGTGGCGCACCTCGAAGGAGACGTCGGTGAAGACGCCCTCCCGGGTCAACCGCCGGACGCTCAGGGCGACTTGACCGGGCTTGACGTCCTGCTTGGGGTAGAGCTCGTCGAGGTCGCGGCCGACCATGCGGCGCACCAGGTCGTCCTCGGTCATGCCCTCGATCGGCTCGCTGGAGATCCAGGCGCCGTCGCGCAGGGTGGTGACCCGCTGGCAGATCTCGAAGATCTCCTCCAGCCGGTGCGAGATGAACAGCACCGCGGCGCCCTGTTCGCGCAGGGTGCGCACGACACCGAAGAGCCGGGCGACCTCGCTCCCGGTGAGGGCGGCCGTCGGTTCGTCCATGATCAGGACGCGGGCGTCGAAGGAGAGTGCCTTGGCGATCTCGACGATCTGCTGGTCGGCGATGGACAGGCCGCGCGCCGGGCGGTCGGGGTCGAGTTCGACCCCGAGGCGCTGCATCAGCGCCAGGGTCGCCGCGTGCGTGGCCTTGTGGTCGATCCGGCCGAGGGCGCGCCGGGGCTGGCGGCCCATGAAGATGTTCTCGGCGATCGAAAGGTCGGGAAAGAGCGTGGGCTCCTGGTAGATCACGGCGATGCCGGCGTCGCGGGCGTCACCGGGGCCGTGGAAGACGACGGGCTCACCGTCGAGCAGTACCCGGCCGGCGTCCGGCCGGTGCACCCCGGCGAGGGTCTTGATCAGGGTGGACTTGCCCGCACCGTTCTCACCGGCGAGGGCGTGCACCTCGCCGGGGAACAGTTCCAGGGACACGTCCCGCAGGGCACGCACGGCGCCGAAGGACTTCGAGATGTCCTCGAGCGCCAGCACCGGGGCCGGACCCGCGTCGGACGGGTGGGTCATGAGGGGCTCCTCGACGACGCCCCGGGTGACCCTCGGGAGGTCCTCACGGCGTCGTGAAAGGTTTCAACTTGATTGCCGGGACGTTAGGCGCGGCGAGCTTGTCACGTCAATGGGTGGGCCCCGAAAATATTTCGAGAAGCCTTCGAGGGCCAGAGGTCACGGTCAGGCCACGGGCAACAGGGTGTGCGCGAACGCTTGACACCCCGCACAACCGACCTAAGCTTCCCCTCCTGAATCGATTCATACTGAAGCCTTCCGACCCGACGTCACAGGAGCCCTCAAGTGACCGAGCTCGCCGCGGTGAAGTCCGCGCTCAAGACCCAGGCAGTCGAGACACCGTCGTGGGCGTACGGGAACTCGGGGACCCGGTTCAAGGTGTTCGCCCAGCGGGGAGTTCCCCGTACACCGCAGGAGAAGCTGGCCGACGCCGCGCAGGTGCACGCGCACACCGGTGTCGCGCCGACGGTGGCCCTGCACATTCCGTGGGACAAGGTCGACGACTACGGCGCGCTGGCGAAGTACGCCGAGGACCACGGTCTGAGGCTGGGGGCGATCAATTCCAACACCTTCCAGGACGACGACTACAAGCTCGGCAGCATCTGCCACCCCGACCCGGCCGTACGCCGCAAAGCGGTCGA